>JAIROO010000088.1 GCA_031257535.1 Deltaproteobacteria bacterium
GCCGATCGCGAGCCTTTGTTCGCCATAAGAAATTATTCCGCCACTAAAACCACGCAAGAACGCGAGGTGGCCCTTCGCGATACGGCGACTAAAAAGCTTTATTTTACCGAGTACGAAGGAGTTACGGGAACCCAAAACTTTTTAAACTCTCCCCAAAATTATCCCTTGTTAAAAGGCCAACAAACAAATTTATACAAGTGTTTTTTACCCCAAGCTTTTCAGTTTACCAATGACCAAGGCGTAGCCGCGCTTATTCACGAAAACGGCGTATACGACGACGCTCATGGAGGTCTTTTGCGAAAGGCTCTTTATAGCCGTTTGCGAAAGCGTTTTTCTTTTTTAAACGAACGCAAAATTTTTCCCGACGTGCATCACAATAAAACTTTTATTTTAAACGTGTATAGCCCGCCGCTTTCCGACCAGGTCACCTTCCAATCTATTGATAATTTGTACGATGTCGCGACAATTGAGGCTTGTTATGATCCAAGCGTTATCGGTCCGTTGCCTCTCATAAAAGACGAGCGGGGCCAAAGGAATTTAAAAGGTCACCCTTTACGCCTATTAAATATAACTCAAGAAGAGCTGGAAATATTTTCTAAACTCTTTGACGATAACGCGGATTGGCGGGCGACTCTTTTACCAGCTATTTATTCGAAATCTTTACTGTCTATTTTACGAACTATAGGTAATTATCATTTTAAAATTAATAATATTAGTTCACAAATATTTTATTCACTAATGTGGCATGAAACAAATTCCCAAAAAAATGATATTATTACTAAAAATGTAAATTTTCAACCCACAGCACTTGAAACGATTTATTCAGGCCCTAATATAGGTCTATCTAATCCATTATTTAAATGCGCTCGTTCTGTTAGCGTGGTCAATAGCGACTATGACGTTATTGATTTAGAATCGATTGCCCCGGACTATCGCCCAAGAGTTAAATATACCGCCTTAGGCGATCTGGCTTCTTACGCTGCCAAGATCCCTAAGACTCAATTTTGTGATAAGTATACTGATAACTATCGTTTGTTTATCCGGTATCGAACGCAAAGCGCTTTAGAACGTTCATTATATCCGGCTATTATCCCTAAAGGGATCGGTCATATCCACGCTATTATTGGTCTTTGCTCTAAAGAGAGGTTATCACTTATCGCTGGGACTATGTCTTCAATAATTTTTGATTTTATAGTTAAAATATCAAATAAATCAAGTATAGAGCGATTTTTAATCGATAAAATGCCTTTATTAGCTGATAATAAACTAACTAAAAGTATCGTTCTCCGGGCTTTATCCCTAAATTGTTTAACCGAAGATTACGCCGAACTTTGGACCCAAGAATGGCGCGACTCTTTCGCGACCGAAGAGTGGTCTAAAACTGACCCCCGATTGGCCTCCGATCGTTTTACCGCGTTAACGTCTAAATGGAACTACGCGACTCCACTTAGGACCGACTTTGAGCGTCGGCAAGCTTTAGTGGAAATCGATGTTTTGACGGCCCTGGAGTTGGGTCTGACCTTGGATCAGCTGAAGACCATTTACCAGATCCAGTTCCCAATTTTAAGACGCAGTGAAAATAATACTTGGTATGATCAGTTAGGCCGGATAACTTTTACCACTAATCAAGGTTTAAATGGCGTTGGCTTTTCTCGACCAGAGTGGGAGAAGATCAAAGACGCTAAAAATGGCTCCTTTGCCAGAATTGTTACTGACGACACTAAACCGGGCGGGCCAATTAAGCGAACCATTGAATACCGGGCTCCTTTTGATCGTGTCGATCGGGAAGAGGATTACGAGACCGCTTGGAGTTTTTTCGCCAAAAGGTTTGGCCAAAGGCAAGATAAAACAAAATAATCTTATATTAGGTTATAATAACTTAACTTACGCGTCTTAACTGAATATTATTTAGAAGTAGATAATTTTTCGCTCGTAATAATTTAACAATGAGATAGCTTTACCCATGGTTTAGGCCATCAATTAACCTCCTGGTTAATATGAAGTTAGGCAGGAGACTGACGCGATGACTCAATGGGCGAGAAAGGCTCCATGTTAAAGATAGACGGAATTTTCGCCATTCTCTCGTTCACTAGCCATTATTTAAAATACCAGGAGTAAGATTTCATTTTAGAGCCTAAAAAGCGACATTTTGGCTTTGCGCTTAGCTAAAAAAAGACGACCTAGCTTTGCGCTTAACGAAAAAAAGGCGACATAATCACTTTGCCGCTCCGCCCTTAGTACTCCATCTCCACGGCGCTCTTGGCCGGCCCTTTTGTCTTTTTCTTTAAGCGCTCTAAATTAGTTAAGGCCAAAGGATAGCCACGTTTGGCGGCTAGCCCGTACCAGCGGGTGGCCTCAACTAAGTCTTTGGTCACGCCAAAGCCGGTCTCGTAATAATAGCCCAAGTCGTTTTGGGCTCTGGCCATTGGCCATTTGCCCGTGGCCGCGGCGTGGGTTAAAGAAGCCGCGTAGTAGGCGTTTTGGTCGCTTCCTAAGCCCTGACGGTAGAGAGCGGCGAGGTTACTCAAAGCCACGGGATCGTTTAAGTCGGCTCCTTTTTGGGCCCAATCGAAACAGGCTTTTTCCCCTCCAACGAAAAAGCCGGCGTTAGGATCTTGGGCCGCGGTTAAAGTCAGGGCGGACAAAAGATTCATGGCCGGAATAAAACCCGCCTCGGCCGCGAGGGTGGCAAGATCCAAGGCTTTGGACAAGTCGGCTTTTTTTTCGGGGTTAAGGCCCAGAAAGTTTAGGGTCGCTAAAGCGGTTTGATATAAAGGTCGCTCTTCGGCCGGGGAGTCTTTTTCTAAGCGTAACAAATCTTGGTAACGGCTAGACAAATAGTTTAAGTCCTTTTGAGCCAAGTATAACTTTAAGGGTCCGCCGTCTAAGCCTCTTTGGCTAAGAAGCCGGCGGTAAAAGATGGCCCTGAGATTGCCTTTAGCTGCGGCTTGGTCGATTAAAGGAGCCGCGGCCGCGTAGTTCTGAGCCAGAAACTCGGCCTCGCCTTTGGGTCGCTCTTCTATAACGCGGGTTCTGGACGAAAAAAGGGGTTTGGACCAATCGACCCCGCAGCCGACCAAAAATAGGGCCGCGAGCAAAATAGGGACCCCAAAGAAGAGAACGGCCGAATAGCTTTTAAAGTTAAAAGACTTAAAAGCGAGGCGAGAGCTTATTAAGCGTTGGCCTTGATTATTATGGCTTAAGGCGGCGGCGGGGCGTTTTTTTATGATGGCTAGCCTCCTAAATGTTTTTGGGCGGATCAAGGGGCCATTCGCCGGACGCGATTAACTTTAAACCCTCGCGGTCGACGATGGCGAGTCTTGGTCGTTCCGAGACGAGGTTGGCTTTTTTAAGGCGGCCCAAGGCTCGAGACACGCTTTCAGGGGTCACGCCTAAGGCTTTGGCCATAATCGCTTTTTTGGGCGGGTCGATTAAGGTCTCCTCCTTATGGGGCCAAGCCAAAAGAAACTCGGCGACCCTGGGGACGATTTCCTTCAAACTCTGGCGAATTAAGCTCGCGAAATGCTCTAGCTTGTGGGCCAATAAGCCAATCATGCCCAAAGCCAGCTCGCCGTCGGACTTTAAAAGCTCAATAATTTCTAATTTTGGCCAAAAAAGGACTTCGGTGGGTTTTTCGGCTCTAGCCGTGGCTTGGTAGCCGTTTTTTTGAAAAAGGGCCGCTTCGCCAAAAACTTCGCCTGGGGGGATAATTTTAAAAGCTCGCTCGCGGCCTTGGAAGTCGGTCACGAAAAGCTGGACCTGGCCCGAGCCCAAAAGGTAAAAGCCCTCGGCTTTCTGGCCGCGGAGGAAGAGAAGGTCATTTTTGGGGATTTTTTTAGGGAGCGCGATGTTGACCAATTTTCTTAGGGCCTCGTCCGAAAGGCCGGAGAAAATGAAAGCTTTTCGAATAATGGCCAATTTATCGGGCTCTGATTTCGCGGTCATGGCGCTCGTCTCTTAAAGGGTCAGGGGCTAAAAAAAAAGTCGGAGCCAAGATGGCTAGATTTTTAAGTTTTGGCCACCATGGATTAAAGCGAAAAAAACGGCTAAAATGGCTTAAAGCGATAAAAAAACGCGAAATAGACTAAAACCCCAAAAAATTACCAACAAAAACCGGGCCAAAAGACGTATGGCCGATTTTAAAGTATTTTTTAAAAAAGTTAAAATAATCTAAAACGTCTGACCTTCAGCCAAAAGACCGTTATTTTACGACCAAACCCTAAAAATAGCCGCCCCAAGATCAAGTAAAGGCTTAACCATAATAAGGTTGTTAACTAAAAATTTCGTCCCCAGCTATTATTACCACAATTTAGGTCAAAAATGAACGCGCGAAAAAAACTCATTGAAGTGGCCTTACCCTTAAACGCCATTAACGCGGTCACTCAAAAAGAGCTCAACTCCTATTATGGTCGGCCCGCGACCCTGCATTTGTGGTGGTCGCGAAAGCCTTTAACCGTGGCCAGGGCCGTTCTTTTCGCCTCCCTTATCGACGACCCCTCGTCTCGACCTGACCTCTTTCCAACCAAAGAGTCGCAAGACGCGGAAAGGGAGAGACTTTTCGCGCTTTTGACCAGCGCCCTACCTTGGAAAAATTTAAACGACGAAAAAAACATGGCCGAGGTTAGGGCTGAAATCCATAAATCTGCCCAAGGCGAGATCCCAGATTTTTTCGACCCTTTCGCTGGCGGCGGCTCTATTCCTTTAGAAGCTCAAAGGTTAGGCCTTACGGCTTACGCTTATGATCTTAATCCCGTGGCCGTGACGATTAATAAAGCCATCTTGGAAATCCCCCCTAAGTTCGCGGGCCAATCCCCGGTTAACCCTCAAATCTTAGCCTCGCTTTTAGGTCAACCCTGGCCCAAAGCCACGGGTTTAGCCGAGGATGTGGCCTATTACGCCAAAATTTTACAAGATCTCGCCTTTGATAAAATTGGCCATCTTTACCCTAAAGCGGCCCTAGAGACCCCTTATGGGCGGACCATCGCGCCGGTCGTCGCCTGGCTCTGGGCGCGGACGGTAAAATGCCCTAACCCAGCTTGCGCTAAAATGGCCCCTTTAGTTAACTCCTTTGTTTTAGCCAAAAAGAAAGGCCGCGAGTTGCATTATCGACCTAAGATTAGCCAAGGCCAACTATCTTTTGAAATTGTTTCTGGCCCTTCGCCCCTAAAAGGCACGGTTAACTCCCACGGGGCAAAATGCCTTTTTTGTCAAAGTCCCATTAGTTTTAACCATATTCGCGAGGCCGGGCGAAATAATGGCTTGGCCAGTCAATTAGTGGCCATCGTCGTTCGCGACCAAAATAAAAACGTCTATTTACCCCCGGACCAAGCTCAAGAACGGCTCTCGCTTATCCTCGAGCCTTCCGAGGCTCCGGACGCGGATTTTCCAGAAAAAGCCTTAAGTTTTCGGTTATACCGCTATGGTTTTTATAAGTACAAAAATATTTTTACCAACCGCCAGTTATCTTTATTAACGACTTTAGTCTCATTAGTTAACGACGTTAAAGTTCGCGTCGAATTAGACGCCTTAAATAGTGGGCTTGGCAAAGACGCCCTAGGTTTAAGCCAAGGCGGCTTGGGGGCTAAAGCTTACGCCGAGGCCGTGGCCGTGTACTTAAGCCTTATGGTCGATAAGATCGCCCTTTACCACTCCAGCCTCTGTTTATGGCATTCAAGTCGGGAAATAATCGGCAACACCTTTGGCAAAAGATCGTTAAATATGATCTGGAACTACGCCGAAGCTAACCCTTTTACCGATTCTTCGGGCGGATTCGCCGTGGCCGCTAGATGGCTAACGAGCGCCCTTAAAAATCTGCCAGCCACGATTTTAGGGACCGTAAAACTAAAGGACGCCAAAGAAAGCGCGGACTTAAATAACGTCCTTATCTCCACGGATCCGCCTTATTACGACAACATTGGTTACGCCGATTTGTCCGATTTTTTTTACGTTTGGCTTAGGCCCCCTTTAAAAGAAATTTATAAAGACGTGTTTTGGCCCATTTTAACTCCCAAAGACGACGAGCTGATCGCGACTCCCTTTCGGGGTCGGAGGTCCTTAAAAGAGGCCAAAGCTTTTTTTGAGACCGGGATGCTAAAAGCGTTAAAAAATTTGTTTCATAGCCTAGACGATCGCTACCCTCTAACCATTTATTACGCTTTTAAACAAAGCGAAAGCCTCAAAGGCGAGGGGTCAAGCGCGCTGGTCGCGACTGGCTGGGAAGCCATGTTAACGGCCATTATCGAGGCGGGTTTCGTTATAGTCGGGTCTTGGCCTTTTTTGACGGAAAAAAACAATCGGCCTTTAAGCTTAGGGGTTAACGCCATGTCCTCGTCCGTGGTTTTGGTTTGTCGTAAAAGGTCAAGTCAGGCCACGGGAACCACGCGCCGGGATTTTTTAGACTGTTTAAAAGCCGAGTTAAAGCCGGCCATTTTAAATTTGAGCGAGGCCAATATTTCGCCCGTGGATTTAGCCCAAGCCGCTATTGGTCCAGGCATGGCCGTTTATTCTCGCTACGCCAAGATCTTAGAGCCAGACGGAAACCCTCTTTCGGTGAGAAGGGCTTTGGCTTTAATCAACGCGGAGCTGGATCAACTGTTGTCGGAGCTTAACGAGTCGATCGATCGCGACAGCGCTTTATGTCTGAGCCTATTTTCTCTGGTCGCCTTTGAAACCATGCCCTTTAGTCAGGTCGATAAATTGGCTCGCGCCAAAAATTCGTCCGTGGCCAATTTAGAGGCCCTTCGGCTTATAAAGGCCCAAAGAGGGCAAGTCCGTCTGTTGAAGCCAGAGGAATTGCCCTTGGATCTTGACCCCAGCGAAAGCAACGTCTGGCGGATCACCCACCTTTTAGTTCGAGCCTTAGACCAAAAGGGAGTTTTAGCCTGCGCCCAAATAGCCCAAACCATAGGGATCGGGGCCAATTTCGCGAAGGCTAAGTCTTTAGCCTACCATCTTTACGTTCTTTGCGAGCGGCGCGGCTGGAATAGTTTGGCTTTCGCTTATAATTCTTTGGTTTACGCCTGGCCGGAGATATTGACTCAGTATGTATCAGCTAAAGTTATGTCTAATTAACTATTCTTAAATATGTTTTACGGTTTGGCTTAAATTGGCCTAAACCCCTTGGCCAAAAGGGGAGTTCCTTAGCTATTCGCTCCGTCGCCTGTTTGGCTGATTATTTCCCCCGCGCCCCCCCGGTCGGCAAAAAGATCCTGGCCTAAAAAAAATTAAAAAAAGCCTCGACAAGGCCTTAAACGTCTGTTATAAAGAATCATCGCCAATATTGGACTTACTCCTATAGTGGAGATTGTTGGTTAGATATAGAGCTGAGATTTTTTAGTCTAAGCCCTATATGTTGTATTTTTTTGCTCGCTGTGCCTTATTTTTGGGAAGACGCGTTTTTAGTCAGGATTTTTTTTGGCCTTACTATTGGATCTTCTCCAGTATTGGATCTTATCCCTTATTTAAGCGTCTTAGTGACTTTTGGGGGGGGGAGGCGGATATGGATTTTAGCGATTGCCCCTGTACTGGCAAGACTTTAACCAAGCTGGTCAAACCTTTGGTTATGACTTTTTTGGCTAAAGGTCAGCTGCATGGTTACGCCATTCAGCGTTTATTGGAAAGTCAGGGGAGTTTTCAAAGTGGCCCGCCGGATTTAAGCGGGGTTTACAGGAGTTTGAAGGAAATGGAAAGTCAGGGCTACGTGGAGTCTTCTTGGATCTCCAATGACGGGGGGCCCCCGAAAAGGTGTTTTAGCCTTACCGATAATGGCCGCGCTTGTCTAGCCATTTGGAAAAAGACTTTGATCGACTATCGAGCTCAGATCGACGAGTTGATCGGCTTTATGGACGAGTTGTCGCCAGAAGAGTTAGACGCCAAAGGCGGCGAAAGACAAGGGGTCGAAGGATGATTTCGCGGCGCGAATTTTGGGGGGAGCTGGCCGGAACGTTTATTCTGGTCTTTTTAGGGGTCGGTTCGGTCCAATCGGCCGTCTTAGCTGGCCAGCAATCTGGGATTTGGCAGGTGGCCGTGGTTTGGTTTATCGCGGTGTCTCTGGCTATTTACGCTTTTGGGGCCGCGTCTGGGGCGCATATTAATCCGGCCATGACCTTGGCCTTTGTCGTTTGGCGGGGTTTTTCGCCGAAAAAAGCCGTTTGGTACGTCGTGGCCCAGCTATTGGGGGCCATGGTCGCGGCTATTTTTTTATACCTTTATTATAAAGGGATTCTTGAGCATTTTGAGGCCGCCAACGGGATTATTCGCGGCCAACCAGGCAGCGAACTTTCGGCCATGACCTTTGGCGAGTATTTTCCGCATCCGGGTCTCCAAAAAGGGCACGGCTGGGCCAATTCCGTGGCCACCCCCTTTAACGCCATGGCCGCCGAGTTTTTGGGCACGGCCATTTTAGCCATGATGGTCTTTAGCGTGACTGACCCCAAAAACGCCGGCGGGCCTGGAGACAAACTGGCTCCGGTCTTTATTGGCTTAGCCGTGGCCGCGGTCATCAGCGTTTTGGCTCCTATAACTCAGGTTGGCTTAAATCCGGCCCGCGATTTTGGCCCAAGGCTAGTCGCTTATTTTTTAGGTTGGGGACAAATAGCCATTCCCGGACCTTCTGGCGGTTTTTTTACGGTCTATATTTTGTCGCCTTGTTTAGGGGCGGTGACTGGGGCTTGGTTGTACCTGGCCATGACCCAGTACGGACTTTTGGAAACAAAAAAAGTAGAGGCGAGTATGACGTCAATTCCTAAATTGTTAATTGTCGGCGGATTTTTAGGGGCTGGGAAGACCACTCTTTTAGGCCAGGTCCGGAAAGAACTGGAAAGCCAAGGCTATAAGGTCGGTTTAGTCACTAACGACCAAGCTCCAGGCTTAGTGGACACGGTCTGGCTAGGCGAGGGCGATCCCGCGGTCGTGGAGATGACCGGCAGTTGTTTTTGTTGTAATTTTTCGGGATTTGAAAAAGCTTTAGCGAGTTTAACCAAATGGGGAGCTAACGTTATTTTAGCCGAACCCGTGGGTAGTTGCGTGGACTTAAGCGCCACCGTAGTTAACCCTTTAAAGGATCTGGGCCGAGACAAATACGCTTTAACGCCTTTTTCCGTGGTCGTGGATCCCCAGAGGGCTTTAGAGGCCTTAGGCGAGAAAAAATCCCTTTTACATCGCGACGCCTTCTATATCTTGGGTAAGCAGCTAGCCGAAGCCGATCTAATCGTCTTAAACAAGATCGACGTTATTAGCGACGAGGCCAAAAAAGACCTCTTAGCCAAGCTCGCCAAAAGTTATCCTAAAGCTAAGGTTGCGGCCTTATCGGCTAAAGAAGGAGCCGGGGTCAAGAATTGGTTAGACGGTTTATTGGCCAGCTCCGAAAAACCAGGGAGCCACCTCATTGAGCTCGATTACGACCAATACGCCAATGGCGAGGCGGTCTTAGGCTGGCTGAACTTGGCCGTGGACCCGGATTACGCTAGCCGGGGCGGGGAAAAGGCTTTGACCGACTTTTTGGCTAAGTTAGGCGCGGAACTTAAGGCGGCCAAAATGGAAGTGGGGCACGTTAAGGTTTTTTGGCCCAGTAAAGAAGGGATCTTTATCGGCAACATAGTGGACTCCAATCGGCCGGCGGTCATTACCAAAGCCGCCCGACCCGCCGTTCCCGGACCAATCTTGGTTAACGCCCGGGTCGAAAGCGAGCCGGCCGATTTGGAAAGCCTAGTTCGGAAAGTCTTAAGCGAGGTGGGTCAAGCTAGTAGTCTGGCCATGACCGTTAAGGACGTTTATTGCTTAAAACCGGGTCGACCCAATCCCACCCATCGCTACGCTCAAGTGGTGTAGTATTTTAAGGCTCTTGGTCACGCGGCCAGCCAGCCTATTATAATAGGTCAATTTTCCAAGTCTAGCCGGTCAGATCCCACCAAAAAAAAAAGGATCGGCTAGACCAATAATCCTCTCTTCCTTAACACCAAAAAGCTGGATATTAAATTTTAAGGCCTAAAGGCGCGACCTTTAGGCCTTTATTTTTTGCCTTAAAGGGGCTTTAACGGGCTTAGCGTCCTTTAGAGGATTTGCTAAAAGGCTCGCCAATTTTAGGGGAGCTTTTTGGTCGGCCCTCGTCAAAAACATTTTTGTTTTATGGCGGTTTTATTTAGATATAAAACATAACCTAAAATCTAGCTTAAATAAATTATAAGAAATAATTATAAATTTATGACTAATAATTTCAGTTTATTGTTTGAAATATCCGGCTCATAGCCATTTAGTTTTTAGGCGATATTTTATGGGCGCGGCCTTTGCCCCTTGATTTTAAACCCAAGGTTTGATAAACTAATTTTGATACAGTAATTAACTTGGCGTTTTTTAGCTGTTTTTTTCTTTAGCCAAAAGTTATTGATTATAAAAACAATATATAATCTAATATTTTTTTAAAGACAATAAATATATTAACAAAATATTGTTTATATTGCTTAAGGTACTTTATTGATATTATAAAATTTTAATAATTATATTTCTTAAATTTTATGTATATATTATAACGTATATTTTGTATTAAAAATTACTAAAGTCGTAACTTATCTCCTTTAATTTTTTATTATGTTCTGTTGTTATGGATTTTACAAGTGAAATTATATGGCTTAAACCTTGTTATTACGTTATTTTATTTTATATTATATCGCTAGTTAGTTAGAGGCAGATTAAACTAACGATCCCCATAAGTCTAAATAGTTTTTTATAAAATTTTTTTAAGGCAATTTTTCTTTATGTATAGGTAAATTTGTCATGACGATAAGTCAAGCCCTAATAAAGGAATATCTAAAAATCACCGGTTCCAGTCAAGTCTTGACTGAGGATGCGGATCGCTTGGCCTATTCTTACGACGCCGCGGTTTTAACGCCCATTGCCCCGGCCTTAGTCGTAGCCCCGGCCACGGCGGAGCAGTTAGGCCGAGTGGTCAAACTGACCTACGATAACGATCTGCCGATGACCATTCGCGGATCGGGCACTAACCTTTCTGGGGCCGTTATTCCCGAACCCGGCGATAGCGTCGTGATTTTGACTAACCGTTTGAACAAAATCCTAGAAATTAACCAAGAAGATCTCTACGCCGTAATCGAGCCGGGGGTCATTACCGGTCTTTTCGCGGAAACCGTGGCCAAAGAAGGGCTTTTTTACCCCCCGGATCCTGGATCGCTTACGGTCTCCACCTTAGGCGGCAACGTGGCCTTAAACGCTGGCGGCTTAAGGGGTCTTAAATATGGCGTGACCAAAGATTATTTAATGGGTCTAGAGTTTTTCGATTATAAAGGCGATTTAGTCAAAACTGGCTCCCGGACGGTTAAATGCGTGACCGGCTATAATCTCGGGGGGCTTATGATTAGTAGCGAAGGGACATTAGGGGTTTTTTCCAAGATTATTTTAAAACTAATCCCCCCGCCTAAGGCTAGTGAAGCCATGATGGCCATTTACGACGACGTAAATAAGGCCTCCGAGACGGTGGCGGCTATTATCGCCAACCATATTTTGCCCTGTACCTTGGAGTTTATAGACCAAAAGTGTTTAAAGCTCGTCTCGGCTCATGCTAACGTCGCTCTGCCCATTGAGGCGGCGGCTATATTGTTAATTGAGGTCGACGGCGCCCATAAGGCGGGGGTAGAGGAGGACGCGAATAAGAACAAAGAGATTTGCGGCAAAATTGGAGCTAAGTCGGTTATAGTGGCCCAAAACCCAGAGGAAAAGGACAAGATCTGGACGGCTCGCCGGAACGTTTTGCCGTCTTTAGCCCGGGCTAAACCCACGACCGTTTTGGAAGACGCGACCGTGCCGCGGTCGAAAATTCCGGCTATGGTCAGCGAAGTGAGCCGGATCGCCGCGAAACTAAATCTGGAGATTGGCCTTTTTGGTCACGCCGGGGATGGGAATCTTCATCCGACCATTATGTGCGACCGTCGAAATCTTGAGGAATTTAAAAGGGTCGAGGCGGCGGTGGACGAAATTTTTGACGTGGCCATCAAACTTCAGGGCACTTTATCGGGGGAGCACGGCGTTGGTCAGGCTAAGGCCAAGTGGATGGTCAAGGAGACCAACCAGGCGACGGTCGAATTTTCCAAAAATTTGCGAAGGGCTATAGACCCCAAGTATCTCTTTAACGCCTCGAAAAAGGTTATTTAAAGGCTTATAGCTATGCCCGACCAAGAGCGACCTAGGCCCGCGAGTTTAAAGGATTTGGCTGAGCATCTCTTAAGCTTAGACGATCTATTGGTCTCTTGCATGCGCTGTGGCCTTTGCCAGGCCGTCTGCCCAGTTTACGGTAGCACTTATCTGGAAGCCGACGTGACCAGGGGCAAGATCGCTTTATTGGAAAATTTAGCCCACGAGACGATTAAGGACGCGAAAAGCGTCAACCAGCGTCTTAATCGCTGTTTATTATGCGGGTCTTGCCAGACTAACTGTCCTTCGGGCGTAAAAATTATGGAGATTTTTATTAAAGCCCGCTCTTTCGTGGCCGGTTACTTAGGCTTAGGTCCCATTAAACGCCTCATCTTTCGTCAGATATTGCCGCGGCCGCGACTTTTTAACCTCATCATAAGGTTATCCGGCTTTGGCCAAAAATTCTTTATTAAAAGGGTAAACCAGACGGTCAACGCCTTTAAGGCCCCTATATTAAACCCTTTTATAGGCGACCGGCGTTTTCCGAGTTTACCGGATCAGAGTTTTTCCGCCCGTCATGGCTTAATCGACTCCGAGGTTGGGTCATCTAACCTTAAGGTCGCTTTGTTCCTAGGGTGCGCGCCGGACAAACTTTTTTCGGGCCTTTCCGAGGCGACGCTCAAGATTTTACGTTACCATAAGGTCGGCGTTTTCGCCTCCCCAGATTTAGTTTGCTGTGGCCTTCCAGTCTTAGCCTCGGGCGATAGCCAAGGTTTTTTGCGCCTTACGGCCCATAATTTAAAGGAACTGGCCAAATCTTCTTTCGATTACCTAGTGACCCCGTGCGCCACTTGCGCCGCCAATATCAAAGAAAATTGGCCGAGGTTTATGGATCGCTATCTTGAGGAAGAAAAAAAGGCCGTGGCCGCCCTTAGCGTTAAAACATTAGACGTGACCGAGTTTTTGGTCTCGGTCTTAAAGGTCGAGTTTCCGCCAACGACGCCCGCTCCTAAGGCCAAGATCGTCACTTATCATGACTCTTGTCATCTAAAAAAATCTTTGGGAGTCGCGGATCAACCCCGGGCGATCATAAGAAGCTTATCTGATTATATGCTCGTTGAGATGCCAGAGGCTGACCGTTGCTGCGGCCATGGGGGCAGCTTTAGTCTTTTTCATTACGACCTTTCGAAAGACATTGGTCAAAGAAAACGAGACAATATCGTCTCCGTTAATCCAGATTTGGTGGTTACTGGCTGTCCAGCGTGTCTTCTGCAATTGATGGATACGCTTTCGCGAAATAACGACCAAATCGCCGTTAAGCACGTAGTCGAGTTGTACGCCGACAGCTTGCCGATAAGCCGTTAGCTCGATTGAGGAGTGTTTTATGTCGGATAAAAAAGCTCCGGCCCATAAAGTCTTCGGGGCTCAGGCTGTTTTAGCTAGCGCCGAGGTCCATTTTTTAGACAATTTCGAGGAATCGTTACGATTTACCCTCGATCTTGGCGAGCGTTTGACCGCCGAAAGAGTAACCAAAGGGGTTTTGGTTACTAACGAGACCACCCCTGCGGCGACGATTACCTTGGCCGCGCCTTCGGTTGACGAAAAATCTTGGGCCTATCTCCTCCATGGCGCGGCTAAAACAGACTTGAACTTAATCCGTTCTGATTTACGGAAATATATGTCTGGGATTGACCTGGCTTATTCCGTCGCTAATTTAGGCGTAGCCGTAACGGGCACCTGCGTTATGGAAGGCCAAAAAGAGGACGACCGCCTCGCCACCATGATTTGCGATTCTCACGTCGTCGCCATAGCCAAATCCAAAATAGTTTACGACTCCTATGAGGCCGAAGATTATCTGACCGCGGCTTTGGCTAAAGAGCCTAATTATCTGGCTTTTATTTCTGGCCCTAGCCGGACGGCGGATATTGAGCGGGTTTTAGTTTTTGGCGCTCATGGGCCCTTAAAACTTTACGTCCTTATAGTGGATAATTAAAAGCTAAGGGGCTTTTGGAGGAATAGCGCGTGCCGGACTTAAATTTAAAATCTTATCATGACTCTTTGCGAAAAGCCCTAGCCGACGATTTTTTACGGCGGACCTTAGATAAGTTCGCCGTTCGTTATTTGCCCGATCGAGCTTTAATTTTCGCCGGAGCCAATGAAAACGATAAAGAACTCATCGCCGAGATCGCCGAAGCTAAAGACGCGTCTTTGGATCGTCTTGAGGAACTTTACGCGAGGTTTTGTCAGGAAGCCTCAAAAAAAGGGGTCATAGTCCATCGCGTGGGAGCGGCTAAGGAAGCGACTGATTTAGTTTCTCGCCTGGCGCGGGAAAACAACTGTCAGAAGATCATTAAAAGTAAATCCATGACCACCGAGGAGATCGGTCTCAATCACGCCTTAGAGGACGCGGGGTTCGAGGTGACCGAGACTGACTTGGGCGAGCGGATCGTTCAGCTCCGCCATGAAAGGCCCTCGCATATGGTTTTGCCGGCCATCCATCTGTCGCGCTTTCAGGTGGCCGACACTTTCGCCGAGAATTCTTCCCAAGATCCAAATAATCTCATCTCTAATTTGGTCCGGGTCGCCCGCCAAAAACTAAGGGCTAAGTTCATTGAGGCGGACATGGGGATCACGGGGGCCAACTTCGCGGTGGCCGAAAGCGGAACCATCGGTATCTGCACCAACGAGGGCAACGCTCGCCTGACCACGACTCTCCCCCGCGTCCACGTGGCCATCTGCGGCCTTGATAAACTCATCCCCAATATCCACGACGCTTTGAGAATTATCAAGGTTCTGCCAAAAAACGCCACGGCTCAGGCCATAACCACTTACGTCACTTGGATCTCGGGGGCCGTCAACTGCGAGGCCAATGGTCCAGGCCAGTCTAAGATCTTCCACGTCATTTTTTTGGACAACGGTCGGACCCGTTTACTTAAGGATCCATTGTGTCGGGAAGCTCTGCGCTGCGTCCGTTGCGGAGCCTGCGCCAACGTTTGCCCGGTCTTCCGCTTAGTGGGTGGCCACCAGATGGGCTACGTATACATTGGGGCCATTGGGCTGATTTTAACTTACTTCTTTCATGGCCATGAAAAGGCCCATATATTAGCCCAAAACTGTATTGGCTGCGCGGCCTGTAAAGACGTCTGCGCGGCCAAGATCGATCTGCCGGGTCTTATTCAAGAGATTCGGGCCCGGCTAAACGAGGAGTTTGGCTCTGACATGAGCGGGGCCCTATTGGGTAAGGTCTTAGCCAACCGGAAACTTTTCCACGCCCTCTTGAAGTTTGGGAAATTCGCCCAAAAGCCGGTAAAAACTGACCGCTTTATTCGCCATCTCCCAGATATTTTTAGCTTAGGCCAGGGTTTTAGGGCTCTACCCGCCATCGCCGATAAGTCTTTCCGCGACAGGTGGCCGGACCTAAAACCAGAGTTTTCGCCCGAGCGGAAAACAGTCGGCCTTTTCGCTGGCTGCGCTCAAGATTTTATCTATCCTCAGCACTTAACGGCCGCTTTAGACATATTCGCCAAAGTCAAGGTCAACGTGGTTTTTCCCCTTGAGCAGACCTGCTGCGGTTTACCCGTCCAGACTATGGGTCAGCGTCAAGCGGCCATAGCCACGGCCAAAACCAATATCGCGGCTTTTAAGGATTTAAGCGTGGATTATATCGTCACCTTGTGCGCCTCCTGCGCCGCGAGGCTAAAAAATCAGTACTTTAGCCTTTTAGCCAACGAACTGCCGCTGGCCGAGATTAAGGCGTTTAGTGATAAGGTTATCAATTTTTGCTCTTTCTTAACGGATGTCGTTAAAATTGAGTCGAGTCTTTTTAAAAATGACCAAGAAAAGGTTGGTTACCATTGTCCCTGCCATTTGGGGCGGGACGACGAGGTTGAAGCTCCCTTAAGTCTTTTGACCGCCGCCGCCGAGTACCAAGCGTCCGCCGAGGAAGCCGTCTGCTGCGGGTTTGGGGGGACTTATTCCCTAAAGTTCCCAGAAATTTCCGAAGGGTTGTTGGCTAATAAGCTGAAAAACCTTAAAGCGGCCGGGGTGACGAGCGTGGCGACCGACTGTCCGGGCTGCGTCATGCAGTTAGACGGTGGGGCCAAAAAAAATGGAGCTCAGTTAAAAGTGGAACATCTGGCCGAGTTTTTGGCCCGTCGCCTGGCTTAAACCTTGGCTGGGATTTTTCTGGCCATTACTTTTAGTTAACTTTATATGGCCAGTAATTTTTAGTTTATAGGGCTATATTGTTTTTTTAAGAGCCTATAAATTGATTTAGATCTTTGAAAATAAGTAAATAGATAATTTGTAATCATTTAAATCATTTTAGATTATTAAATAAATCTATTAATGAATAATTAGTCAAAAATTAGTTAGGCCCGCCCGTCGTAAATTCTGGTCAAAGATTTTTTTGACCGAAATGGAGTTTATTGGCCCGCCTCGCCTATCCTTAAGCGTCGTTTCTTTGAGGCTGCCCCCAAACGCCAAGCCCATAAAGCCTTCTAAACGCGCCTTATTTTTTTGGCGACTATTTAAGGCTCCCAGAAGACGTCTATATACTAATGTTACGATTAGACGGTCGCTTACGGTCTTCGCCCAAAAAAACTTGTATTTTTTATTAGGCCAAGGGAGTTGGCCGACCAATTTGACAAGATTTTATTTTATCTTAGATTGATTTCGACAAAAGCCATAAAAGTAAGGGCTACCCTAAATATTAAAAATCGATTAAGACAAAATAAAGCTAAAGTTCGCTATTTTTGCCTTTAATGAAATTTAACCGTTCGATTAAAAACGCGTTTTTTTGGGGCCGACGGAAATTTACGCCTTAAAGGGGGAGATCGCGATAAGCGCGCCCTTATTCTTATAGACTTTGGCTTAAAATTTTCGAGCCTAAAAGTTTTTTTCAAAAATGAAAAAATTTTTTTATGGCGGCCAATTGTTTTAGACCACGATAAAGAGGCGAAAAATCAAGAAATTCCAAAAAAACCGCGCCTTGAGCTGTCTTATATTTTTTCAATTAAGTTATCTATATTAAAATAAATTTGATGTTTTAATATTTTAAATCGTATATATAATTTTATAATTCTTTTATTAACCTTAAAAAATACGAATTATCTTTATGCGCTATTTATTATTTCATATACTAGGCCAAATATATATATTTATTAATATGTTACCTTAAAATACGCGAAAAAATTTGTAAATAAAAAGGCGAAAAAATTTTTGTAAATTTGGTAATTTCCTAAAATTATATCTTGACAAAAGGCCTGGCTAAACCTATATTTAATTTACAGCCAAAATAGATAGCTTAAAGAGAGGAGTCGCCGGTTTTTTTCGCTAAAAATCGAGACCCTTTAAACCCTAAAAAAATTGGGTTTTGAATTTTTTTGGTTTTTTCGTTGGAGGCCTTATTTTTAAGGGATTCAAAAAAAAAGCCTCTTGATTCTTTATTCAAGATTTTTCAGACGCTTAATAGTTGTTGGCTCATATTTAAATTTTTGTTTTAGGGTTTGGCTTTTTGAAGCGCTTTTGAAATTCAAAGGCTAAACCATAATTTTCCGCTCCCTAATCGTTAGCTCTGGTTAGTCCGTTGTTTTTGGTCATGATTTTTTGACTATGTCGCGGGTGGCTCTTATGGGGAGGGGGAAGTGATCACGCTTTGTCGTTTACCTAAGACCCCCTAAAACACTCATGACCCTGGGCGCTCACCCCGGAACCATGAAACTGTTGGGATTGCTAGGTCTTCAAGACTCAATATTGACTCTTATACCTAGTTTAGTTATATAAAGTTGTAATGG
>JAIROO010000113.1 GCA_031257535.1 Deltaproteobacteria bacterium
ACCCCCTTTTATTTTTTGAGGATTGGTTAATATACAATGTATAGTGGTCATTACAGTTTCAGATTGGCTTATGTAGTAGAGCCACGCGCCTATAATTTTAACCCCAGGGTTTTTACGAAACCATCATTATCTGGCCTTTTAGATGTAATTTAGTAAGCTGAGCTTAGTGGTTAACCCAGTGGACCCTAAGACCGCCTCGTAAACTAGCTGGGCGTTTTTCAGATCCGTAATCAAACGGGTAAAGTCCGCGTCCTCGATCTGCGACAAAGTCGTTTCCGTCGCGTAGAGATCCTCTTCCAAGTTACCCAAAACGAATTGGTTCCGGATGATTCGGGTCCCGACGTTGGTTTCCATGGTCGTCAGCTTTTCAATAGCCGCCTTTAAGTGAGGCAGTTCCCGTTCCACCATCTCGGTGTCCCCATGTTGTAGACCCCAGTACAGCCTTTGGACGGTATCTAAAACGTTGTCGCTGTCGCCATTGCCCCCTAAAACTTGATCCCCGGTGACGTTTATCTGGGTCCGATAGTCGTTCATGGCGTGGACCTCTAAGGCTTTTTGGTCGCCATTGTACCAACCAACCGCCACTTCAAATCGATCCCCGACTTGCATGGCCGTGCCGTCGGGATTAAAGGAAAGGCTTATCCCGTAGTCCTCGGCCTTTAAAGAGTCGTCCCCGCCACTTAACCAGATTGTGCCATTGGTGGGGCCAACCTTGGCCGTGGTGTCCCAACCCTCGTCTTTGTAGTCCATGGAAGCCCAGACCAGGGCCGAAGCCGGGGCGGCCAGGTTTTTGGCGACCAAAGCTTCTAAAACGTCGCCCGCGGTGCTAACGACGGCTCGACCAGACTCGCAGCTATAGACTGGATATAGTTTTAGCCACTCGTTATAGGCTAAGCGGTCCGTATCGGGATCCGGGCAGCTGGGTAATTCCTCGGTGGCTAAATGGACCACCGCCACTTGGTCGCCGTTGGCTAAGTACTCGTAACTAACCGAGACTCTATCCTGATATAAGGTCCCCGAGGCGTAAAGGTTAGGGTCAGCCGAGGTGGTGTACCGAATCCCCACCGAGTTACCCGCTTGGCCATGGGCTAAGGCTTGATAAATCAGATCTGGGCTGGACTGGTCAGGGGGCTTATAGTCAAAGGCCACCAGCGCGGTCGCGTGTCCTAAAGGCGTAATCTGAGTCCGACCCTCGACCTCGTAGGGGGGGGATGTTTTAAGGGCCGTACAGTCTAAAGCTCTAACAATTCCTTCGCCGCCTTCGTGATAATTAGCCAGACCCACGGTGACCAGCTGACTCGCCTCGGGGTGGTCGTTGATGGCTTTTAAAACGTCGTTGGCCGTGGTAATGACCGTCCCCGCGCTGTCAGTGGCCAGATTGACGCAAATATTCCAAAGAGCGGGGCCTACGGTCACCGACAAGGGGGAGTTGGTGGTCCCGGGCGTGGGCTCGCGAAACTCGATTCTAACGTCGTCGCCCCAGGTCCCCGAGTAGTTGGCGGTAAAGACTAAATCATTGGCCGCCCCCGCGAGATTAGTGGTTAAAGAGGCGTGACCTAACTGGCTATTGTAGAAGGTCTGGCCAGTGGTAAACTGACTGGGCGAAAAAGCCTGGGGTGGGCCCCAAGTTAGGCCACCGTCCTGCGACACCCGAAATAGAGCGGCTTGGCTATAACCTTGGCTTAAGTTTAAGGGCAAAGTCGGCAAAACCCGGCCCAAGCCACTGTCGCCGTCGGCGACAGTGGCTTGGACGTGGGGGTTTAAGCTGGGGTCTAAGCTTTTACTTAAAGAGTTAACCGCGCTAGCCACGTCCAAGGCCGTCGCGGTTCGCGCCGATAACCTGGCTAAGCGGTCCGCCTCTTTGGCGTCTTTAAAGGCCGCGCTCTTGGGGTCCGAGTACTGACGGGTATACTCTAGAAGATAAACCGGCCCGTCGTGGCCTAAGGTCACGGTAATGGTCTGGGCCGAGGCGTCGTAACTGGCCGTGGTCTCGCTGGTGGTTAAGGGGTTTTGACTGTACTCGTAGACTATGGAGATGGCGTTTCCGGCCGAGCCAATGGGCGCGCCGGGCTCGTTTTTAACCGAAAAAACCAGATCGTTATGGGTCCCGGCGATCTCGGTCTGGGCGAAGGCCAAGGTATAAGGGTCGGAAGGAATTAAACTCTGAAAATTAGTGGCTAGACTCATGGGGCCAGCGGTGGAGACCGGGTAATAAGGGGAAGGGTTAGTGACGACCGAGGCCGTGGCCACGACCAGCTGGCTAGCCTCTGGGTCGTTATTAATGGCCGCGGCTACGGCGGAGACCGAGGCCGAGATCTCGCCTTGGTCGTTAATGGGCAGATAAACGGTAATCTCCCGCCCATTACTAACCCTCACGTCTATTGAGTGGTTAAAGCTAATAGTCGTTTTTAAAGGCGCGGGGTTAACGCTTTGGTCTTTGGCTAACTCGACGATCCCCGATCCCGTGGTCTGGGCGACGACCCCGGTGGCGGCGGACAGAAGGTTAAGGGCCGAGGTCACGTCGGAGGCCGTGGCCAAGGAGGCGGCGCTCGAGTTATAAGGCGGATCGCCATTGACGCTTAGGTAAACGTTAATGGTCTGGTTAGCCTGGTCAAAGACGGCCGTCGTGGGCGCGACCGAGGAAGAGGCGTACTGATAAACCACGGTTACGGGCTGGTTAGTTCCAGCGGCGTTATAAGTAATGAGGTTGTCGGCGGCGGCGGAACCCGTCGACCAGACGTTAGCCTCGCCCGTCACCACCTTGATCTTGGCGTCGTTAGAAGCCGGACTTTGGGCGGTTAAGTTTAAGGCGTACTCGCCGTAGTCGTTTTGACCTAATATTTTTAAGGTCGACAACCCCGTCTGCTCCGCGTACTTAAGGCTATCAATGCCCCCAGCTTGAACCACCTCGACTAGGTACTTCTGACTCTGAATCGGTAGATCCGGCCGCGACTTATAGTCGGTGGTCGCGGTCTTGGCCGTCCCAGTCCACAAAGAGGAGTTCTCGCAGCCGGCGACTAAGCTCTGGGCCCTTAAGTTTAAGCTAAAGGGCTGGGTATTAACCTCTTGTCCGCTAAAGAGATAGTCGTCGCCGGACTTGGAGTCGCCAAACTGGATCAAAGTCTGAAACAAAACGTCGATCTCCGCGGCGATTATTTTTTTTTGCTCCGCGTTATAGGTGTCGGTCGCCCCTTGCTCGGCTTTGGTATAGATCTCGTCTAAGGCTAGTTTGACG
Source organism: Deltaproteobacteria bacterium (assembly GCA_031257535.1). Classification (GTDB taxonomy): domain Bacteria; phylum Desulfobacterota; class Desulfarculia; order Adiutricales; family Adiutricaceae; genus JAIROO01. Next base: position 3,236 of record JAIROO010000113.1, read on the forward strand.
CTATTTAAGACATTGCCGGTGTTGGTGAGCCAGGTGTTGGCGTAATTAACGTTAGCCGTGTTTTGGTTGATTTCGGCGATTATGGTCCGCGAACGCAAGATCGTGGCCGCCCCCGAGGGGTTGTCGGAGGGTTTGTTGACGCTCTTTTCCGAGGCGATCTTGTTGGAGAGCTGGGCGATCCGATAGCTTAAAAGATCGAGATTCGTGTTAATGGAGCGATATGTTCCCCGCTGCGACGTGCGATAGATCATGACGTTTGACCTTTTTGCCAATAATTATATGGTTAGATATGATTATTAATCTATAAATATATTTAACTGTAAAGATTTTAATATATAAAAATATCTTATTTCATAGCTAAAAGAGTTTCCATCATGCTGTCGATGGTGGAAATGATTTTGGCTGAGGCTTGATACATATACTGAAAGCGGAGGATATCGGCCAGTTCCTCGTCTAAGTTGACCCCGGCGATGGAGTCTTGGCGATTTTGTAAGCCGGTCATGAGGTTTTCCGTAAACTCGTAGCTCCTGGTCGCGGCTTGGGTCTTGGCTCCTATGTCGGCGTAAATGGCGTTAAACTCCGTGCCTAAAGTGGCTTCCCCTTGGCGATAAAAGACGTAGCGCTGGTCTTTGACCTCAGCCATGGCTAAAGCGTTAGTATTGTCCCCCGCGGCTAAGACTCCGTTAGAGTCAATGTGGCCGGCGTTTAAATAAGCCCGGTTATTGACCACCGCTTGGTTCACCCCAATATTGGCGGCGTTAGATCCGGTTAATAAGGTATTAAAGCCCAAAGCCGCCAAAGCCCCCGAGCTATCCCCTTGGAACCCAAACTGGATATTGTCGTCGGCGATAAGGCGCAAACTGTCTTGCCCGTGCCGGTCCGTGGCCACTTCAAGCCTTAATCCCGGGATCCCCTCGTCAAAAGTTAAGCCAATCTGCTCAATCACGTCGTTAATCGTGTCCGTGGGATTGACCGTGACCTTATGAAAAGTCGGTTCTTGGCCTTCGGGATAAATAACGACCGTAAAATAACCGCTCCTATCCAAAAAAGTCCGGTCCATCTCCGTCACCACCCCTAAACCCGTCTGGTCTAGGGGAGTCTCGGCCGAGATTAAAGTCCGAGCCACGTAATGGCTGTTGACGGCCGCGGCGATATCTCCGGCCGTGGAGGTCACCAACCCATTGGCGTCCGTGGCCAATTGGACCGAGACGACTAAACGGTTGTCGGGAACCGCGCTCGGGTCGCTAACGATCTGCCCGGTCTCCTCGTCAATGACCTGGACTAACAGAGGTTGATTGGCCCCAGCGTTTAAGTACTCGACGGCCAGACTTTCCCCGGCCTCGCCTTTTTTAAAGGCTTTATAGATCAGATCGTTATTTAAATGTTTAAAATTCGTGGTCAGTTCCGCGTACTCGGTCCCGTATGACAGATGGGAGCCTTGGGGGAGAGCGTACTTTAGCTCGCGGCTTAAGGTTAAAAACTGGTCTTTAACCGGCGGGTAGATGGAGCCGCCAAACGAGATTAAACCGTTTTCCCCGACGTCGGTCACCCCTTCGGCGGTTAGAAAGTCGCCGATGAGCCACTGACTGGTCCTGGGCGGCAGGTAACTGAGCCCGTCCGAGGCGCTTTGAGAGCGTTCAGAGTTAACGTAATCAATAAACTCTTTAGCCGTGACGTTGATCTGACCATTCCGGTCCACCGGGAGGGTGACGGTAATTTCCCATTTCATAACCGCCGGGTCGTCGTTAAACTTGACCTCCGAAGTGATTTCCGAGGTGGTTTGAGTGGCCTTTTGAAAGCGCATCTCAATGTTTTCCGGGTCATTATAGGGGCTATACGGTTCTTGGCTGGTTAAATGGGAGACCCAAGACCCTAAACGAATGGAGTTGTCCTCCCCAGGAAAATCGATCTCCACGTAGGCCCGGTTGGAGACTAAGGTCGTCCCTTGGCTTTCGGTATAAAGGGCCTCGCCCGCGCCTTGAGCGTGCTGGTCGTTAATGGCGAAGATGAGGCCGCTCGCGAAAGAGTCTAATTGTTTAAAAGCGTCGTCTAGTTCAACGTCCCGAAACTCTAGCCAGCCGCCAATGGCCCCCGAGTCAATGGAGGGGCTAATCTCCTCGCGCCAGTACTGATTGTGGGTGGTCCGAATCTCCACGTCCCCATTGCTCTTGGTGTTGGTGGTTAAGGGGAAGTCTTTGTTTTTTAAGACCAAAGGGATACCGTCGGAACTGGTGATGGTCCACTGACCGTCGTGGGGGTCCTCGTAGTACTCGATATTCATATACTCGGCCAGCTGGCGGGTCAGTTCTTCGCGGGTGTCCCTTAGCTCATTGGCCTCGCGGTTTAAGGTCGGATCCTCGTTAACGGTGATTTCCTCGTTTAAAGCGGCGATCTCTTTTAAGAGCTTGTTAACTTCCTTGACCCCGTCGTCGATCCTTTTATTAACGTCTTGTCTTAAAGAGTCTAGATCGTTTCGACGTAAGGCGATCTGTTTGGCTAAGGAGTCGGCGTATTGGATCAGCTCCTCGCGGTAAGGCTTGTTGTCGGCGTCGTCGGCCAACTGGTCCCAGGAGGCGAAGAAGTCGTTCATGGCCTGGTTGATCCCGCCGCCATTGGACTCGTTAAAAAACAGCTCTAAGTTATCCATGGCCGACTTTAAGGCCACGTCGTGGCCTAAAGTCGAGCCAGTCATAATTAGGGAGCGGGTCAAGAACTCGTCGTGATACCTTTGAACGTTATCAATCTGAACCCCTAAGCCGATCTGCCCATAAGACAAAGACTGGGTGGGTAAGGTCGAAAGGTTTAGCCTTTGCCGCGAGTAGCCTTGGGTGTTGACGTTGGCGATATTGTTTGAGGCCGTCTCCATAGCCGCTTGGGCGGCTCTTAAGCCGGTTAAGGCCACGTACATGGATGAGGATACGCCCATAATCTAGACCTCTTTGGAAACTTTCGAAGGCCGGGCTTTTTTGACGCTCTGGTCTTTAGACCCGTCTTGGCCGTAACTATCGCCTTTGATCTGGTCGGCCCCGGTTAAAGCGTTGATGGAGCCATTGACCAAAGCTAAAGACTCTTGAGTAAAGCGCTTATTGGCCTCGTTTTCCCTTAAGATGACGTTTTTTAAGCGGGTTAGGGTTAGGGCCATATCGATAATTTGGTTGGCGTAAGGTTTTGGGCATAACTTGGCCACTTCGACCAAGGTGGGCGAGGGCGAGTTGGGTAGACCTAGCATTAAAGCGGCGTCGGAGAGATTGTTAATCAGGGCGCCAATCCCGTTTTGGATTTCGCGGCCTAAGATCTCTTTGGCTTGACTAGTGACTAAAAGGCCGTCTAGATCGAGGTTTAAAAGATATTTCTTTTCCGCGCTGAGGAAATCCACTAGCTTTTGGTAACGGTCAAGGTGCTCTTTTAAGGCCAAGGCCAGTTTGGCGACGATGGCGAGGTCCATATTTTCCTCCGACGGCTTATATAATAATGGTTAGGGTCGTGATTCAATAATTATGGTTAAGGGTCGCGAGCCTATAATAATGGTTAGGGTCACGCTTCAATAATAATGGTTGGTCACGCTTCAATGGTCAGCTTAAGAGGGGCTTCGACTAATCTAAGAGATTGGTTTTTCGCCTATCTTTCGAGGCGCCTATTTTTCGAGGCGCCTATCTTTCGAGGCGACTATTTTTCGAGGCGCCTATTTTCGTCGGAACCCGCCCTTATTGTCCCTGGTTATAAAGGGTCGGGGCTTTGCGCATGCGGGACGGCGATATTTTAGCCCGATAATTAGGGCCCATAATTTCCGGATGCTCTTTTAAAGTCTCGGTTAAACCTTCTTGCCGAGCCACGTCGGCGACGATTTTTTCCGACAGCCCCAAACCCCCGGCCGCGGTTAAGGCGGCGGTAAAGGGTTTTTCGGCGATTTCGCTATAGGTTTCGCTCCCGGCCGTTTTGACGAAGGGGCTTTGTCTTAGGCTTTTAATCATCTCTTTCATGAGTAAGCCCTCGTAGTCTTCGGCCGACTGTTTGATCTTTTTTAATTGGCCGATCTTTTCCTCTTCGGTCAGATCCGAGCCTTTGTTTCTTAAGGAAGCCGCGGCTCCTTGGGTTTTACGGCCAAAGTAGCGACCCATGGCCCTTTGGCCCGCGCTTTCGGCTAAAAGGCTTTCGGCGGCGGCGGCTTCATTGGTCGCGGTTTTTGGCCTGGGGCTTATGGCTTGGTCGCTAGTGGCTACGTTTAGGGCCTCGCTATTGGCGGCGTTATTGGCCTCGCTATTGGTGGCGCTAGAGGTCTCGCTATTGGCCAGGTTATTAGTCGCGCTCTTGGCCGCGATATTGGCCTCGCTATTAGCCTCGTTCCTTAGGCGGCTTAAAGTTCGGGGGTCTTGGTTAGCTAAATCTCCGGCGTCTCTTAAGGAGTTCGCCATAGCCCCAGCGGCCTTTAGGCCATTATCGGGGCTTGGGTGCGGGGGCTGACTTGGCGCGTTATTAAGGTTAAAAAACTGGTTAAAGTCTTGCCCATTTTTTAGATCGCCTACGCTTAAGCGTTTAACGACCGTCGTTCCTTGGGACTTTTTTAAGGGTCTAACGGTCTTGCTCCTTAAAGGGATGGCCCTTTGGCTAAGGCCAGGGGACTCGTTATGGCTAACCACGGACTCCATTAAATAATCTCCAGCTCCCCATGGAGGGCTCCAGCGGCTTTAATGGCTTGAAAGATCATTATTAGATCCCTAGGGGTTACGCCAATGGCGTTTAAGGCTTTGACCACGTCGTTAATGTTGGTGGACCGCTCGATTAAAAGGAGGTTGTCGGCCCCTTCTTCCACGTTAATCTCCGTGGTCGGGTTGGCCACGGTTTCGCCGTCGCTAAAAGGCCCGGGCTGAGAGACTTGGACTCCTTCGCGGATCTGGACGGATAAGGTGCCATGGGCGACGGCCACGGTGGACAGCTTGACGTTTTCGCCCACCACGACTGTTCCCGTGCGCTCGTCGATGATGACTTTGCCCACGTAATCGGGCTCCACGCTTAAGTTTTCCAGCTCAGCGACTAAAACGGCTAAGTTTTCCCGAAAATTTTGCGGAATAGACAGCTCTATGGTCGAGGCGTCTAAGGGTTTGGCCGAGGCTCCCGGCAGACTTTCGTTAATGGCCTCGGCGACCCGGGCGGCCGTGGTAAAGTCGGGCTGGCCCAGTTTAACGCTTAAAGACTCTTTACCCTGCCACCGAATGGGCACTTCCCGCTCGACCGTGGCCCCTTGGACGATCCGGCCCACGGTGGGATGGTTTTTCTGCACCGTGGCCGCTTGCCCGGTAATGGCGAACCCCCCTACGGACAAAGGCCCTTGAGCCATGGCGTAGACCTGGTCGTCTAAGCCTTTTAAGCTCGTGACCAGTAAAGTCCCGCCTTGGAGGGAGGTGGCGTCGCCAATGGAGGAGACGAGGATGTCGATCTTGGTTCCGGGCTTGACGAAGGGCGGGAGGTCGGCCGTGACCATAACCGCGGCCACGTTTTTAACCTTTAAAGCCGAAGGGGCGATGGTTAAATCCATTCTCTTTAAAAGGTTAGACAAGGACTGGCGGGTGAAGCCGGTCTGGTCTTTGTCGCCCGTGCCGTTTAAGCCGACCACCAGACCATAGCCAGTGATCTGGTTGACCCTAACGCCCTCAAAGGTGGCGAGTTCCTTGATCCGGATGGCTTTCGCGTCCGTGATAGGGGTGGCTAAGGTTAAGGCCAGACCCATAAGGAGGCTTAAGGCGAATTTTTTCATGAGGTACCTTTATTTTGGGCTTATTCTTAAGACCAAAAATATACAGAGTTCGTGGCTAAACGGTAAATTTTTTTAAAATAAAAAGTTAATATAAAACCTAAAAATTATAGTTAAAATAATAAGTTTGCAATAAAATTATCAAATAACTATTAAAAATTAATTATAAAGCTAAAAACTATTAACAATCTATCATACATTTATTAGAAAATATAAATAATCTGCCAGCAATCTTTTAAAAACAACAACTGTCCATTAAAGGTCTGTTATAAGGAATCAAAGTCCTTTAGAAGGGCCAGATATTGCCCACTAGACGGGAGAACCAGCCTTCTCTTTGACGATTAGAGATGTCGCCTTTACCGGTGTACTCAATGCGGGCGTCGGCTAAGTAAGTGGACTGAACCGAGTTGTCGGTGGCCACGTCGGCGGGCCTGACCACCCCTTGGACGGTAATGTATTGTTTTTCGTTATTGACTAAGATCTCCTGCGACCCGCGGACGACGAGGTTGCGGTTGGGGAGGACTTGGATTATGCGGGCCGAGATCTTGGCCGTGACCGACTCGGTCCGGCTGGTGGAGCCTGACCCGGAAAAGGAGTTGGACGAGGAGACGTCTAAGCCATTCATAAGGTTAATGCCCCCGGGCGTAGGTAAAACCCCGGGTTGTTCCAATCCAAAAAGGGAGTTGACCTTGCTATTGACCGCGTTGGTCCGGGAGGTGGCGGTATTGGCCTGCTTATTGGCTCGGCTAGTCTCGACTATATTAATAGTTATGATGTCGCCCACTCTTTGGGCTTTCATGTCCGAGAAAAAATCGGGTCGAGAGTCGGCGTTAAAAAGGGAGCCTTCGGTTTTGACCGCTGGCGGAGCGTAAACTTCCACGGGTGGATTGTTTAAGGCCGCCACCTGGTTGGCTAAAGGACTAGGTTGTTGCAGATTTTGGGAGCAGCCAGCCAAGGCGACGAAGGCTAAGGCCAAAACGATATATTTCATGGAAGACTCCTTTTTTTAGGCCAAGGCTCTAATTAGGGCGAGCCTAAAAACTATTAAGCAAGCTCTGTGCCAAGCTATGGGGTCAAAAAATCTCGGGCGCGTTTTTTTAGGGTCAAAGGGCCGCCAGTGAATGGTCAGGCGATAAAACAAGATATGGGGCCAAAAAATCTTGGGCGCGCTTTTTAGGGTCAAAGGGCCGCTAGTTAATGGTTGCGCGATAAATTAAGCCAAGGGGACCAAAAAATCTTGGGCTTCCTTTTTTAAGTTAAAGAGCCACAAGTTACTGGTTACGCGATAAATCAAGCTAAGGGGACCAAAAGATCTAGGAGCCTTTAAGGTAAAAAGGGCTTAAAGTCACGCCCCTCGATAAATAGGCCCAAAAAAAGCTTTGGAAAAGGGTCGGAAAAAAGGCTATCTCGCCATTTAACCCTAAAAACTCTTTTTTTCGTTTAAACGTCAAGGCCGCTTAGAGCTAAAAAGGCGAAGGCGGCTCCTAAAAAAGTTTAAGCGAAAACTGGGCCAATCTATTCTGTTAAAAATCGCTAAAAATCGCTAAAAAAGGCCCCAAAACCAAAAATCCCCTTCCTTTAAGTTTTCCCAAAAGTTTTTCTTAAGTTTCCCCAAAAGTTGACTTTAAGTTTAAGCCAAAAAAACCTTGAAGATTACCTCAACGCTTAAGCCAAAAAGCCATAAAGATACTTTTTAACCTAAAATAAAAGACAATTAGTTAAGGGGCTAAAAAGAGCTTGAGCTTTTTGGCCCGTAAGTTTTTAGGTCGCCTTAAAGGGGCAATTTTTTCCTCTTTGGTCCGAGGTAAGCGGGGGTCAAGGGCGCTCTTTTAATTGAGGCAGATTTTGCCAGGCGAGATTTTGAGGGGTTAAAAGCTAAGGTTTTAGCGAAGAAACTTCTAAGGATTTTTAAAGAAAATAAACGGTAATTAAATTTTATTGAGCTTAATTTTAGGCTTTTAAAGGGGCGTAAGGGCCATTAGAAAGGCCTTGGCACAGGGGTTGCTATCGCCATAGGCCAGGAGCCAAAAGAAAAATCCTTGGCTCCCCTTTTGAAAGATAAAAAAGGACCCTGATTATGAACGCCTTGGCCATTACCGCCGCCACCATTGAATACCGGGAAATAAACTTGACCCAGGACAATCTGATCGAGTCTTTTAAGGACACGGACTTTGGAGCTTATCTAGAGTCGGCTAAAGAGGCTCGGGCGAAATTAACCAAGGCCGAGAGGATCGAAGCCGACTTGGCTCAGGTGGCTAGTCAAAAAGAAGAGGCGGCCAAAGAAGAAGCTAAAAAGTTTGGGGTTAAGCGGAAAAAGCTGACCGTTAAAAAATATGAGATTTTTGAGGCCCAGGCCATCTTGCCTCAGAACGTTCAAACCCAAATTAGCCAAGCCTTAATGGGCGGCTCCCAAGTGGAGCAAGGGGCGCGGGGTTGGGAGTTAAGCGGTCACGAAAGACCCTCCAAAATTTTAGCCGGCTTACTGGAAAACGTCAAAGGCCAAGGCGGCTTGTGGACTTTAAATCGGGACAATCTGCCGGCCTTAGGTCGCGTCCTCCTCGCGAGCGGGGCGGACTCGACCAAAGTCTCGGCGACCTTAGCTAAACTGGCCCAAGGCTCTTTGACCTTAGATAAAGTGGCTAAAGAAGTCAACCTAGTGGAAGGCGATCTGGCCATGGCCGAGGCTCTGGGCTTGTCCGGGGGCGCGGAAACCGGGGAACTCTCCTCGGAACTGGCCAGTTTTTTTACCCAAAACGCGGTCAAGGGCCAAACCTTAACCGTAACTGAGGCGGGCTTAGGGGCCATGGGTCAGTTCTTTTTAAGTTTAGGCTTGTCGGCCGAAACCGTGAAAGCCGCCACCGTAAACTTAAAACCCGGAGAGACTTTTTCCTCCCAAAGTTTAAGGACTTTACTGGCTGGCTTAGAAGAGCCCTTAGCTCCCCTTTTAAACGATGGCGAGACGAGCGAGCTCTTCTTAGCCTTAAAGTTTATGGGCGCCAATAACGATAGCTTAACCTTGTTTAGCCAGTACGTGGCCCAAACCCCGACCGCGAATCTGGACGATCTCTTGGGTTTTTTAACTATTTTAGAAAAGCCGGGAACTCAAACCATAGGGTCGGCCAATTTAGCCCAAGACGTGCAAAGCCTAATCGCAGGCTCGACCATCGAAGCGGAAATAGCCAAAGCCCCGGTTTTTAACGAGATAATTTTAAAGTTAGCCTCCTTAGGCGACCGGGAGTTGGCCGGCGATTTTACCGAACTCTCCCCCGCTCTCCAAGCCTTAAGAGGCGGGATTAGCGGCTTAACTAACGGCGGCGAGTCTTATGGCGACCAAAGTCGTGGTCAAGGCAAAGACCAGGAAAAAGAGCGTTTAGCCTATAGTGAGGTCAACTCCTTAACCTTAAACCAAGGTTTAGAAGGCAGTGGCTTTAACCAGTCCTTGGCCGCGGAGTTAGGTGGCTATGGGGCTCGGGCAAGCTTAGCTAAGCGCTTGGAACAGAAATTGCTGTACTCGGTAAGGCAAGGAGTCCATCGCTTAAAGATGGATCTGGAGCCAGAGGCGTTAGGGCGCTTAGACGTGGAGTTAAAGGTCAAAGACGACAAATTGACCGCTCATATCCGCGCGGAGACGGCCGAAGCTTACGCGGCCTTGGAAAAGGAAATTTCTTCCTTAAAGGCCTCTCTTTTGGAATCTGGCCTCGATATGAACTTAACCTTGTCGTTTTCTGGGCAAGAGGAAAAGGACCGCCATTTTAGTCGGGCCGAAAAAAACGCCCTTAAAGCCGAAACTAACGCCAATAGCGAGTTAGCTAGCCAAAACGCGGCCACAAGTATAGTTGGTCAAGACCGTCTTTTGGATAAAGTAATTTAGGAGAATCGCCATGGTCCAAATTTATAGCGCCGACAATCCCCCGGCCGCCCGCACCACGGTCGCTACGCCCTGGACCGAAGAGACCGTCCCGGTTACCGACGGCTCTGAGCGACAGTTAGGCAAAGACGCTTTTTTAACTTTGCTTTTAACTCAGCTGCAAAACCAAGATCCCTTTAATCCCATGGAAGACACCGAGATGACCGCCCAGCTAGCTCAGTACTCGCAGCTAGAGCAGCTGACCAACTTAAACACCAACGTCACCTCCATGGCCAGCTATATCCAGGCCCAAAACCAGTTCCAAACCCTGACCCTAATTGGCAAAGAAGTCAAAGCCGAGGCCAACGTCTTTTCCGTCTCTGGCGGTCAAGTGGACGTTAAAGGTCAGCTGGAAGTGGGAGAATTGGCCAAGATCCAGGTTTACGTGATCGACGAAAGCGGCAATCAGGTACGCATGTACGACTGGGGTCAGGTCTCGCCAGGGACTTACGAGCTCAATTGGGACGGCCGCAACAACAATGGCGACAAGGCGCCCGACGGATCCTATACCTTCCAAGTCACCGCCACCAACGCCGCGGGCGAGGCCATGACCGAGGGGATCGTCCCCACCATTAGCGGTCGCGTCTCCTCGGTCTCTTTTGACGAGACCGGACAGCCGGTCGTCCATATTGGCGAGGCTAAGTTGGGCTTAAATCAGGTTATCGAGATTTTGCAAGCCGAGAGCCTGACCACCGCCTTAGATAGTTAATCGTTAGCTAACTAACCTATTAAACAATTATTTTAGTAGTTACTGGCTTATTAATGTGATTGTTTATTAGTTTGCTAACTGGTTATGTACATATATAGTTAGATAGTTAAGTAGTTAATTAGTTAATTATTTCTTAAGCTATTTGATTAATTAAATAGTTAATTAGTTAGCTAATAGAGAATTGGATATAAAGAGGTTTTCCCATGAGTATTTCTAGCGCCATGTACGCGGCGGTCACGGGTTTATCGGCTCTGTCCACCGGGATGCAGGTTATCAGCAATAACATAGCCAACGTCAACACCGTGGGGTTTAAAGCCGGCCGGACCAATTTTGAGGATCTTATTAGCCAAGACTACTGGTCTAATGGCAAGACCCAACAGATTGGCCGAGGCGTCAAAGTGGCCACGGTGCAGCAGATGTTCACCCAGGGGTCTTTTATAAACTCCGCCGTGGACACGGACATGGCTATCGCTGGGGAAGGCTTCTTTCAGGTCCGCGATCGAGTCACTAACGAGATTATGTACACCAGGGCCGGTAACTTCACGACCGATAAAGACGGCAATATAGAGACTCCGGCTGGTTACATCCTCCAGGGTTGGGAACTGTCCATCGCTAAACCCGGCGACGAGCCACGGCGCTTGGGAACTCCGACCGACGTTAAGATCATTATGTTAAACGCCCCGCCGGTGGAAACCAGCCAGATTAAGGTGGTTTGTAACTTAAACGCCGACGACACGAGCGCTTATATTTATCCCGAAGAGGGTTGGGCCGAGATTTACGCCGACCAGGTGGCGAGTGGTCCAGCCGAAAAGATTGGCCAAATGGCCTCTGACTTTGTCTATAGCGCCGCGGTCCATGGCTCGGCTTACCCCACTCATAACCCGGTTTCCTTCGCTTTTAATCAGGCTTACGAAAATTACATGACTCAGACTTTGGGTTACGTGGCTGGCTATGGCGAGTTTTATCCGCCACCGACGTCCACGGAGATAAGGGCCGCCTCGGCCTCGGCTTACGCCAAGGCCCTGTCGGCTCTCCCCCACTCGGCCACGGCCTATCTAAACGGCGCGCCCACCAGCTCGAGTACCTTTAATAACGCCTTTAATAACGCTTATGTCAACTATATGTCTGGGAGCGGTTACGGGCATTTTACTTCTGGAACCGCGACTATTTTTTACGCCTCGGCCAGCGCGAACGTTACGGCTCGGGCTACGGCCAGCGCCTTGGCCTCGGCTGGCTTGACTGGCCACTCTGGTTATCCCCCAGATCCGCCGATCAGCGCCGCTTCCGCGTCAGCGGCGGCGAAGTACGAGACAGTTTACAAATCTTATATGAGTAATAGCGGTTACGCCTTAAGGAGCGCCTCTGGGGTCCAGTTCTTCTATCTCAGCGCCTCAGGCGCGACGCAAAATAACGCTTTAACCTCGGCCAATTCCGCGGGTAAAGCCGCTTACTTAGCCATCCCCAATCCCGCGACCTTCCCGCCGTCGACCGGGGACACTGTTTTTGACCAAGCTTACTATAACGCTTATCTAAGTAAGATGTCGGCCTTGGGTCATGAGTATAAGGGGTTAACTTTTACTAAAACGCCTTCGTCGGCGGAAGTAGCGGCCGCCTTGGCCGCGGGTCAGGCCGTGGCCACCATCGCCACGCCCACGACGCCCGGGACTTACCCGTCTAGCCCTCCCCAGATTCAGTCGGAGACTTATAATAACGCCTTTAACGTCGCTTACGAAAACTACATGATTAACTCCGGCTATAATCTCTCAGCCACGGGAGTTGGAACTTACGTCATTAAAAACATTCCTAGTCAGGCGCATCAGAATCAGGCTAACGTCTCGGCCTTAAGCGCGGCTAATCTCTCGGCGGGAGATTTTACGGGCTATCCCGCCACCTCGGCCTCTAACCCGACCTCGGCCACGGCTTATAACGACGCTTACAGAGCGGCTATGTCGGCTAGCGGCTACACTTATAGCGCGGCCCAGTTAGCGTTCGTTAAGTCGCCCATATATCCGCCCGCGGCCACCGTGGCCGCGGCTCAGGCCATAGCCCACGCGGCAGGGGTCACCGCCTATACGAACTTGCCTTTAGAGTATCCGTCCACTACTGGCGATTCTTTTTACGACAACTTTATTAATACTCAATACGAAAGTTATATGATTAGCCTTGGCTATACGCGAACGGGAACCTATTTCCAAAAAAGTCCCTCGGAGGCGGAAAAAGAGCTAGCCAGACAGACGGCCATAAGCACGGCCAAAGCCTTGGCCGCGAACGCTTATCAAGCGGCCTATAATAACGCCTATAAACCTTTGTATGACTTGGAGTTAACCGCCATTAAAAACCGCTACGCTCCTTGGCAACTGGAAGGCGATGGGTTCGCGGGGGCTTGGGACGCGACCGACACGACCTCGCCCATTGATCCAGAAAATTATACCCACGCTAACCCTTGGACTATCTACGACTCTTTGGGTAACGCCCATACCTTAATGGTTTATTATCAGCCAAATCCCCACATGGAAAACGTTTGGGACTACATTATTACTTGCGACCCCACCGAAGACGCTCGCAAAGACGTGAACAATAGGCTTTTGATGGAGGGCTCGACTTTCGCGGGTTTAATTCAAAAGGGCAAAATCACCTTTACCGCCGACGGTCCGGATAGGCATGGTGGCTTGATTAAGGATATCGAGGCCCAGAACGTGGATTTGTCTAAGACGGCCGCGGCTCGCTTGATTTCGGCTAAAACCTCGGTCTTAAACCAAGGCACGGCCAATTCTTTAAACGGATATAAGTTGGACGGCTATTACACTGGTAGCCCGGTCTTTTCGGCGGCCACTGGGTCTATGGTCGCCTCCAAAAGAGAGTACTCCGTCACTTGGCGCTCAAGCTTAGGCACGGTTCCGGATTCGAGTGGGTTTGTTTGGTCCGACAACGCTGGCCACTCTGGGACCATCCCCGTTTACGACAAGAACTACACTGGCCCTTACCCCTTTGGCTCGGGTTTAAACGTGAACTTCACCTCAGCCGGGACCCCTATGCGCTTTAGTTCTGGGGATACCTTAACTTTTACGGCCCAGTCGGAGTCCATTGGCTGGACTAATTTAAAACCCAACGACACTGGGTATTTTGATTTTGACGTGGCCTTCGTTCAGTCCGCCTCCATGGCTCTCCATCCCCCTTATCCCGAGGGGTTGCCGACCATAATTCAGCATATTTCCCTAGATATGGGGGCTCGTAATCCTAATGGCACGAATGGTAGTTGGATTTTAGACGAGCAAGGGACCACTCAATACGCCTCGGAGTCTTTAAATATTTTATCCACCCAAGACGGTTACCCAGCGGGGTCTCTCCAGAGGATCTCCATCGACAAAGACGGGATCTTAACCGGCATCTACACTAATGGTCGTCATCAACCCTTATACCAGATTGGCTTGGCTCGCTTTTTGAATCCTTGGGGTTTAGCCAAGTTGGGCGATAACGTTTACATGGAGACCCGTTGGTCGGGGGTCGGGACCATTAACCCGCCAGGTTACGGGGGGACTGGGACTATTAGGGCTAACTTTTTAGAGCAATCTAACACCGATCTGGCCGACGAGATCGTCAACATGATCGTCACCCAAAGGGGTTTTCAGGCTAACTCCAAGGTGGTGACCACTACTGACACCATGCTGGCGGAAGTTATTGAGATGAAGAGATAAAAACGCCTTAAGCGCCGCGGCGCTAAGTCTTAAAAGCGATTAGAGCGGAATCAAGTTTTAAAAGCGATTAGAGCGCGACCAAGTTATAAAACGATTAGAGCGTAACCAAAAACAAAAGCCGTTCCGTAAAAAGGGGCGGCTTTTTAAGTTTATAGGGTTCCGGTTTTCGTTTTAATGATTATTTACGCGAAATAGCTAATTTTCGCGACTCGCGTTTGTCGAAAGTCGCGACTTCTAAAAAGGCGGTTTTAGCGAGAGCGGAGGTTTTAGAGGATTTAAAAAAAATAAACGCCCGCCTCGCCTTGCGGCGAGTCGGGCGAAAAGGATTTTTTAGGAGCGGTAGGAGCCGTTGATCTTTATGTAATCGTAAGAGAAATCGCAGGTTAGCACGCGATCTTGGCCAGGCCCGTTATTGAGGTTAATTGTTAAGCAATACTCCCTCTTTTTCATGGCTAAGGTCGCGTCCGCTTCCCGGCCAAAAACTAAGCCGTGGCGGATCCAGGCTAGATCGTCGATGTCGATATCCACGCGGTAGGGCTCAAAGTCGGCTCCACTGCGGCCTAAGGCGGCTAAGATCCGACCCCAATTAGCGTCTTCGCCAAAAAAAGCGGTTTTAACTAAAGGGGATTGAGCCACGGCTCGGGCGGCTAAAAGAGCTTCTTCCCGGGTTCTGGCTCCTTGAACTCTGATCTCCACCAGCTTGGTGGCTCCTTCGCCGTCGCGGATTATCTGTCGGGCTAAAGAATCTAAGACCTCTTTTAAGGATTTTTTAAAGATTTCCGCGTCCCGACCCTCGGCGATGGGGGTTTTCCGGGAAGCTCCAGAGGCGATTATAAATAGCGAGTCGTTGGTGGAGGTGTCGCCATCGACGGTCGCGCGGTTAAAGGTGAGTTCCGCGGTCTGGGCCAAAAGAGAGCGTAAAAGTTTGGGCTCGACGGCCGCGTCGGTTAAAACAAACCCTAGCATGGTGGCCATATTAGGGGCGATCATGCCCGAACCTTTGGCGACTCCCCAGATCGAGGCGGGCGGCCCACTGTCGAAAGGAATAGTCGTTTCCGCGGTCTTAGGCTTCGTGTCCGTAGTTAAAATAGCTTTGGCGAAGTCGTCAAATCCGTCGACCGAGAGATTTTTAACTAGGTTTGGTACCGCGCTGATTAAGGCCTCTATATTTAAGGGTTGACCAATCACGCCGGTTGAGGCTAATAAAATCTCGTCAGAGGAGAGTAAAAGGAGCTCAGCTACGGCTTTGGCGGACTGGAGACAGCGGTCGCCGGCTCCCCGGCCAGTTTGGGCGTTGGCTTGACCGGCGTTAACCAAAATGGCTCGGCCAGTGGCGATCCGGTTTTTAGACCAGACGACTGGGGCGGCCTGGGAGACGTTTTGGGTAAAAACACCGGCCGAAGCTTGGAACTCGTCCGCGACGATAAGGCCAAGATCCAGCCGGTTTTTGTAGCGCATTTGGGCCTCCACGGCGGCCGCTCGGAACCCTTTGGGGATCATAATGGAATTTCTCCTATAAAGTAACGGCTCTCAGCGAAAGAGCGAGAAAAATGAATTATAAATATAGGGCGCGGGACCGAACAGCCGCATGTAGAGCGTGAAATTTTCGAAAACCCCGCGGCCAAAGAACGCTGAATGAAGGTAGGTGATTTACAGGACCAGTAGGCGGCGTTGAAAGAAAGATAGCTACTGACCAAGAATCCAGCGATATATATAACATTTTTTCTCTTTGTTGAAAAGGCCATTGTCTAGCGCTTCAAAGGTACCTATGTTTTTAGATCTCAGATATTGGCTTAAAAATATTTAAACGGCCTTTTAGGGAGCCTTTTAGTCAATAACATATATTATGCCTTCCATAAGCTTTAAGCATTGATTAAAATGTGAAAACAGTAAAAAGAACTCAATTTGAGATATGAGCGGTAGCTAGAGTTCACGTTTTGTTTGAAATTAAGATTTCGTTCGGGGGGCAAAAAAATCTTAGCCTTTCTAGCTTATTCGCGTCTTGTAGACTTTTTTGGATTTGGTTTTTTGCCTAAGAGAAACAATTTGGCCCTGATTTTAGGGCGCCCTTTTTTTAGTCATGAGAGTTTTTGGGCGGACTAAAAATAGCCCTCCGCTCCTATTTTTTGGTCTTTTTCGCCTTAAGCTAACCGTAAAGTTGGCCAGGGGAAATTAAGTCTTTTAGAAATCAGATTCTGGCTAAGCTCTCAGTTTTTTCGCGAGTAAGGCCCCGAAATTGGAAGATAGCTAACTGAGGTTAGTTAGTTTTTTAAATCGCCCGTTTTTACGATAAATCCAAAGTTTTACCGCCTAAACCCCTTCTTAAAACGTTTTCTCGCGTCGAATTTTAAAGCCTCTCCTTTTTTGACCAGCCGTCTTCTTAGCCAAGTCGTCATTATGGCCCAGCCGTCGTCTCAGCCAAGCCGCCTTTATGGGCCAGCCGCCTTCTTAGCCAAGCCGCCTTTATGGGCCAGCCGCCTTCTTAGCCAAGCCGCCTTTATGGGCCAGCCGCCTTCTCAGTCAAGCCGCCTTTATGGGCCAGCCGCCTTCTCAGCCAAGCCTTCGTAACTAAACAGTTTTCTTAGGCTAACCTTATTAACCAAGCGCCTCTAGCCAATCTTTTCGGCGCCCCCAATCCTTCTTTGGCTCCATTTTTTAATCCCAGGGGCCAAAAAAAAATTAGTCTGGGCCTTATAAATCGAAATTAAATGGGGAAGATAGCGAGTTTTTAGGTCGTCTGGCTAGTGGCGCCTAAGTCAAGGTCTTAAATTTTAGGTCGCCATAGGGTTTGATAATGGTCTTTGAGCCTTGGCGGTAAATATACAGAAAGTTATAATATACTTTAATGTAACTTAGATGATAAAATCATTTAATAAGGAAAAGAAATAGAAAAAGTATAAGTTAAAAGTAAAGACTATTGAGATTCAAATAGCGGTTAAATAAATATTTGCGCTCTTACTTTTTGGATACTAATATTATGATTCCAGACGGATAAATATACATAACCTAAATTTCCACAAAACACAAGAGAACCTTTTGGCCATCTATTCTGGCCGGATAAAGCTTTCTGTCACAATAAAGCTTTCTGTCACAAAAAAAAGGGACGCTATTAGGCTTTGTTTTTTAGCGAAAAAAGTAGAACTATTATTTTTGACTATATTTTTGTGAATAATAACGTTTTTTAGGAAATTAATTGAGATAGGAGTTGTTTCAAAATTTAGATTGAATTAAAAAGTCATTAAATATTAATAGTAAATAAAATTTTGTTTTATGAACCTAAAATATTGTTTACTATTTTTTTAAAATATTTATAAATAAATATTGCAATTTATGGTTGAAAAGACTCGTTATAATTAGTTTTTGCCAAGATAAAAACCTGCCCTTATAACCTTATATCCTGGAATTTTTAGCCGATTAGGGTTTGGCGTTCTGGATGGTTATCGCTCAAAATATAGGGGTCGGAATAATTTTATTTGATTATTTGGGAAAAAAGCTGTAATATTCTTTTTACCTTTTTTGACTTGACTTTTTGGAATTTCGTGGTTTTTGGCTGTATTTAGAAATTTCGCGGTTTTTGGCGCGTTTTTCCGGCTTTAAAAAGATGGCGCGCGTTTAAGGCCAAAGTACGCCCTTTTTTTAAGGGCTTTTTTTATGGAGAGAAACAATGGCTGGTCAGGCCATGGAGGATGATTGTGACTAGCGAGACCCAATTAAGGCCCCAGGTTTTGGAGGTCGAAAACGCCTGGCGGACCTTAGACGAGTATTT
The DNA here is from genome assembly GCA_031257535.1 of Deltaproteobacteria bacterium. GTDB lineage: Bacteria > Desulfobacterota > Desulfarculia > Adiutricales > Adiutricaceae > JAIROO01. Next base: position 21,062 of record JAIROO010000113.1, read on the forward strand.
GACCTCTAGCCGTTACGCGGTTCGCCAGCCTTTAACCGGCGAAAATCTGGAGGCCAATTATCAGGCTATCATCGAAGGTCGGATTGTCCCCAAACTTTTCGAGGCTAAGAGTCCTCTGGCCTCCCCAGCCGAGCTCAACGCTTTGGCGGAAGGCTTAAAAGCTCGGACTCTGATCCCCGCGTCCCCTATGCTCATGTCTTTTGGCAACCCCTATACTAGAAGGACGGGTTATTTTTCCTGTTATCCTTTAGGTTGGGTTGGGGACAGCTTGGCGGAGATAGAGGCCATTCGTCAGAAGATGCGGACTATTTACATGGCCGGAGGCGGCGCGGGCATTGATGTCTCTCTTTTGCGGCCCAAAGGCAGTCCCGTGGATGGCGGTCAAGGCGTGGCTTCTGGACCGGTCGGTTTTTTGCCTGATTTTGACTCGGTTACGGGCACCACTAATCAGGGTGGGCGACGACGAGGGGCTCTTTTGGTGCAGCTGGACTGGAACCATCAAGATATCCGGGAGTTCGTCGAGTCCAAAAATTTTAACGCCAAACTAAACAAGTTTATCCAGACGTTGCCCCCAGAGGAACGGCCGGCTCAAAGTCCTTTGCTCTCGAACATGAATATCTCGGTCAACGTTTTTGGGGACTTTTGGCAACGTCCGGATCTGATTCGTCTGATCGCGAGCGGCATGTGGGCCACGGGCGATCCTGGCCTTTTGTTTGTGGACAACATGCTGAAGTACTCCCCTTTAAGAGAGGAAGACGAGCCAAGGTTTTCTAATCCTTGCGGCGAGTACCTAGCCTCGGCCGGGACCGCTTGTAACTTAGTGACGGTTAACGCGGCTAGACTGGCTCGGTTAGCTTATAACCGCTTAATCAAAGAAGGCTTAAAACCCCAAGATCCCAACTGGCCGCGTCGTTTTCAAGAGGATTTCTGGGGCCGGCTAATGGAGACCGCCTCTTTAGCCTGCTTACTGGGCAACCTGATTTTAACCTTTGACGAAGGCTACCCCTTAGAAGAGATTCGTCTAAAAACTCAAGCCAAAAAACCAGTCGGGGTGGGGTTGTCGGGGTTCCATACGGCTCTCTTACTGGCTTTCTGGGGACGAGAGGCTTATGGCTCGGTGGGGGCGGTGGATTTCGCGAAGCAAACCCAGGCCGCTTTGACCTTAGGGACTTTAAGTTTTTCCGCGGGCTTAACCAAACTCACCGGCGAGGCCTACGTCAACGCTCCCTACTGGACGACCCATTTAGAAGAGCTGAGTCAAACCTTCGCGGAGGCGGGTTTTAAATCGCAGGTCGAGGCTAAGCTGGCCTTACTTAAACAAACCGTGGAGGACAAGGGCGGCTTTTATAACTGCTTAACCACTAGCCAAGCTCCCACCGGCAGCGTCTCGGTTTTTCTAAGAAACATCGACACTGGCATTGAGCCATTTTTTTCCTTAAGCGTGGACCGGCGAGTTAGGGACAGCCGCGAGAATTGGGTTAATTTTACCCTCAAACCCTTGGAGTTGGCCGACCTTTTCCTGGATTATCCGGATTTTTACGAGCGGGCCAAAGCTCAGACGGCTTTAAGGTTAACCCCTAAAGAGCAGTTGGCCATGCTGGCCGCCTTCCAGAGGCACAACCACACCGGGGTGTCGAAGACCATTAATCTCCCCGCCGAGGTTACGGTCGAGGATATTGAAGATCTGATTATCGAGAGCCGCGACCTCAGACTTAAAGGCTTTACGGTTTACCGAGACACCTCTTTAACCGGGGTCATCACGGCCAGCCCGCCGCCTCAAGCCGAAGCCACTAAAGCCGCGACCCCTTCTTTACTTTACGAAGACATGGAGATCGGGGATGGCGACCGCGAGGCTCGGACTTTTACGGCGAAAAGCGAAAGCTTAAGCGCGCATATCACTTTAACTAACGATCCCCAAAACAACATTCGCGAGGTCTTTGTGGCCGCTGGCGACGTGGGGGCCGACATTAACGCCATTTTTACCGCCTTTGGCATGATCCTCTCAGTAGCCTTAAGACGCTGCCCCGCTCTTTTTCAACCCCTAGTTAATGTCCTTTTGAAGATTAAAATGGACCAAAGGGTGGTTATTAAAACTAAGATGAGTCAGTCGCCAGTAGTTGGTCATAGCCTCCCCCAAGCCATTGGGAAGCTCATGCTGGCCCGGAAGAATTATTTAAACAATTGCTCCGGCCTAGACGCTAGCTCCCCTCAAGGGCAGTGTGACATTTGCCCAGAGTGCCACGAGCTGACCTTAAGACGCGAAGGCTCCTGCCGGAAGTGCTCTAACTGTGGCTACAGCACTTGTTAGATAACTAAGAGATTTTTTAGGCGACTAACGACTTTTAAAGTCTTGAACGTTAATCAAAAATCTTTCGATTGGTTTGGTAAATACCGAAAAAACTTCTATTTAGTCGTTTAACGACATTAAACGTTGGCTAACTAATTAAGGCGACTGGCCAAAACAATGGCGGTCGCCTTAAATATTTAAAGGACCAGATCTGAAGTTTTAGAGGCGAGAGCCAGAGAGTTAGGGGCCAGATCAAGAGATTTAAGGACCAGTACGAGAGTTTTAGGAGTCAGATCCAGAGTTTTAGGAGCCAGATCCAGAGTTTTAGGGGCCAGATCAAGAGGGTTAGGGGCCAGATCAAGAGGGTTAGGGACCAGCTCGGTAGTTTTAGGGGACAGAGCGAGAATTTTAGGGGGCGGATTAGAAGTTTTAGGCGCCAGATTCAGAGTTTTAGGGAGGCTGACTTAGAGTTTTAGGAGCCAGATTAAGAGTTTTAGAAGCCAGATCCAGAGTTTTAGGGGGGCGGATCCAGAGTTTTAGGCCTCAGATCCAGAGTTTTAGAGGGCACAATCGTTGTTTTTTTTAAGGGGCCTAAACAGGGGTTGAGGCTAAGATTAACGATCGAAGCTTGACCGTCAATAGTTAAGGCTTAAAATTAAAAACCTAAGGCTTAAAGAACAAAAATAGCTAAGACTTTAGCTAAAAATGAAGGCGCGCCTAACGAGACAGGTCAAGAGTCCCTTTTTTGACGAGGTTAGAAAAAAGCCCTAAGGCCGAAGGCGCCAAAAAGGGGAGGGGTCGATAATCAAAGTCGCTCGGTCGGCCTTTTTCGGCCGACCGAGCGAGAAAGTTAATTAGCTGGGACCGCCGACGGGAGTTGAGACCGGGGCCGGGGCTGGAGCCGAGACCGGGGCTTCGGCTGGCGGAGCCGGGGCGGGAGTCGAGGTCGCGCTAGGCGTTCCGGCGGCGGGACTAGCCGGAGCCGCGTTATCGCCTGGAGTTGAAGTCGCCGGAGCGGGAGCGGTAGCGGTTGGCTGGACGCTAGTCACCAAGGTCACCCTGGCGAAACCAGCTTGACCCAGTTCGCTCATAAGATCCATCATCCGGGAGTACTTTACTTCTCCGTCGCCGCGCACAAAAATCTCCCCAGACTCAGATTCCAAGGCCATTTTGCGGAAAGTGGCGGCTCGGGAGTCAGCCGGAACCTCCTCTTTGTCGACAAAGACTCGGCTGTCCGCGTCGAGGCTGACAATGACGGGGTTTTGAGGGCGGGGCATAGGGTTACCGCTAGTCTTAGGCAGGTTGATTTTAACCCCACCCATCATTAAAGGAGCGGTTACCATAAAAATGATCAAGAGCACCAGCATGACGTCGATAAAGGGGGTGACGTTAATGTCAGAAATGGCTCCAACGTCCCCGCTACCGTGAATAAGTTCATTCGATTGTTGCATTTTTAGGGCCTTACTGGTTGAAACTTAATTATTTAATAAAATATAAGACTATTATTTAATAATAAAAAGACAACTATATAATAAAGAAAAGACAATTATTTATCAAGAAAAATATATTATAAAATGAATGATTTATTTTTTATCAAGAAAAGATCCATTTTGTTCGGTATAAGCTAGACGAGCGATGTTGTTGCCCACTACGCCGATCCCAGCTAAAGCTTCTTTAGTCATTTTTTTCGCGGTCGCGTTAATTTTGTTATAAGCGATAACCGCCGGAATGGCCGCGACCAAGCCCATGGCCGTGGCGAAAAGGGCTTCGGCGATACCTGGAGCCACTACGGCTAGGGTCGTTTCCCCAGAAGCCGCGATGCCGATAAAGCTGTGCATGATTCCCCAGACCGTGCCAAAAAGACCAATAAAGGGACTGGTGGAACCCACGGTGGCCAGAAAAGGAATACCCGCGTCTAAGCGGTCCAACTGGCCCGAGAGAATAACGCGCATGGACCTTTCCACTCTCTCTCGATAATCGGCTCTGGACTCCTCGCCGACTAAATCAGAACCTTCTTTAACCCCGGCGGCGACGATTTTGGCCGTAAAATCTGGGAAAGACTCAGGGTTAACGTCGCTTTCAATATTGTTAGCCGTTTTCTTGAAAAGCCAAACTATGCGACTAACTTTTCTAAGTAAAGCGGTTTTAGCTAATATAACCACCCAGGAAGCCAAAGAAGCCAAAAAAAGTAAGACCATGACTCCTTGAACCACCGGATCGGCATCCAAAAACATGCCTTTTATGGAAAAAGATCCCATTAACGTCTCCAAAAACGAAAATATTTGATTTAATTATAAGGAACGCCAAAGAAAGAGAAATTCAGGGGTTTAAGCAAAAAAAAACCCGAAACACCTACCTTGAAGCGGTACTCCGGGACGCCCATAATCCTGGAAAAAGGACGCAACTGTGCCTTTGGCTTCTCCCCAAGCCAAAAGTTATGGATAATAGGTAGGTCTGCTGACTGAACCTAAAAGCTCAAGCCTTTTTTCCCCTGGCAAGAAAAAAAAAACTAAGCTACCGCCAAAATTGGAGGTCAAACCTCACAAAAAAAGCGGGGAAACACAGTGATGGGCTCGTTCCCGAATCACGCGGGATTTCCTTTTTAGCCAAATATGGCGCCTAAAATCTTAATATTATTTTAACCAGCCTTTACGCCTTGTCAAGACAAAAATTTTTTGGAGCCGAATGTGGCTTAAACAAAACTGTTCAGCGCTAAGCGCGATCTAAAATGAGCCGCTTAAGGGACCAGGCGAGGTTTGGGTGGAGAAATTTTCCAAAAACTGTCAGGGACTCTTAAGCCAAGCTTATTACTCTTTTTTAGCGTAATAAAATTTAATTAGGCGTTTTGATAAAATAAGCGAATATCTTTATAGGTAAACTTGAATTCTAAATTTAATTTCAGCTAGAATATTTTCTTGATTTTTTTTTTAATTAAATCCTCATCCCTAGGATCCTTTAAACGATGCTAGCTGCGGATAACAATTTTTAAGTCCTCAGTATTGACCTAAATTTAGACATTATAAACTATGATCAGAGTTTTCTTAAATTTAATTTATGACCTCTTCCCTCAAAATGTTTTTTGTTACCAGCCAATTTTCTCTTGATTTCTTAAAAAAAATGATTTAAAATTTATTTTTTATTTTAGCGGTAACATTTTCGCTATTTTTTCCCCACGCTGTTTTTTTATTATGGTGGCTAAAATGACTCTGGAACAAATCGAATTTTTTTCGAAGGACAATCCTTTAGTGAATTTTCCTCTTCCTGGCTCAATCCATTATTTACCTAGAAATAATCTCGCATATGCAACTTATGATAAAAATTGCTATACGCGCGCCCATGAAGGCGTCTTATCAGAGCGGTGTAAGTCCGCTTCAGGGATAGTCAGCATCCCTGTAACCAATCGTAACCGCGTCATCGAGAGGTGGGGTGGGGAGCGACAGGAGGTGAATGAGCGGTCCGCGGGTTGACGAACCTGTTTC
>JAIROO010000166.1 GCA_031257535.1 Deltaproteobacteria bacterium
CCTTATTACCAAAACTTAAGCGACTTTTTGGCCTGGCTGACTCCCTACGGCCGAGCCCAAAACTTGGGCTCGGCCGTAGGAGTCATGGTTAACCGTTATTTTTGGGCGGTCGCAAGGCCAGATATTGAGGCCGCGACAATTTTGGCTTTAGAAAAAGAAGGCTTACTCCCTTTGCCCGTGTTCGTGAGTTACGCCGAGGGAGCCGACGAGACCAAAACCCACCCCTTTATTTTAGAAGTTTTTAACGGAAATGATGGCCCAAAAGTTAGGGCTATCGTCAAGTTTGTGAGCCACTTCGCCAATGAGGGCCAGGACTTAGAGCCGGCCTTTGTGGGCGACGACTCGCCAGCCCGAGCCAGCGTTCGCCTTTTTCGGGAGTTAAACGTCCCGGTTTTTCAGCCTTTATGCTCTTTTAGCCAAAGTAACGCCGAGTGGGCGGCCAATCCGAAAGGCTTAGGCGAGGAGAGCTCCTGGACCATCGCCGGGACCGAGTTTGAGGGGGCCATCGAGCCTTTTTACGTGGGCGGAACCTTAAAGGACTCAACTGGGTTAAAGGAGTCCCAGCGAACGGTCGAGCCAGAGCGAGCCGCCCGCCTAGCCAAAAGAGTGGCTAATTGGGTCAAGCTAAAACAAACCCCAAAAAGTCAGCGCAAAGTGGCCTTTGTTCTCCACAACGCCCCTTGCTCTGGAGTTGAGGCGACGGTGGGGACGGCCACGGGTTTAGACGCGACCGAGTCTTTAGTTAGGGTGGCTAAGGCTTTAAAGGCAAAAGGTTACTTAATCGAGTCCCCCGACAGTGGCGAGGACTTAATGGCGGCCATTTTAGACAAAAAAGCTTTTTCCGAGTTTCGCTGGACCACCGCGGCCGAGACCGTGGCTAAAGGTGGGGCTCTGGCCTTAATAGACGGGGAAACTTACGCCAAGTGGTGGGCCGATTTTCCAGAAAAGATAAAAGACTCGCTCGTTAAGACTTGGGGCGAGCCGCCTGGGGAGACCTTAAACGAGGTTCCGCCGGCTATGGTCTATGACAATCAGATCGTTTTGCCAGGCTTGTCTTTAGGCCCTAACGCCGTGGTTATGGTCCAACCAAAAAGAGGTTGCGCGGGCTCACGGTGCGACGGCCGGGTCTGTCGGATCCTCCATGATCCTTTAGTTCCGCCGCCGCACCAGTATCTAGCCTTTTACCGCTGGCTAATGGATCCCCTTGGATTTGGGGCGAGCGTCGTTATTCACCTAGGAACTCGGGGGTCTTTGGAGGCCTTGCCGGGTAAGAGCGCGGGTTTATCTCGGGAGTGTTTGCCAGATCTAGCTCTTTTTACCCTCCCCAATCTCTACGTTTTTTTGGGGGAGGCCACGGGCGAGGGTTTGACGGCCAAACGCCGGGCCTACGCCGCCTTAGTCGACCACCTGCCGCCCTTAATGACCGGGGTTAAGCTAGCCGGGCCCTTAGCCGAGCTGAGCGATCTATTGACTCAAAGAACTCGGACGTCAAGCTTAAAACGTCGAGAAAGGATTGAAGCCACGATTCGCGAGTTAGCCCCGACTATCGGCTTTAGCGGCTCAGTCTTAGAGGGGGATTTTTTAGACTTAGAGCTGGCCATCTTAGGCCATTTAAACTTAGTCGCGGGTAGCCAAGTCGAGACCGGGCTCCATATCTTTGGCGAGACTCCGACTGGGGAGTCCATGGCGGATCTCTTGGTTATGGTTTTAAGGTCCGCCGAGGAATCAAGCTGCCCTTTTTTAGCCTGGCTCGCGGCGGAGATGGGTTATGACCTGGCTAATCTGACCGCCGAACCGAAAAATGACCAGTCTTTTGAACGAAGAGCTAACTTAACTAGCGACCAGAGGGGAGATCAGATTAGCGACCCCAGACCTGACCAGACTTTTAACCAGAGAACTGATCTAAATGGAGTCCAGAGACCTAACCTAAATGGCGAACAGAGACTTGACCAGACTTTTGACTTCAGACCTGACTTAACTAGCGACTCCAGTCCTGACCAGACTTTTGACTTCAGACCTGACTTAATTAGCGACTCCAGACCTGACTCAACTGAGCTGTGGCTGGCCCTAAACGCCTTGGACCAGGCGGCGAGGGCCATTTTAACCTTAGTCGCGGTCGAGTTCTTGGCGAAAGAACCAGACTCTCTGGCCGTGGCCGCGAGCTTAGAAAAAGCCGCGACTAAAGTTTTAGGCCAGTCTTTAAAAGACGTTAGCCCTATAGCCGCGTATAGTCGCCAAATCGTCGAGGCTTTAGCTAGGGCTAAGGCCTCGCGAGAGATTTTAAGTTTACTTTCTGGCCTTAATGGCGAGTACCTAATCCCCGGACCCTCAGTCGCCTTAAACCGAGGGCGAGTCGATCTAATGCCGACGGGCCGCAATTTTTACGCCACCGACCCGCGTGGGATGCCCACGGATCTGGCCACCAAGACCGGAACCGCTTTAGCTAACGACGCTTGTCGGAAGTTTAGGGCTGAAACCTTACGCTGGCCAGAAAGTCTAGCTTTTTTTTGGATCAGCTCCGATCTCTTGCAAAACGACGGCGAGGATCTGGCCCAGATGTTGGCTTTAATGGGTTTAAGGCCTAAGAAGTCCAGGGCGGGGGTCTTTTTGGGAACCGAGGTCATTCCTTTAGCCGAGTTGGGGCGGCCCCGGATAGATCTTACTATTAGGATCTCCGGGATCATGCGCGATTCTTTTGGCCCCCTCGTCGACCAGCTAGATCGGGCTATCTTAAAAGTCGCGGCCTTAGATGAGCCAGTTGAGGCCAATTACCCTAGGGCCCACGCTTTAGAGAATTTAAAAAATCAAAAAGCCGACCCCGGCGACCCTTTAGCTTGGCGAAGGGCGACTTACCGGATCTTCGCCTCAGCCCCTGGATCCTCAGCGTCGGGGGTTTATTTAGCCGTCATGGCCTCGGCTTGGCGGGACGACGACGACTTAACGGATATTTATCTTCAACACGCCTCTTACGCCTATGGGGAAGGGGTCTTTGGCGAACTGGCCCCCAACGCTTTAAAGGCGGCTTTAGGCCAGGTTGACTTAAGCTACGTCAAACTGGGGAGCGACGCGGACGACTTTTTGAGTTGTGGCGGTTTTTTTGGAGTTCAAGGGGGAATGGCTTTGGCCGCGGCAAAAATTAAAGGCCAACCGATTCGTCACTACTGCGGGGACAGTCGGGATCCTAAAGCCATCAAGACCCGAACCCTAACCGAGGAAATTAGGCGGTCCGCGGCTAGTCGGCTACTAAATCCAGCCTGGATAGCTAACCAGAAAAAACATGGTTACCGAGGGGCTCAAGAGATCGCGAAAAAAGTCGTGGGAGCGTACGGCTGGCAAGCGACGACCAAAGCCGTGGATCCAGCCGTGTTTGACGGGGTCGCGAAAACCTTTTTTCTGGATAAAGAAAACAAAAAATTTTTCGAAAAATATAACCCTTACGCCTTAGAAGAGATGGGTCGCCGACTTTTGGAGGCGGCAAGTCGGGAACTTTGGCGGCCCGATCTTGAGCTGTTGGAGGCCTTAAAGGCCGCTTATTTAAGCTTAGAGGGGGTCTTAGAGGAACGGACCGAGACTTATGGCGGGGAAATCCAAGGGGGAGCCGTGGACATTTTAACCGTGACGGAAGTGGCCGACTGGCGCGCTAAAATGGACGAGTTTAAAGCCAAAGTCGCCGCTAGTCTGGGATAGAAATACCTAAAAATACCTAAAACGACCCAAAAAAGAAGTAAAATTAATTTGTTTGTATTAAAATGGGAAAAAGAATGCTTATAAAGTAGGATAAGAGGTTTTTAAGGTAAAAATAAAGTTGTTAGCTGGCGGGGACGACGGGATTTGAACCCGCGATCTTCTGCGTGACAGGCAGACGTGTTAAACCGCTTCACTACGTCCCCTAAAGCCAATTATTCGAATTAAGGTCAATATTAAGGCTAGTCTTAAAGCCCATAATAAAGGGAAATGGATATTAACTTCAAGAGCCAATAGCCACCCTTAATCAGAATTTAGTATTTTACAATAGGCCTTTCGGTTTTGTCAATATTTTTTTTAAGGCTTTTTTCCGATTCTCAACATGCCATGGCCAGTCCTTAGCCTCACCACCATTACTTTGTTCTGATTTTGCCATAGCTACAATATATGGCCCATCAAGTATATGGTCCGGCCCCCGGTCACTTTAACTTAATTGTTAAAAGACCTAATTTTAAGCTAAAGTCAAAATCGAACCGTTAACCAAAAAAGGTGTTAGAGATATTTTTTGGTAAGTTAATAAATGATAATTTAAAATAATAAATTACTTATTTGACATAATTTATTGACATCAGAAGGAGAGGTTAGCCCTGGCGATGGCTTTTAAGGACTTTTTGGTTATCGTCCTTTGGCTTAAAGATTAGACTTTATGGGTTAAGTTTGGAGCGTGGTCAAGGGGCGAGATGGCGCCTTAAGTTGACCCTTTTTTGGTAGTGGTTTATTCGGGGCGCCTTTTTTTGTTTTTGGAAAATAGGGCCGGTTTTTTGGCCGTTTTAGCGGCTTGTTGGCTCCTCGATAACGTCATAAATCGTTGGAAAAATTTGGTTCTAAGGAAACGCGGATTTTTAAGGGCGCCTTACGTCGTATTTTTGGTCATTAATACTGGCTTTAGTGAGGTGTTTTATAAGGATAGGCTTTCAGTTTAAGGCGGCCAAAACGAGGATAATCGAGCCCAATTGTTTTCAAAGGCCAGCGACTTGGCCCGCCAGTTAACGACTGATAGTTAAAGAGGCGACAAAATAAGAGCGTTAAGCCAAGGCGCGGGAGCGAAAGAAGAAAAGGCTCTAGAGGAATTTTTTGGGAAAATCGCTTTGTCGCGTTCTATGAATTCGCAAGTGACAAATATCCGCCTGGTAAATTAAAAAATGAGCTGGCGATAAGCTATCATTTGATTATTACTTATAGTGATCCGATTAGATCCCGGCCCAAAAAGCCTGCGACAAAAAAATGGAAATATAGGTTTTTTACGGTCGCGAGAAAGGCCTTTTAGACTAAGGACTCTTGGCCAATAAATTTTAACGATTAGGGACTTAAATCATTTATTGCTAAAAATGACGCGTAAACGTCAAAAAGGGATGCTATAGATAGATAAAAATATATTAAAATAATTAATAATAAGTTAATAAGTAATATTGACTGCACAGAATTGATTAAAATGAATTTTAGCCGTCTAAAGCAATCAATTGATCAATTTTTGCCAGATTTTAAAAGGACGTTTTTAACGACCATTTTTGGCGGTCTTTATTTGACGGGGTTTAGACAGGCTCAAATGTTAAGAGCTCTATTAGAAAAATGGCCAAAAAAATTTTTTTTTATTGACCTCATTTTTTTCTTGACAAAAGATTTTTTCCCTATAAAATTTATTCAAATGAACTTAATGGCGTTTTGAAATTGTTCGCGACCCAAACATTTTTCAGGCGTTGGCCAAGCGTCAAACTTAATGCCAAAAAATCATTTATTATGTTTTTAATGTTTTTCATTATATAATTTTTGAGTTAATAAATATTTTTAACTCTTTATTGCTTAAAAAAATTATAATTCATAAAAGTTTATTTTTTAAAAAAAATAGGAAATATTCCCCTTATTATTGTTGATTTTTAGGCCAAGCCTATTTTAACTCAAGATTCCTCGCTACGTTGTTTGTGGCTCAAAAATCTTGGTCCGCCTTAATTTTGTCCGAAAGCCATAAGGGCTAAGACAAATTTATAGGCGATTAGCTATTTTGGCCATAAAAACGGCCTCGCGAAAAAGTTTGTAAAAACCATCGCGATAAGACCAATTTGAAGTTCTGTCCCGTTCCAAGAGGTTTTTTTGGCTTTGGACTAGCGACCAAAAAGGCGGACGCGCCAAAAAACGCCAGGGCGTTCGGACGGGCCGGGTCGTGTAAGGATGAGCGGCGCGTTCGATATCAAGACTGGAGACGGGAAAAAGACCGTCAATATCGAGGTTAAGAATAGGGGACAGTTAATCCATAAAATGCTCGAACAGAGAAAAAATTACCCTAAGGCGTCGGAGGTCGACTAACCTTCGCTATCGTAGCCCTAGGTTTCTTAACCAAAGGCCACAAGAAGAATGGATGGCTAGCTCCTTCGATTCAACATAGGGTTGATTCCACGGTCAACGTAGTAAAAAAGCTTACCAAACTCGCGCCTGTTTT
>JAIROO010000229.1 GCA_031257535.1 Deltaproteobacteria bacterium
CCTCCTGTTGCTCCCCACCCCACCTCTCGATGACGCAGTTACGATTGGTTACAGGGATGCTGACTATCCCTGAAGCGGACTTACACCGCTCTGATAAGACGCCTTCATGGGCGCACAAATATATAACTTTTAACCAAGAAGACAAGTAGCCGTCATCTCAGGCGGGATAGGTAGACCCATTAAGGTTAAAATAGTCGGCGCCAGATCGGCTAATTTTCCGGGCTGTCCCGTCAACTTAGCTAAGGGATTAGCGGCTAAGTATACGCACTCGACCGGAAATAGAGTGTGACTGGTCTTAACTAAACCCGTGTCCGGATCAATCATCTCCTCGGCGTTGCCGTGGTCGGCGGTAATTAGAACGTGGTAACCTTTGGCGAGGAGGGCGGGGGTAATCTGGGCTAAGCTCCTGTCGACCGTCTCCACCGCTTTAACCGCCGCGGCCATAACCCCGGTGTGCCCCACCATGTCGCAATTAGCGTAATTTATAACTATAAAAGGATAGTCTTGAGGTAAATACTGGTTTAAGAACCGCTCCGTTAAGATCTCCGCCTCCATTTCCGGGTGGGTAGCGAAGGTGGCGGGATCAAAGCGACCTGGGATCTCCACCTGCTCCTCAAGAGGAAAAGGCTTGGTGGATTTGCCGTTAAAAAAACTGGTCACGTGGCGAAATTTCTGGGTTTCGGCTAGACGCAGTTGCTTAAGGCCCGCCTTGGCCACCACCTCGCCTAATAATCCCTCCATGCCCCCTTCGCCGCCCATGGGTCCTAAAAGATATTCGGTAAACTCGTCGTAATACCGGGTTAAACCGAGGTATTTAACGGTTGGACCCTTAACGCGACGTCCTTTATAAGCGGGATCGACAAAAGCCAAAGTTAGCTGGATGGCCCGATCTTGCCGAAAATTCGTATGAAAAACGCAGTCTCCTTCGGCCATCCCCTGATAGTCGGCTGTTTTTAAGGGTTTTACGTACTCGTCCATCATGGGAAAATTGTCGGGCGTCTTATCCCTTTCCCAGACCGTTTCCACCGCTTTTATGGCCGACCCCTCGTAAATCTCGGCTTGACCGTAAACTAGGGCCGCGTAAGCCAGATCGGTCAGATCCCAGTCTCGGCTCCGGTCCATGGCGTAATACCTACCCATCATCACCCCAATTTTAGCCAGGCCAACCTCTTTTAAGACCAGCTCTAACTGGGCGATAAACTCGGGCGAGGACCTGGGCGGGGTGTCGCGACCATCCAAAAAAGGATGAACGACGATAGATCCTTTGGGATTTTCTTGCCTGGCTTTTCGTAAAATCTTAAAAAGATGCTCTTGATGGGAGTGGACTCCCTCGTTTTGGAGGAGGCCCAGCAAATGAAGAGAGCCTCCCTTTTCCCGCCAATAATCTAAGAGTTCTCGCCACTTAGGTAAGGCGAAGAAAGTCCCGTCCCGTAAACCGTCGTCAATCCGCTTTAATTCCTGAATAACGATCCGGCCGGCCCCCATATTTAGGTGACCCACCTCGCTTGAGCCTTGGTACCCAGCCGGCAAACCCACTGGCTCGCCAGCGGCCTCTAATAAGGTCCAGGCAGAGTTGTTGGCCAATAAGCCGTCCATATAAGGCGTATTAGCCGCTAAGACGGCGTTCCCTCTAGGATCTTCGCGATGTCCCCAACCGTCGCGAATAATGAGGCAGACAGGGGCGACCATTTTTTCCTCCTTCCAAGATCTTTTTGACTTTTTTGGTTAGCCTTATTACCTTTTGTAATTATAACCCCTTTTGGTCAAAAAAAGATCCAAAAAAATGGTCGCCCGTTAGCTGGATTCGGCCCCAGAAAAGCTCTCCCAAATTGGCCTTTTGGAAATCCGAAAATCTTTGGTCGGCCAAAATGGGGCAGGGCCTTTTTGACTTTGGCCAGATTAATCTTGGGACCTGGTTTGGCCCTTATTGTTTTCGGTCGCCTTTATAAAACTTAAAGGCTAACATACTGAATTTACTTTTTTTTCTTGTCTTATTTTGAGTTTATCGTCATATGGCCCATTTTCGCTGACCATGTAACCCATTTTCGCTGTCCAAGTAACCCATTTTCGTTGGCCAAGCGCCCCCATTTTCGCTGGCCATATGGCCCATTTTCACTAGCCAAGCGGACCATTTAACCTGGCCATATGGTCCATTTTCTCTGGCCAAGTGGACCATTTAAGCTGGCCAAGCGGACCATTTAAGCTGGCCATATGGCCCATTTTCACTGACCAAGCGGACTATTTAAGGCTGGCCAAGCGCCCCATTTTCGTTGATTTTCAAAACGCGCCCATTTTTCTTAAGGCTAAAGAAGGCCGTTTGACCAACTTCTTTTAGGCCGAAGCTAGTTATACGAAAGAAACGTTATTCGAGACTAAAAATGCCATTTTTTTATCTGTCTCGTCCCAAAAACGTCAACAAAACTCCCAATTAATCCTAATCCCTTAACCTAAAACGCCCCCTTCCTTGTTTTCCCCTGTTTTTTCCCCGCCCCTTTTATAGAAAGTCCCCCAAAGCGAAAAAACTTCAAAAAGACCAAAAAGACCATAATGATCGTTAAAGCCAAAAAAGACCAAAAAGAGAGAAGCCCCATCATTTATTATTGGTGGTCGAACAAAACAAAAAAACTAAAAAAAATCGAAAAAAAGCTCAAAAAAAAAATTAGAAACAACCTCGAAAAAACGTCCGCCTTTAGCCTTACTACCAATAAAGCCCCCCTTAAAACGTGACTCCCAATAAAAAGAACTCCCCTTAAAACGTGACTCCCAAAAAGAGAACCACCTATATTTAGGGCGATATTTTTTTTTTGACCTTTAGCTAAAAAATTTTTCTTTTTCTTCAGCCGCGGAGCTTGACAATTCGTCGCCAATGCTTATATTAGCTTTTGCTTAGCAATCCAGGTCGAAGAGCGCTAATTTTCCTAAGCCGCTTTAATCACCTGGTTATTAGCATGATATAATTATGACGTGTTCTAATTATCATCAAATCAGTTTTTATTATACACTACTGGTTTTTTAACCAGGCTAACATTTTCGGGACCGACCTTTTACTAGGAGTCCCTTAAACCTTTTTAGAAATAAGGAGCGACTTATGAAACTTCGCCCGTTAAACGATCGGATCTTGGTCAAGCGCGTTGATGAGGAAGAAACCACCAAGGGCGGCATCATCATCCCAGACACCGCCAAGGAAAAGCCCCAACAGGGTAAAGTCATCGCCATTGGCGAGGGCAAGTTGGTGGACAACGGGACCCGGGTTCAGGCTGGGGTCAAACCTGGAGACAACATCCTCTTCGGTAAGTATTCTGGGACCGAGATTAAACTCGACGGCGAGGAATACTTGATCATGCGTGACGACGACATCTTTGGGATCTTGGAGTAAACAAAAACTCCTAGCTTTTCGCCTCAAGTTCTTTAATTAAAGGTTTATAGCCTAAATCGATTTTTTTAAAGGCCTATCGCCTAAAGCTTTCTCTTTTTGATGGCTTTCGCCGCTTTTTTGGTTTTTGCCTTAATTATTATAGTTAAGTTCAAAACCATAAAACCCTAGCTTAACCTTTTAAGCTTTTATCTTTGATCTAAAAGGGTCTTGATAAAGCTATTAATTTTTTAAAAACCGCCTTTGAGGAGGATTTCCTAATATGTCCGTTAAAGAGATCAAGTACAACGTTAAAGCCCGCGAAGCCATTATGAAGGGCGTGGACATTTTGGCCGACGCGGTCAAGGTGACTTTAGGCCCCAAAGGTCGCAACGTCATCTTAGATAAGAGCTTTGGCCCCCCGTCTATCACTAAGGATGGAGTCACCGTGGCCAAAGAAGTCGAACTAGAAAACAAGTTCGAAAACATGGGCGCTCAGATGGTCAAGGAAGTGGCTTCCAAGACCTCGGACGTAGCTGGCGACGGCACGACCACGGCCACGGTTTTAGCCCAGGCCATTTACCGGGAAGGCCAGAAGTTAGTGGCCGCCGGGGTTAACCCCATGTCTTTAAAGCGGGGCATCGACGCGGCCGTGGAAGTGGCCACCGAAGAGCTGCGCAAGATGAGTAAGGCCACCAAAGACCAAAAAGAGATCGCCCAGGTTGGGACTATCTCCGCCAACAACGACCCCACCATCGGCAACATCATCGCCGAGGCTATGGATAAAGTCGGCAAAGAAGGCGTCATCACGGTGGAAGAGGCCAAAAGCATGGAGACCACCTTGGAAGTGGTCGAGGGCATGCAGTTTGACCGGGGTTACTTGTCGCCCTATTTCGTGACTGACCCGGAAAAGATGGTCACCCATTTAGAGGACGTTTACGTTCTTTTGGTGGAGAAGAAGATCAGCTCCATGAAAGATCTTCTGCCCATTTTAGAGCAGATCGCTAAACAAGGTCGGCCCTTAGTCATCGTCGCCGAGGATGTGGACGGCGAGGCTCTGGCTACTTTAGTCGTCAATAAACTGAGAGGCACTCTGCACACCTGCGCGGTTAAAGCCCCGGGTTTTGGCGACCGCCGCAAAGCCATGCTTGAGGACATCGCCATTCTGACTGGCGGCAAGGTCATTAGCGACGACTTGGGCATTAAACTCGAGTCCATCACCTTAAAAGACTTGGGCCAGGCTAAGAAGATCAACATTGACAAAGACAACACCACCATCGTCGACGGTGGCGGCCACAAGCAAGCTTTAGAAGGTCGGGTCAAGCAGATCCGGGCCCAGATCGAAGAGACCACCTCTGACTATGACCGGGAAAAACTCCAAGAGCGCTTAGCTAAGCTCATCGGCGGGGTTGGGGTCATTAACGTGGGCGCGGCCACTGAGATCGAGATGAAGGAAAAGAAGGCTCGGGTAGAGGACGCTCTCCACGCCACGCGGGCGGCCGTGGAAGAAGGCATCGTGCCTGGCGGCGGGGTGGCTTTAGTGCGGTGTATCCCCTCCCTTCAGACTATCCAAAACAAAGACACGGAGTTCCTGCAGGGCGTTAACATCATCCGCCGGGCTTTGGAAGAGCCTTTACGCCAAATCGCGGCCAACGCTGGCTACGAGGGCTCGGTCGTGGTGGAGAAGGTCCGGAACGAGTCCGGCAGCACTGGCTTTAACGCCGACTCTGGCCAATACGAGGATCTCGTGGCCGCGGGCGTCATCGACCCGACCAAGGTCACCCGTTTCGCTCTCCAGCACGCGGCTTCGGTCTCCTCGCTCCTTCTGACGACTGAGTGCATGATCGCCGAGAAGAACGAAGATAAACCCGCCGCTCCCTTAGGCGGCGGCCCTGGCGGCATGGGCGGCATGGGCGGCATGTACTAAACCCGGCCCCTTATAAACTTAAAAAGGCCCTTTTAGTTAACTCTAAAAGGGCCTTTTTTTTATAAATATTTTATAGATATTTTAGAAATTTAAAAATTTACCTTAAAAACGTAATTTTTTTCATTTGTTCGATCAGAAAATGCGCCACTACTTTAAAAAAGTCCAAAATAATTCTTTATTTTTTGTCTATTTTATTCTCTTTAGGTGCCGCTGGCTAATTTGAGGGCATAGTTAAGCCGCTTTAATTTCGGGATATTAGCTTAATATTTAACTGTTTAGATAGGCTGGCCAGCTATTTTCGAACTTAGCCTTTTTTCGACTCATTAACAAATTTAAACTTTTTTTCTTTTGTTTAAAGTAGACTTTAAACTACAAACAGGAGGACCCCTTTTTATGGCCAGGCCGGTCGATCCTCTCGCCCAGTTCAGAGTCAAGCCGCATGTGACGAAAGGTTACGTTTACGCCAGTACTCAACAGCCATGCGTTGATCCAGATACCGGGAAAAAAAGCTATCGCTACGTCCACTGGGGCTCCGTCGACGAAAATCTAAAGTTTTTCCCATAATGATCGGTTTTATCTGGCCTCCCCTGAAGAAAGAGCCCGTCTAATCTTTCCCGAAAATTGGGACCTTAGCCAAGCCGAAAAACTGCCTAGCCTCCGACAGCGAGGCCAGCCGGCCTCCGAAGGCGAATCCTTGAACCAGCTTTATGGCGACGTCTGGTTATTAGAAGAAGTCGCCCTAAAGACTGGCCTCAGACAGGATCTGGAGAAGGTTTTCGACGGTAATCGCGCGCTCGTCGACGATATACTGGCGAGCGAAAAAAAATTCCTATTTTGAATGCTTAAGCCATAGACGAATTCTCGTTATTTGGTCACCCAACAATTTACCATATTGAGGTAAAAAAAACATAACCTATTTAT
>JAIROO010000231.1 GCA_031257535.1 Deltaproteobacteria bacterium
GTGCCAATTTCAGATATTGGCACAAAATAAAGCAAAAGATATTAAGCCGAAAAATTTCGAGCCTCATGGTCGCTCCAAAAAAAATGATAAAATGAAAAACAAATTTACCATAAAACCAAAAAAAAGTATATTTTGCTCCCCGCAAATAGGGAAAGGGTCACCTCTTCCCCGAAACCTGACTGGATGGCCCTCTAGCCTCCAGCGCTCCGTTTAGTGAGGTCTTAAGTAGGACTATCTCGCCTTGGTCAATTGGGTGACGTTTTTTTCACAGACTTCCAGATATCTTAAAGGATCCCAGGCGAAAAAGACATCAAGAGTCCTCAGAGCTTTACCCTTTGACGCGCCAGCCACGGCCAGAGAACTGTCTTTCTCGTTGGCCAACCGGCCAAAGACCCCCCAGACTCACTGTGGATTATCTCTGCTCCGTAAAAGAGTTCGATAAGCCAAACTAGGGAAAATTGGCCATAGCCTTTTGGCTATTCAACGATTTTTTTCTCACGATCCAGATTAACCCCAAAGAATTTCAGTTTTTTAGCCGCTCTTAGGGTAAAGTATTCTTTTTTCGCGGTTGATTCTTAAATGGTGGCTTCGTAAAAACCATTATTTTAAAACTTAAGACACGTAATACTGATATATAAAGCTAATCAAAATTATAGTGACCAATATATTATATAAAGCCGAGCTTTCATAAATTAAAAAAGTATATTTTACGAGGGGGTCTTAAATGGTTTTTAAGCGCTCTTTAGCCACCCCAGCCGAGTAACTTTTGGGGTACTGCCGGACCACTTTCTCGTAAAAGAGTTTGGCGCTAGATTTGTCGCCTAAAGCTTGGAAGGACAACCCCTGCTTTAGTAAGGCCGCCGAGACGAGGGTGTTTTTGGGGTACCCAGTAACGACGTTATTATATTCTAAAATAGCGTCTTCATACTTATTTTGGTTATAAAAACACTCACCAATATAGAATTGAGCCGCTCCAGCTTGCCGCCCGCTGGGCTCGTTGGTCAGATATTCCTTAAGCTTAGCGATGGCCTCAGAATATTTTTTCTGATCAAATAAACCTTTACCCTCGTCGTAAGCGGTTAAAGTCGGCGGCGGGGGCGCGTCTGGGCCGGTGGCGGGTGGTGTCTCCACGGTCTGGGCGGTGGGCGGTAAAGTCGGGGGCACGGGGTTTTGGCCCACAATAGGCGGGGCGAGGGACTCGGAGCCAGCCACCACTTCTGGGTTTAAGGGGGATAATTTAGAAAGTTTTTCGAGTCGATCTAGGCGAGCGCTTAAATATTCTAATTGTTGACGCAGGGGTAGACCGCCTATGCTCGCGGTTTCGACGTTTTCGGTCAAGCGTTGAAGGGCTAAGCGCAGGTTGTCCACGTCCACTCGCAAATCGCTGGCCGCCTGACCACCGCCGCTCATATCCGATAGACGCGAGCGGTCTCTTATGTCCGCCACCTCCATTTTTAGAACGTCGACTTCCCGCTGGAGATTAGCGGAACCACCCATCAAGGTCCCACCGCCACAGCCAGAGATTAGAAAAACCAGGCCCAAAAAGACCAAAGTCACTTTCAGGAAAGCGTTGACCAGCGAC
The DNA here is from genome assembly GCA_031257535.1 of Deltaproteobacteria bacterium. Lineage (GTDB taxonomy): Bacteria > Desulfobacterota > Desulfarculia > Adiutricales > Adiutricaceae > JAIROO01. Next base: position 1,583 of record JAIROO010000231.1, read on the forward strand.
ATTAACTTCTTAGCTCCTCTTTCCGACGATCGAAAAAGCGCTTAGGAACCGGCCTTAAAACAAAAACTCCGAAAAGATAGCCTCGTTTTTCCGGCTCATGTTCCCAAAAACCGCCTTAAAACAAATTTTGTCAAGGTGTTAGTCATATCAGATAGCATAAAAAGGCGAAAAAAACAATCAGTCCAAAAAAAAAGCGGTCTATCGCGTGGTCGGGCACGCCTATAGGCCGCAGCGGGATCTCTCTATATATAGCTGTACAATAGTTATATATAGGTGTAAGTATAAAGATAGATAGTGATATATAGTTGCAGTTATCCTACGTATTTCCATACGACCTTATTAGGGGCATGAAAAATATAGATAGCGCAGTAATTATGTGGCTTTTATATTAGATTAGATCGAAAAAACCTTATTTAAAATGAGGTATTTACGATAGCGTCTAATTATAGAAAGCGGTAACCATAATAACTTTGCCAACGATAATGAGCTTTTTAAGATCGCAGCAAATCGGTTTAAAATGCTTATCTTCAGCCGTAACAAGGGCTTTGCCCAAATTATTGAGCCAATCGATATATTTAACGGTGCAAACCCTCGAGACCTTGTCAGTACAAAGCAACATTAATTGCCTACCGTCACCTTTTTCAACAGAGGTTAAAGACAAATCGACAATAATAACGCTGTTTTTAGGGGCCACGTCACCCATATCTTTATCAATACAGGTGAAGGACTGGAGGTTTTCGGCGGTGGCTCGGCGAATACTGGGACCAAAGACAACGACCGGGCTCTCACTCTCGTCGGCGGTGACTTCGATCTTGTTGTCTTCGTCTAGGAGGAGACTATGAGAGTACTTAACAGCCAAAACGCCTCGAGAGCGTAAATAGTTGTCCTTAGAATCGCGGTTGACGTCTAAATTGACCGTCTCGCCGCTCAAAACGCAGCGACCCACGCTCAAAAAATCCTCGTAAAACCGGTCAGGGTAGCCAAGGGCGGCGGCGATTTTCCGTTTAGTCCGGTCTTCGGGATTTCGCCGCTTCATTATAAGATCGTTGAGGTAAGGCGGGGACACGCCAAGCTTCAAGGCCAAACTTCTCTGGCTTTTCTCTTTGGAAAGAAAAAAGAGCAGAGATTCTAAAAAAATATCGTTTATTTCAGTCATTTTGGTCTGAACACGCCATATTGTTAATCAAGTAAAATAGAGATCGTCTGAAAATCAAACGACAAATTAACTTAAAAAATCAACCCGAAATTCCCGCTTCGTTATTACGCCTTAAGATATCACATCAAATCCCTCAAAACAAGAATCCTCTTGGCGTCTTGAGGCCAAAAAAAGGCGAAATCTTCCCAATAAGACTCGTTTTTTTAAGCGAACTTTTTCTGGGCGTTTTTTATTTAAGGCCATAAAGACTATTATTTTGCTATTTAAAACAATATGTTTTAGTTATAATTGTTATTTTATTTGAATTTTAAGGCGGGCCTTTTTTTTTGGCGTTCAGGTAAAAAAAAAGTTCATTATTTTTTAGATCCAAAAAGAAAAGAGCCAAAATCGCTTAGAAAATGGTTCAGAAAAATATTGGCCTATATTTTGCTATATACCCAGGCAGCTAGATCTAGATTCTTTCTGGATCAAAAACCTTGATTGGTCAGCCGACGAGCCAAAACCGTCCAAGACCATAGGACGATTAGGAGTGTTAAGCATGGAATCAGTGATCGTTGACGGACAAGAGATGACCGTCGCCGACGTTATCGGAACCAATCTCGAGGAAATTTTGGTCAATCTTATGGGCCACCCCATCGTCAATGGTCGGATCATCGCGGGGGTCTACCTAAATGGCGAGCCCTACGTGGAGGAAGTGCCCCACGCCGCCTTGGAAGTGGAGCGTCAGGCCATTTCTTCCTTGTCTTTAAAGACCATGACCATGGAAGACTTGGGGTTAAACTTTCTGGAAGCCGGACCGGGCTACCTCAACACCATTATTGAAGCCCTCCCCTTAATAGTGGAAACCTTCCGCATAGGGGACGAACAAGAGGCCAACGAGCACTTCCTGAACTTCTTAGAGGCCCTCCACCTTTTAATGAGCATGCTGGAGCAGACTCGGCACATCTTGGGTCTGTGGCAAGGGCAAAACACCGATAGCGCCTCGGCCTTAAACCAGTACCTGGAGTCAATGGTGGAGATTCTAAACACCCTCATCAATCTCCAAGAACAAAAGGACTGGATCTTTTTGGCCGACGTTTTGGAATACGAAATGACCGATTCCTTAAACGAGCTTAAGGATCTTCTTCCTCGACTCCTTAAAAAAGGCCATTAAGAAACCTATGTCTAATCGACCCTTAGCCCCCAAAAAGAATCTTTTGGCCGAAACTTTAGACGCCTGCCGCGAGCGTCTAGAGATGGACCGCGGCTTCGTCGCCAAACTGGAACGGCAGATCGCCGAGCCTAATCTGGATCCCTTGGACCCGGCTTTATGGGAAAATTTTATCGCGGCCAGGCGAGATCTTTTCGATTTTACCGCCTTAAACCTTAATCTTTTGGTCAAAAAAAAGGCCAGCGGGAAAGATTTGTCGCTTTTGGACGACCAAGAAAGACAAATCCACGAGGATCTTTTAACTTCTTTAAGCGAAATAGCGGCTTTGGAGGAAAAACTGACCACCTATCTCGAGAAAAATTTAGGCGTTTTAAAGGAAACTATCGATAAAATGGCCAAGGGCCAGGCCATTTTTGCCGGTTACGCCGTCTTAGACGCTAAACCCCCCGCCATTCATCTGGACTCAAGGGCCTAACAGAACTCAAGAGCCTAAAAACACCCCTAATTAAAGGACCTCGGACCAAATACCGCTTATTATTTCCGCTAAAAGTTAAGGACGTAGGGCCAGTCCCGTCAGTCCCAGATCCTCAGGGCAGCCCGTCATAAGGTTTAAATTAGCCACGGCTTGCCCTGAGGCCCCCCGACAAATATTGTCAATCACCGAAATTATCTTCCAAAGCCCAGTCGACGACTCAGGAAAAAAACCTAAATCGCAAAAATTAGTGCCTCTAACGTCGGCCGTCTCTGGAGCGTAGCCTTCAGGTCGGATCCTGACATAAGGGTCATTGGCGTAAAAATCAAGATATATAGCCCGAAAAGCCGAAACGCTGACTGGCTGATTCAAAGATACATAAATCGTCGACAGAATACCCCTATTAATAGGCAAAAGATGGGGAGTAAAGCTTAAAGTGACTGGTTGTCCGGCCAAGAAAGACAATTCCTGGACTATTTCTGGGGTATGACGGTGGCCAACTACTTTATAAGCCTTAAAATTTTCTTGAACCTCACAAAAGGTGTTGCTCCTAGCCAATCCTCGTCCCGCTCCCGTCACGCCAGACTTAGAGTCGGCGATGAGGGGTCGGCTAAGATCAACTAGGTTTAACCTTAAGAGAGGAGCCAAAGCCAAAATCAAGCTAGTGGGATAACAGCCGGGGTTAGCCACCAAACGAGCCCGGGCTATTTGTTGGCGATAAAGCTCAGGGAGGCCATAAACCGACTCAGCCAAAAGATGGGGGGCTTTGTGTTCTTCATACCAATGGTTAAAAACTTCAGCAGATTTGAGACGAAAATCAGCGGAAAGGTCAATAAGTCGAGCCCCAGACTCAAGAAGGCTAGAAGCTAGATTCATGGCCACGCCATGTTGAGTGGCTAGAAAAATAATATCCGCCCGATCGGCTAAATCTTCCGGTTTTTCCATTTTAAGGCGATCGTATTGAGGGTGACCGGCCAGACTAGGAAAAAATTTAGTTAAGGGCGCGCCAGCGTCCTGTCTTGACGTGACGAAGCTAACCTCGGTATGGGGTCGATTAGCCAAAATTCTCAGTAACTCAAGGCCAGTATAACCACTGGCGCCGATAATTCCGACTTTCATAGTCTTTCCAAAATTTCCCCATAGGGCAAAAAGAAAAAACCCGACATCAAGAGATATCGGGTTCGATCGCCTGAGGGTTAGTGACGATCAACCCCAGGTAGATAAATATAGATAAGGGTGGCCCTTCTTTAAGGATTTGGCCATATATAGACGATCGTCGTCATAAAAAGCCAGATCTGATTCAAAAGCCTTAAGGCCACACACGCCCCCTTCCGTCGTTACCATAACCCACGCCTTAAAGTGACGCTGATTAGGTTTTCGGTTACCAGGTCGCCAACACGCCAGAAGGAGCGGACAGACGCCACTCTGATAAGGCGCGGAAAGGGGAGAGCGGGACTTAAAAAAGTAATTTTGGTACGAAATTAACGCTTAGAGTACTGATACCGGGCCCGGGCGCCTTTCTGACCGTACTTTTTACGCTCTTTCTCGCGAGCGTCCCTGGTTAAGAGCCCAGCCTTCTTCAAAGACAAACGCATGTTGGCGTCATACTTTTGAAGAGCCTTGGCGATTCCATGACGGACGGCTCCAGCCTGACCGGCGATCCCGCCACCCGAAGCCAGGATATAAAAATCAAACTGTTGCAGGGTGTTGGTTACGGTCAAGGGTTGAGTAGCCACGATTTGGAGAGTTTCGCGGGTGAAATAGTTATCAATGGAGCGAAGGTTTACCCGAATCTGGCCGGCTCCAGGAGCCATCCAGACTCGGGCGATAGAGGTTTTTCTTTTTCCAGTGGCGTAAAACCTGTTCGGGGCGATCACTAAAACAACTCCTCTAAAGGGGCGCTAAAGAATGTCAATCTTTTGGGGTTTTTGAGCGGAATGAGGATGCTCGCCGCCAGCGTAAATCTTCAGTTTTTTAAGCTGGCGCCGTCCCAAGCTGTTTTTGGGCAACATGCCCTTAACCGCGTGAGCCAGCACTTCCGTAGGTTTTTTGTTCAGCAGCCCTCGGGCGGTGATTTCCTTCATCCCCCCGATGTGACCGCTGTAGCGATGATAAAGCTTCCTGTCCAGCTTCCGGCCAGTAAAAACGACTTTCTCAGCGTTTATAACTACAAAGAAGTCGCCAGTGTCGTTGTGAGGAGTGAAGATAGGCTTGTCTTTGCCGCGAAGCCGCACGGCCAATTCTGAAGCCAAGCGCCCCACTATCAAACCAGCGGCGTCAACAAGATACCACTTTTTGTCAACTTCCGGCTCTTTGGCCATAAAAGTTTTATCGTTCATTAACAATACCTTAGCTAATCCCAGAAGTTCGCTTAGATGAGGGAAAAACCTTAAAATAAGGGTAATCATTCCTGGCGCCAACTGGGCCAACTTCAAAAATCGGGTGGTCCTGGACTTTAAGCGTAGCCTGAAAAAAGGCCACAAGAGTCCCTTGGACACAATGAATCAAGTCTTATAGCACGGCCTATGACAATCTGTCAATAAAAAATCCTGGATTTTTTTGCCCAGGATTTTTCAAATAAAAAAATATAAATATTCTGACTTAAAATATAAAAGTCATATAATATACTTAATTTATAAAATATTAAAAATCTTTTTTTATACAAATAGAAAGATCATTAATAAATGGCAGTTTATGAAAACGTAAAAATCTATATAAACTATGTAATCTAGGAAAAGCATATAAGAAAGTCGTGCCATTATAGCATATATTATAATTATTAGAATATTTAGAACAGCTTTGTATGATTTTATTTTTTGAAAGTTTAAAAAGATTTGATTCAAACTTCCAATGTCGTTGTATTGTAACAATAATAAAGCTTAAAAAATTAGTTGAATAGGCTTCGTGAGGGAAAATTAGCAAACCACCAGGTTTAAGAAGAGAATATAAATGAGCTAAATAATCATAAGGGGTTGAAATATGATGAATAATTTGAAAACCATATATAACATCAAATTTATCATCCATTTCAAAAATTTCGTTAGTAACTAACCTGCAATCATAACCATCTTTAACCATATTATCGACGCAAGATTGCCTAACTTCAAGACCCACAACCTTAGCGCCTTTATAAAAAACATTAATTTGTTTTAATCTGCTTCCATCGCCAAAACCAACTTCTAAAATAGAACTATTATCGTTTATAACTATATTACTATCTATAATATTAGTCAAATTACTAAAAAGACCTTGTTCAACTAATTTATATTTATTATTTTTAATAATTAAAGATTTATATTTGACGACATCATCAGCTTGAACATCAATGTTATCAGGATTGTTGTTTGTCATATATTGCTCTAAATAATATTATATAATGAATTTATAGATAAATAATGATAAAAATTCACATATATTGATTAATTAAATGATAAAATTGCAATTATATTTAATATATAGTCATTATATGACTATATATTATTAATTATATATTTTAAATAATATGTTACTGCTTTTATCAAAAAAATTATACATAGTTCGATTTCGTGTTCGAAACGAACGTTAAATTAGGTGTGATTAAAGTAAGAGAATTTGATAAGGGTGGGGAAAGAGAGAAGAAGAAATGCTTATATAAAAAAAATAATTTTTTATTAAGCCGGTGTGTGTGTGTGTGTGTGTGTGTGTGTGTGTGTGTGTGTGTGTGTGTGTGTGTGTGTGTGTGTGTGCAATATTTGTGCCAATTTCAGATAGTGGCACAAAATAAAGTAAAAAATATTAAGTCGCAAAATTTCAAGCCTCATTTTCGCTCCTATAAAAAAGATAAAATGTAAATAAATTTACCGTAAAACTCCAAAAAAAATCAAGTATATTTAGCTACCAACAAATAAAGATGGGGTCACCCCTCCCTTCAAACCTGATTGATGGTCCTCTAGCCTCCGGCACTCCGATCAGTGAGGTCTTAAGTTGGGACTATCTCGCATGGATAATAAATGGCGTTTTTTTTCACAGGCTCTAGGCTATGTTATAACGAGCACCGACGAAAAAGACATCAAGAGTCCTCAGGCCTTTACCCTTTGAGGAACCTCACTGCCAGATACTGTCTTTCCCTTTTTGGCCAACCGCCTAAAACACTCATGACTCGCTGGGTCACCCCGGAATCATGAAACAAAAATTTTTTTTAAAAAGATTTGTTTCACGTTGAAAAAAAAGACTCTATGGTGGATTATATCAGCTCCGTAAAAGAGTTCAACAAGCCAAACCTTGGGAAAGTTGGCCATAACCTTTTGGCTAGCCAACGTTTTTTTCTCACGATCCAGATTAACCCCAAAGAATTTCACTTTTTATAGCCACCCTCGGCTATTACCTCAGCCTGAAAAAACCTTGTAATAAAGGAGGTAGAGAAAATAATGGTCAACTTTGGCTGGTAACCACCGTCCGCCGAGTTGACGTAAGGCCACGACCTAATTTGGCCATGAGGTGGGAATTGATGAGTCTCTCTCCCCCACTATCTAGACCATTATGGTTATCCCAGCCGACGCTGAAACATCCAACAAGTGGAGGGAGATGCTTTCGTAAATAGATTTGACCTCGTTACAGAATACCGACTAGCCGATTTTGCTATTTTGGGCTTGAAGCCTCCCATGTCACCGGCATCTCATTTTCGTAAGCGAGGGAAGAGTAAAGAGCCACTGAAGGTTGTCTCTTAAAAAATTTACCAATAGAAAAAACCTTTTGAGGACACACCGCGAACCTACAGGCGACTCAGAGGACCTGGGGACTTACGTTCTTTAAATGAAGGAGAGCTGTCTAATAAAAATCACCACCTAAGACAACGGCCTCCCACGGAATACTGGCTGGTCGGCTTGCACAATTTCCATTTCGACGCCTGCTCAGTGTTCACTCACGTTGCGGCCTACGCGCTCGCTGCCCTCCTTAGAGGAGTTAACACCAAAAACTTAAGTCGCTTCGTTTCCTCTATGACTTCCAAGGTTGCTACCGGCCGAAGTAGTCTAGTTGACGGATGAGTATTTCAACCCACAAAGTGGGCGCATTTTGTCACTTTGCTTGTTAAATACGTATTAAATATTTAATCAAACATGTTTAGAAGTAATATTTAAAAACCTTTTTTCAACTATATGCCATGATAAAATTGCAAATAACAATATTATAGGGTAAGAAAATATTAGATTTAATAAATAATTCATAGTAATATCATAAGTAATAGAAAGTGAAAAAGCTAGTTGCTGAATAAAATATCCATAAATAAACATCCCATAAGAAAAATCACCATATTTCGAAAAATTATATAATTTAATATATTTGGTAAATGCGATATAAATTATTAAATAAGTTCCAAATATTGCAAATATAAAAATGTAAATTTTTAGAAAATAAAATAGAACCATACAAATTATACTTATAATTAAATATAAAATGTTTATAGATATTTTATGACGAAACTGGTACAATAAATTGCCTGATAAAAATGAAATAATAAGGTTATTTATTTCATATATAAATTTATTTATCGATTTAATATCTGTATAAAAATTTAAATCAATAAAAAATGAATTTACTATTAATAAAATCCATACGGACAGTATAAATATTTTATTTATTAATAGTTTATATATACCTAATGCTGCGACACCAATATAACACCATATTTCAGGAGATAT
>JAIROO010000243.1 GCA_031257535.1 Deltaproteobacteria bacterium
TGTGTGTGTGTGTGTGTGTGTGTGTGTGTGCAAGATTTGTGCCAATTTCAGCATTTGGCTCAAAACATAGAAAAAGAAAATATTAAATATTTCGCGTTGGACAGTTAGTCCTTCAAAGAAAAACATTGAATTTTATCCAAGAAATATCAGCTATCTAGCGACAGCGAACAAGGGAAATACCAAATTAACCAAAAAAAACAAAAAAATTGATATCTATCCTTTAAAAAATAAAAAAAGGTTAGAGGTCGAAAAGAGGTTGTCCTTTTAGGCCCAATTTTCCCCAAAGAAAGGAGCCAGATTGGCTAAAGGCTCGGGAAGTCCCTCGCCACAAGTAGCCCCAAAGAAGGTGGCCGCCCGTGAAATTGCCACGTAAAGATGCTGCCGATAGAGATCCGGGATCCCGGCCACCATTTTGTCGAGATCCAACAAAAAGACGGCCTCAAACTCCAGGCCTTTAATCCGTTTTAAATTGATGACCCGAATGGGAGCGTCTTCCTCTGGGGACTCGTTGTCCCGATAGACCGCGGCCGTGAGCCGACTGTCGTCTAAGGCCAAAGTTAAGGCTTTAGCCACTCCGCCTAAGGCGGTCTCCGAGTTCATGGTTACGGCGATAGCCGGAGTTTGGCCAATTTTCCGGGTAATTTCCCTAATCCGGTCCGCGAGCCAAGCCACGGTGTTTTCCAGATCCGGGCTTTTATCCAATAAAACGGGTTTATAAGTCCCTTCGCTCGCGAAAGAGGTTTTAATGGCGTATTGGGCCCCGCTTTTCGCGAACACGGCTTTGGCTAGATCGTTTAAAGGTGAGCTAACCCGATAATTGGCGAGTAAGGTCGACTCGGAAAGGCCTTGGATAGCCCACTCAAAATCCGCGGTCGACTTGGCGCCCCAAGGAGTAAAGCGCTGGTTCAGATCCCCGGTCGCGTAAAAAGAGCCGCTGGAAGGGATGGTTAGGTTCATGGCGCATTTAAGCTGGACCGGCGAAAAATCCACGGCCTCGTCCACTAAGATCTGGTCGCGCATTTCTTTTTTGTGAGCCGACAAGATGGGCCCTAAAGTAAAGCGGCCGGGTTTTAGGTAATCCTGCCACAATAAAGCCGAGCTAGCCTCTAAAATAGCCAAAAGGATAACGTCTAACTCAAGCTCGTTGACGTACTGATTGTCTAAGCCAGCTTTAACGTACCACTCAGGCCCGGCTTTCCGAAAGGCCAGATAGCTTTCGATTAAGGACTCAAAGTAAGATCCGGCGAAAGCGGCTTTGGCGCAATTGAGCTTTCTTAAGGAGGTTAAAGACAGGCAGTTGTGGCCTAAAGAGGCTAAAGAGGTCTCGTCTAAGCGCTCGGCTAAAAACTCCCAAAAGCGCGTCCGACGCTCGTCGACCCGATAAGCGCGATCTAAAGCCACGGCCCGAGACTTTTCGCGAATAACCTGAGCCAAAAACGAGTAAGCCAAAAGATACGACTCTTCCGTGCCCGGGGCTGGCTCTTTGGCCGACCTTTTGGGCAAAGACTCGTAAAGCTCGGTTACGGTCAGTAAAAAATTAGACTCGCGTTCGCTTAGAGCTTTAATGATCTGCTCGGTCGCGGCGGTGACCGCCTGACTTAAGATGGAGTCGTAACCCGAGATAGTCGGGATGCGCGGCTCTAAGGCGATATATAGTCTCGCCAAAGCCCCAGGCTGACACTGCTCTAAGGCCTCTTGGGACCTGGCCCCTAAAGAAGCTAGATTAGGATCGGCGGACTGGGCTAAGCGGAGGGCGTGTCGTTTTAAGTTGCTGACAAAATATTGCCACTGGTAAAGGTTAAAGTCCTCAAACCAGCGGTCGACGTGGTTCCGGGCTTTGTCGCTTAAGTAGTTTAAGTTACTCGACAAGATGAGTTTGCCGCCAGTGGGAGTCTGCAAAATCCCAAAATGATTGCGGGCCAGCTCTTTTCGATAGTCGGTCCAAGCCACGACGTTATCCTCAAAGCCCGGGATTAAAGCCTCTTTAAAGGCGCTAGACACGTAATTTTTTAAAATATTCGATGGCGAAAATAGCCGCCAGCTAATAGGATGCGGCGGATAGCCCACTTCCGATGACTGGTCGATAATGGCCCTTTCCTCGTCGGCTAAGGCCTCGCGAGCGATTTTAAAATCCAAGCGCCGAATCATGGTCAGGGTTTTGCCCGTGCCAGGTTGGCCTAAAACCAAAAGACGCGAGCCTAAGGGTTGCCGGCAGATCTGGTCCTGGCGCTGGTCCAAGTGGGTCGAGTAACCCAAGTGAAAGGCCTGGTCGGCTAAGCGAACCACTGGGGTCGCCGAGAGAATCTCGGTTTCCTCGTCAATGGCCACTTCCACCTCGTCCTCGTAGTCGCCTTCCAAAACTAAAAGGGTGTCCCCCGGGGCTTTGGGCTTTTCGTCGGCTGGATGTTTGACGCTATAACGGGGCTCAGTCATCCGGTCGACAAACTCCCTTAAGGATTTTAAGCGGACTTCCTGGTCTCCCCACTCAAAAATGGCGTCGTAAATGTCCCGCTTTTGCCCATAATCAATGGGGGTTAAAGTCGTTTTTTCGGTAATGGCTAAACGCTCGCCGTCAGGAGTCTCAAAAATGTCCCCTGGCTTTAAGCTCAAAATCCGGCCAAACGAGGTAAAGGCGTTGACCAGCATGGTCCGTCTTAAGCCCGGGGGCGGATCGCAGGGGCAGACGTAATAAACCCTGGTTCGATTGGCCTCGTCTTTGGCTCCGACGCGGGCGACGATGGGGACTTTAAGGCATCTTAAAGCCTTATAGGCGTCCGACTCCCGAAGCTCAGCGCTTAAAGGCCCATATGGCCCAAAATCAGCCTCAGAAGCCGCGCCCACAGAACCGCGAGCGGCGTCGACGATCCGATCGCAGGCCTCTAAAACGCCCTTGGCTTCGAGGCCTAAAGCGATTATATCGGCATGGCTTAAAATCGACATGGCGTAACCTTTCCAGCAAAAAAAACGCGTCTAAAAGCGAACCACGGGCAAAAAAAGCCAAAAAACCATTATAAAAGGGAGTTAACCCGCTCGACTAAAGTCTCGACTGAGGTAAATTTTTGGACCCACTCAGCTGGATCTTGGGCGGGCCAAGTGGCTAGCTCGGACCTTAACTCCCCTAAGTTTGACCATAAATAATCGGCCGGATAGAGTTCTCTAGCCCCTAAGCCATCGCGAATAAGGGGCCGTAAACCATTGGTTAAGGCTTGGAACGTGGCGACGCCGCCGGCCAGCGTCGAAACGTCCAGAAGATGGGTTCGGCCAGCGTAAAACTCGGCCTCGGTTAAAGAAGGATTAGCGAACAAAATGGACCCGGCCAAAGAGTTTTTGACGGTTAAGTAGTCGACGAGTTTAGCCGACTCTATGGTCTCCGGCCGCCGTAACGACCACAAGTTAGCCTTTGGATCGAGTTCTTTGGCCGCTAGCGCGATCTCCATTATTAAGCTAGGCTCGGTCCACTGGCTTATAAAGGCGAGGCTAATAGGTTTAGGGTTCGCGGCTGGCTCCGACTTTGGCTCGACGTTTTCCAAAGGGAGAGGGTTATCCGTCTCGGCCGTTTGATTTATGGGGGCCTTGGCTTTTTCTTGAGGCTTTTTCTTGGGCGTAAAAAGCCTTGGGGCGACGGTTAAGATGGCCCCTTCTTGCGGTTTTAAGCCCTTAGCCAAAAAAATATCCAACAAAGCCTTGGTCTCGAAAATGACCCCGGTAATGACTTTTAAAGGCCATTCTTGAAAATTATGGGCCAGATCGGAAGGTCCTAAGCGTAAGATAACCGGTCGAGTCCCAGGCGTTAACCGACTTAGCCACTGGGGGGTCTTGGGGCTAAAACCCTCCAGCCACAAAGCCCCACGACCGTTTAAAGCCGCGACGTAGGGGTCTTCTTTAAGGCTAACCACCTTTTTGACGGCTAAGGATCTTTCCAGTTTGGCCCCTAAAAGATCGATTTCCTCGTCTTGGCCGGGTAAAGCCAAAAAAGTCAACTGCGTGGCTTTGACTTTTTTAGGGGCCGGAGCTGGGTCTTTCGGCGTTAAAGAGTCGAGCCAAGCTTTTAAACTTGGCTGATTGGGGTTTATGAGCAAGGATTTCTCCCCGCTTTCTTTGGCCGCCTTTAAATTGCCCAACTTTTTTTCCAATTGCGACAATAAAGCCCAGACCTGAAAATCGTTTTGGTTTTGGGCCAAGAGACGTTCCAGGAGCGGCTGGGCTAATTTAGGCTCTTGGCCGTTTAAATGGATCAAAGCCAAATATTTTAGGACCGGGTAATTATCGGGGTCCGCGAGTAAAGACCGGTTAAAATAGTCAGCGGCGAGGCTGGAGTTTTGGCGCTTTAAGGCGATAACCCCTAATAAACCCAAAGCTTTGGCGTTGGTCGGCTCATCAGCCAAAACCGACTCGGCCAAAATTTCGGCCTCGGATAATTTGTTTTCGCGCGTGGCCTCCTCGGCCTTAGCCAAAGTCTGGTTCATAGCTTTTTCCAAAATAAAGGCCGCTTAATGAAGTAAAACTACAAGGCTTTTTTAAGCGGTCGGTCTTTTAAAATCCAATAAACGCCAATTGGGCTCCCGCCGGCCAAACCTTTCCGTGTCCAAAGTCACGGCCACGTCCAGACGATTCCCAATCTCTTGGATCCTCGGGGCTAAGCCAAAACCGATTAATTTAACCTTAGAGGAGCCATCGAAAAGACGCACGGTCAAGTGCTTGTCGCCGCCCGACTTGGTAGGGGCGACTTCTAAGACCTGGACGTTTTTTACGACTGCCACCGGGTTGGGATTACTATGACCAAAAGGTTCTAATTGAGCCAAACGCTCGCCGACTATATCTAAATCAGCTAAATCTAAATCAAAATCAACGTCCAAACTGGCCTCCCGGTCTAAGGGGACCTGCCGCGCGGCCGCCTCTTCAAAAGCCGCTTTAAAGTCGCGCAAATTGTCGACGTGGATCTTTAAGCCCGCCGCCATGGCGTGGCCGCCCATGGACAGGCAAAGATCCCGCGTCGGCTCTAAAGCCTGGAAAAGATTAAAGCCACTGACGCTGCGGCCACTGCCCACGGCCATATCCCCGTCAATGGATAAAATAATGGTCGGCCGATTGGTGGCCTCCACGACCCTGGTGGCGACCAAACCCAGTAAACCCTTGGGCCAGCCCGGGCCGGCTAAAACCACGGTTCGCTTTTCGCCAAAGACCATATCCTCTTCCTCTAAGCCATCTAAAGCTTCGGCTAATAGTTTGGTTTGGTCGCTTAAGCGAGTCCGGTTTAAGGCCTCTAAGCGCTCGGCCAAAGCCGTGGCTTTATCGGGATCTTCTTCCAAGAGGATGTCTAAGGCCACCTCGGTCTGGCCTAAGCGGCCAGCGGCGTTTAAGCGCGGGGCTAAACGAAAGCCCACGTCGCGCGTCGAGATAAATTCCTCGTTTTTTAAGGCTTTTTTTCTTAAAGCCGTTAGACCCGCCCAGTTAACCTTGGCCAAAAAATTTAAGCCAAACTGGACCAAGACGCGGTTAGGGCCTTTTAAGGGAGCCAGATCGGCGATGGAGCCCAAAGCCACTAAGGCCAAGTTTTCGACCAAGGAAAAGTTAGGAAACTCCAATCCTTCTTTTTTTAAGGCCATTTTAAGGCCCCAAGCCAATATGAAGGCCACCCCCACCCCGGCTAAGGGATCTTTTTCCCAGCCACCGCCTAAGTGAGGATTTAAAATAGACACCGCCTCCGGCAGGACGGGCGGCAACTGGTGGTGGTCGGTGATCACTACGGGCAGACCCGCCCGATTGGCCGTCTCCACGGCTTCCTTATCCGAGACCCCGCAGTCCACGGTGACGAGTAACCCCGCCCCTTTAGCCACCAATTCGCTCACGGCCAAGGAGGACAGCCCGTAGCCTTCGGTTAAACGATTGGGGACCCTGGAGATGACTTTAAGGCCATAAGCCGTTAAAACCCGAGTTAATAGAGCCGTGGCCGTTAGCCCATCCACGTCGTAATCCCCGGCGATGGCGACGATTTTATTTTCCCGGCGAGCCCATAAAAGCAGCTCCGTGGCTTTCAGAAGGCCAGGCATGGTCTCTGGGGACGGTAAACTACTTAAATCTTGGGTTAAAAATTTACTAACCTCGGTAGGGCTTTCAAACCCTCGAGCCGTTAAAAACTCTCCATACTTATAGGGTTGGCCTAAACTCGTGGCCAGCTCTAAGGCTAAGGTTTTATTAATAGGACGGTATTTCCAAATCACGAACGAGCCTTTAAATTGGCCCCCAAAAAACAAAGGGCCATTATAATTAACCTACGGCCAACGCCGCCGCGTCCAAATGTCGAATCCGGTCGCGCAATTGGGCGGCTTTTTCAAAATCCAATTCCTCGGCCGCCTGATACATTTCTTTAGTGAGACTATCGATTAGCTTGGGTAGCTCAGACAAGGACCATTTAAAGTCTAAGCTCTCGGCTTTTTTCGGTATAGTCTGGTAATCGGCCCCGGCGATAACCCCAGACAGGCCTTCTAAATTTTTTAAGACCGTGGTCGGCGTAATGCCCCGCGATTTATTGTACGCCAATTGCTTTTCACGGCGACGGTTGGTCTCGGTTATGGCCACGCGCATGGCTTCGGTCGTTTTATCCGCGTACAAAATTACCTGGCCAAAGACATTTCTGGCCGCCCGACCGCAGGTCTGGATTAGGGAGCGAGCCGACCGCAAAAAACCCTCTTTGTCGGCGTCCAAAATGGCCACCAAAGAAACCTCCGGCAGATCGAGGCCTTCGCGTAAAAGATTAATGCCGATCAAAGCGTCAAATTCCCCGGCCCTTAAATCCCTTAAGAGCTCGACCCGGGCGATGGTCTTAATGTCGGAATGAAGGTACCGACAACGGATTTTCCTTTCCGAAAAATATTCGCTCAGATCCTCGGCTAAGCGTTTGGTTAAGACCGTGACCAAGACCCTTTCGTTTTTAGCCGCCCTTTTAATAATTTCATTAGCCAAATCGTCGACTTGACCTTTAGCTCCGCGAATTTCCATGGGTGGATCGACTAAGCCAGTGGGCCTTATGACCTGCTCCACGACGACTCCCGCCGAGAGATTTAGCTCGTAATCGGCCGGGGTGGCCGAGACGTAAACGGTCTGACATAAACGGGCGTTAAACTCGTCAAAAGTTAAGGGCCGGTTGTCTAAGGCCGAGGGCAAGCGAAAACCGTATTTAACCAAAGTCTCTTTGCGACTCCTATCGCCTCGCCACATGGCCCGGACTTGGGGAATGGCCACGTGACTTTCGTCGACGATTAAAAGAAAATCTTCGGGAAAATAGTCCAATAAAGTCGGCGGTGGCTCCCCTTCCGCTCGGCCCGTCAAATGGCGGGAGTAATTTTCGATTCCATGGCACCAGCCTAGCTCCCGCATCATCTCCAGATCAAAATTGGTTCGCTGCTCTAAACGCTGGGCTTCCAACAAAAGGCCTTTAGCCCTTTGCTCTTTTAAACGAGCGTCAAGTTCCTCGCGAATGGCGATCATAGCCCTTTCAGAGTTTTCCTTGGTCGTGACGTAGTGACTGCCAGGGTAAATCAAAACCTCTTTAATATATTTTTTAACCTGGCCTAATAAGGGATCCACAAGTTTTATAGAGTCAACCGCGTCCCCAAAAAATTCTACCCTAACGGCCTCGGCCTCTTCGTAGGCAGGAAAGATTTCTAAAACGTCGCCCTTAACCCGAAATGTCCCCCGATGAAAATCGTAATCATTGCGCTGATACTGCATTTCCACGAGCCGGGCTAAGATATTTTGCAAGGGCCTTTCCACTCCGACTTCTAAATGGAGCATCAGGGCTTGGTAGGCTTCTGGGGAGCCTAAGCCGTAAATACAAGAGACCGAGGCCACGATCAGAATGTCGTTCCGGTCAAACAAGCCCCGGGTCGCCGCGTGCCGTAAGCGGTCAATGGCCTCGTTAATTTGGCTATCCTTCTCAATGAAGGTGTCGGATTGAGGAATATAGGCCTCAGGTTGAAAGTAGTCGTAATAACTAACGAAATATTCCACCGCGTTTTGCGGGAAAAAGCCCCGAAACTCCCCATAAAGCTGGGCGGCCAGAGTTTTATTGGGGGCCAAAACCAGAGTCGGACGACCTATCTGGGCCACCACGTTAGCCATAGTAAAAGTCTTACCCGAGCCAGTCACCCCCAAAAGCACCTGATCTTTGATCCCCGCCTTAAGGTTCGCCACCAAGCTTTTAATGGCCTCGGGCTGGTCGCCTTCTGGTCGGTAATCGGAGACGAGCTTAAACTGGCCCTTCATAAGCTAAAGCCTTCGGCTTTTAGGCGTAACGCCAAGTGGTTTGACCGGCCTTATCCTCAACCAAAACCCCTAAAGCGGTCAGTTCGGCCCTTAAGCGGTCGGCCTCGGCCCAGTCTTTTTTGGCCCGAGCCTCGGCTCTTTTATCGATCAGCTCTAGAACCCGCTCCTTGGCCACGGTTTGCGCCCCTGGTTTTTTTAGCTCCAAAAAGGTCGCGGGATCGGCTCCCCAGAGGCCAAGTAAACCGCCCATGTCCAATAAGGTCCGCCGTAAATGGCTGGCTAAACGCGCCTCGCCAGCTTGATTAACGCGGTTTAAGGCGTGGATGAGCTCAAAGGCCACGCCCATGGCCTGGGCCGTGTTTAAGTCGTCGTCTAAGGCCTCGGTAAAACGCCGCCAGTACTCTAGGACTTCGTTAGGGGTAGAATCGATCGAGTCAACTTCCCTCGCCGGGACCACCAGTAAAGTCCGGTAGACCCGGTCCAAGGTCCGCCAAGCCTCAAGCAAAGCCTCTTCGGAAAAGTCCAAAGGAACTCGATAGTGCTTAGCCACCAGAAAATAGCGCACCGTCTCGGGCGGATAAATCTTTAAAACCTCCTTCACGTTAAAGGAGTTGCCCAAAGACTTGGACATTTTCTCGTTATTGACGTTGATAAAGCCGTTGTGGACCCAGATCTTGGCCATGGAGCGACCTAGGGCCCTGGCCTGGGCTAACTCGTTTTCGTGGTGCGGAAAAATCAAGTCTTGGCCCCCGCCATGGATGTCAAACGCCGAGCCCAAGAGCCTATAACTCATGGCCGCGCACTCGGTGTGCCAGCCTGGGCGACCTAGGCCCCAAGGACTAGCCCAAGCTGGCTCGTCGGGGCGGGCGGTCTTCCATAAAGCGAAATCAGCGGGATTTTTTTTGCGCGAGTCCACGGTGACCCTCGCCCCGGCTTCCTGCTCGCTTAAATCGCGGCCCGACAGCTGACCGTACTCGGGCCACGAGGCTACGTTAAAATAAACGTCCCCCGCGACTTCATAGGCGTGACCCCGGTCGACTAAGAGCTGAATGTCCTCCAGCATCTGCGGAATATACTCGGTAGCCCTAGGGGCGTGGGTGGGCGGCAGGCAGCCTAAGGCGGCCATGTCCTGGTTAAAACTGACTATATGCTCCTCGGCCAGCTCCAGCCAGGGCCGATCCAGCTCCTTGGCCCTTTTAATGATCTTGTCGTCGACGTCGGTAAAATTGCGGACGTAGTCGACTTTTAGGCCTAAAGATGTCAAATAACGGGCTAAAACGTCAAAAGCCACCGTAGCCCGGGCGTGACCAATATGGGCGTGGTCGTAAACCGTGGGCCCGCAGGCGTACAAACCGATCTGGCCAGGCTTCACTGGGTCCACCTGGGTCAAACCACGATTAATAGTGTTGTATAGTTTCAAATTCATTTAAAAAAGCCTAAAAATACGCCCAAAACAAATTTTAATCGGATTTAGGGGCGTTGGCAAAACATAAAGATAATATCCCAAACAGAAGGCAATAGCAACCAGCTTAACGACCTGGAAAATGTCGGGTTTAGTAAAAAACTCGCGAGCTTACAAGGGATGAAAGGCCTT
Source organism: Deltaproteobacteria bacterium (assembly GCA_031257535.1). Classification (GTDB taxonomy): domain Bacteria; phylum Desulfobacterota; class Desulfarculia; order Adiutricales; family Adiutricaceae; genus JAIROO01. The sequence goes on from JAIROO010000243.1 coordinate 9,860, forward strand.
TTCGCCAAAAGAAAACAAGCTCCAAAAACAGGACTAAGCCAGACTAAAAGTCGCGACCTAAAAGATCTAAGAACCAGAGAAAGGCTAAAAACTGACTTCTTGGTCCCTTTATTAATAGCCACTATTCTAAAGTTAAAATATAGAAAATATAAAAGTATAAACTAATAAAATATATAAGAAAAAATTATTAATTAAATCGTATATTTAATTAATGGAACATGTATAAATAATAATTAAAGATTTTAGATATCTAATAATGAGAATAAAAAAATATAAGAAAACAGATAAAAATACTCGATAAATTATTTACTAAAAAAAATATCTATAAAGTTATAAAAGGAAGTTAAATAAAAAAATGGTCTCATGGTCAGTAACTAAGGATTTCGAAAAACCTTCGAAAAAAGGCCTCGCCATTTTTGGCTATCTGGGGGGGGCCTGGCGAACTTTGGAACGTGAAAGGGGCGACTAAGGCCGCTAGCTAAGCCTTAGGGAGCTTTAAAGGGGAATAAAAAACAGATTTCGTAAAAACCCTGTTTTAATTTTTTAGGGCTCGTGTTAAAATCATATATGGTGGTGGATATAATTTTATATTCTCCTAAATAGTACCTAAAATACGGCAAAAAGATTACACAGGAGATCTGCACCCAAAAGGTATACTTTATTGAGGAAAATATTTTGATATTTTTTTTTGGAATAATCA
>JAIROO010000249.1 GCA_031257535.1 Deltaproteobacteria bacterium
AAGACTCTAGGTTTCCCCACGTCGTGCAGGAGAGCGGCGAAGGTTAAAAGGCTTTTTCGTCTTGGATCGGGTAGTTTCAATTCGCTCATGGCCTGAACCACCAAAAAGGTATGGTTAAAAACGTCCCCTTCTGGGTGGAAGCGAGGATTTTGGGGCGAGCCGACCAAAGCCGTAAGTTCAGGATAAAAGCCTAAAGCCCCGCTAGTCCGCAAAAAAGACAAACCCAAATGGGGCCAGCGAGCTTTAGACCACCTCGCCCACTCTGGCCAAAACCGGTCTGGGGCGACGGTCTTTAAACTTGGCCAATTTTTAGCGACTTGGTCTAACAATCGGGCAGTGGCCGTATAACCACGGCGACTAATAAGAGCCATGGCTCTTAAAATTCTTAAAGGATCCTGGGCTATGGAAAATGGGCTAACCGGGGTTAATCTTTGGGCTTTTAAATCATCAAGACCCGCTAAGGGATCGATTATGGTCTCGGCTAAAGGGTCGGCGTAAATGGCGTTAACCGTAAAATCACGACTTAACGCGTCCTCGTTTAAACTAGCTTCGGGCGTAAAACCAAAAGGATTGTCTGGGCTTTTGGCGGGACTAATTTCAAAAACCAATGAGCCAGCCCGAAAGCGGACTAAAGCTGGAAATTTCTGGCCCCGAAAGTTCCGAAAGATTAAACGAGCGGAGCCTAAATTCTCAGCCACGGCCAGGATCCGCGGCAGATCAAGGCCAAAAGCCACGAGGTCAAAATCCCTATAATAACGAAACTTAGGATAGAACGTTCCTAAGGCCAAACCGTCTCTAACCTGGCCGCCGGTCACATAAAGCCGACCGCCCTTCGCTTTGACCTCTTGGGCAAATTTAATAATCGCGGGATCGGGCATGAGTCATTAAAAAATTGGGGATTAAGCAGACTAAGCGTGTTATTGGTTAAGCGTTTAAAAGGGGTAGAAGCTACCCCTAAATAAACGCCTTGACGAGAACAAAACAACTTAAATATATCGCCTTTTAGCGAAAAAATCTAGCGAAAAAATCGCGAGGCAGATTCTCAATTTGCGAAAAGTCCTCCTTAGGCCTGACCACAACCCCTTAAATTCATCTTTGGCCTTACTTAAAATTATTGACCAGATCAAGTCAGAATAATTCTATAAAGCCTAAATTTAAAATATAACAGAGATTTGCTTTGTAAAATAACGTCTTTATAGTCATTATAGTTAATGTCGGCAATTTTAGGTTCTAAGGCGTTATGATAGACTTGATTTATTGGGCTAAGGGGGTCGTCGCTAATAACTTTCCGCTAACTGTTAAGTTCCGGCTCGAAGAAATTAGAGACGACCCTCCTTTCGCCAAAAGAAAGATATTATGGCTCAAGTGGGGCCACGCTTTTTTTAGCGAAAGTCAGTGACTTAAGCTCGCGTGACCCCAATTGATAACCCAATCTGGGAGGGTAACTGGGAGGGTTTTGGGAACTTTACGCTACCGGCGCCCAAAACCATAAAGTTAAGCTTATCGCTAAGGCAATAACTAAGCTAATAATTTTTGATAATACTTTGAATATTAATTATCAATTTATAAGTTTATTTAAATTTATATAATATGAATTTAAACAAAAAATACTTAAATCGGTAACTTTATAATATTAAAATATTAATAAATAAACTAATAACTATATTGGCATTATTTGTTTTCTTCAAGATAGAATGACGATTCGCCCATGTCAATTCTTTGTGTTGAAGAACTATAATACGCCGCGTCGCTAAACGCTGAGGCTAGCGTGTCGACGCTTACTGAATCTCCAGAAAAAAGATTTTCCAGCGAAAATGGCTTGGCCACGGCGTTGTCTAATGAGGTAAAACTTGCGACTATTGGCGACGCCGTTTCCGACTCCGTGACTATTTGGGAGTCGGAGATTAGACCCACTTGAGCGATGGTTTCCGTTCTGACGATTTCCGCTATTCTGGCTTCTTCTATGGCGAGAGCCTCTTCTCTAGCGGTGGCCTCCGCCCGCGCGATCGCTTCTAGCCGCTCGTTTTCCCTTTCTATGGCTTCTTGTCTGGCTATTTCTCTGTTCGCTAAAAGCGCGTCAAGACTACCATTTAGCGCCGCTTCCACGTATTCGGCATCGTTAAATTGGGAGCTATTAAAGCCGATGGCGGTAGCGGTTGAATCAAATTCTAAAATTCCGGCGGCGTTGTTTTGTCCAGTAGTTTGAGTGTTCCAATAAGAATCGGACAATTGGCCTCCAGCCAATCTTCCGACCAATCCGCCAACATCCGTATTTCCTGAAACCGACCCACTAGCCGATGAGCCTGTTATAATCGCATAATTCCCGTAGCCTGCTAAACCTCCGACATACAGGTTTCCAGTAACGTTTCCACTCGCCCAAGAGTTAATTATTTCTCCGCCAACGCGGCCTACTAATCCCCCAACATAATCTACGCCAATGACTGCCCCTAAAGCGTAAGAATTTGAAATTAAATTAGTTTTGTTATCAATTTTAGTAAATTGTCCAAACAAACCACCGGCAAAGGAGCCATTGGTTTCTACAACCACGTCAGTCCAAGAGTTTTCGACTACAGACCCGCCTATAGAGCCAACTAGTCCGCCTATTGACTGCAGATTAGCTGTACTATATTGGGTTCTTGGATTTTTAGCGGTAACTGAACCTAAAGCGTAAGAATATTCAATTTTTATATAGTTACCATAGCCAATTAATCCACCAACGTTACCAGCCACACCACCAGTTGTAGTGTCATAAGTTATAACATTTTTATTAGCGTAACAATTAGTAATATTGAACGTTGGATAAGTGGCCGTAGACAATCCCGATATACTTCCGATTAAGCCACCAGCTTGACCTTTGAGTCTAGCGTTAGGGTATACACTGACATCTCCACCAATAGCGTAGGAATTTTTTATATATTGAGCATTCTCTCCATATGATTTATTATACTCAACGGACCCAATTAAACCACCTACATTGTTTCTTCCACTAACATTGCCGTAAGCAAATGTATTTTCAATAGTTGATGGTATTTGTGCCTCTGAGTTAGATTGTAATTTTCCAATTAATCCACCAACGTCAGTTAAAAATGTAGTAATATTTGATTTGGCATATGAATATTTTATACTGGCATAACAAAGACCGACTAAACCACCAATTGTAGAACCAACACTTATAGTTGTTGGTAAATCTATAGTCATGTTAGAATGACTATTTATAATTAAAGTATCAGGATTTTGACGCCCAACTAAACCACCTTGAGACGACAAACCATTTGATGTATTTATAAGTGTAATATCTGAAAATGATGATTCTATAGTTGGTGTATAGTCGATGTAACCAGCAAAAAGATCTCCAAAAGATCCTACTAAGCCACCTACGTTTTGAGTACCACCACTTATTGTACCACTAACATAAGTATTATAAATTGTACCAGAACTAGATCCAGCTAAAATACCAATTGTAGTGCTGTATGTAGTTATTATAGCGTCTAATAATCCTAAATCTCTAACTAAGCCATATTTGTCAATTAAATTAAATAAACCAACATTTTCGGGCGTTGATGTTGTATTATTAATATAAAGATTACTAATTATATGACCTAAACCAAACAATGTACCAGTAAAACTACCGTCTACAACTACCCTTGAATATGTCTCAGAACTTGCAATATCATTCCCTAACGCGTATTTACCGCTTAAATTATATTCAATTTTTGATTTAAGATTGGCCATATCGCTAATCAATTCGTACGTTTCGCTATTAATAGTTAACGAGGCGGAAGGACTAAGAGATATTTGGCCATAGGTCTTCGTCGTTCGCTTATCCTCTTTAGCTACCGGCATCCCAGTCGCTTGGTCGGTAACCGTCCCGCTAAAGCTAGCCGGAGTGAGGAGATTAAAATTATTTCCATATTTTAAGGTCATTATCGCGTTGGCCCCAGTTAGGGTTATGGGCGCGTTAACGTTTAAATCGTTTCCAGCTTCTAAATTGATTTTTGACGCGTCGCCAGTTCCCTTAATTTCCGCGTTAACGGTAAGGTCGTTGCCGGCGATTAGCGATAGTAAGAAGTCGCCAGACCAAGTAATAGCGGCGTCGACGGTCAGGTCTTTACTCGCGTCGAACTCGGCTTTACCGTTTTCGGCAAATTTGTCTTGAACGTTAGCGACGGAAATAGCGTTAGCGCCGCTACCATTGGCGTTTATGATTATATATTCTGGATCCAAAAGCCAAGTCCCAGACCGACCATTTTTGGCTTTAGTGGTGATCGTGCCCGATTCCGCGATTTTAACCACGGCTCCACTTGTTTCGATAAAGCCACCGTCGCCACCATCGGGAGCCGAAGCGTCAAGAATCCCATCGGCTTTGGTCGTTCCGCCATGGGCGAAAAGCTCAATCCGCCCTTTTTGACCTGGTCCACCATTTAGATCGGCTAACGTCCTCGCCTGAACCCGGCCTTCGTTATTTACCTGAGCGTCCCAGATATCCCCCGCTGATTTAGCGGTTAAAAAAACTCGGCCGCCGTCGGCGAAGATGGCGTTTTTATTTTCAACCAAGGCGTTTAAGGTTCCTTCGTCCAAGCTAACTTGGACTAAAGACTCGCCGTCGAAGCTCAAAGTCACTTTTTCGGCGCTATTTAAAGAAACCGTCCCCGCCTTAGCGCTTATCACGCCTTCGTTGATCGCTTGAGTTCCCAAAAGGACCACGTAACCGCCATCGGTAGCCGTAAGTTCCCCTTGATTTATAACTTGCCCTGACCCTGGATCTTTAAAAACAAAGTTACCTTTATTAAAGTCCTCGTCGGACATATCAAGCGTGGAGGCCACTAAACCACCCACGTTCACCTTGGCCCCACGGCTAAAAAGAACGCCATTGGAGTTTAAAAGAAAAACCTGGCCTTTGGCGTTTAGAGCTCCCTCAATAAGACTTTTTTCATTGCCAATGACTCGGTTTAAGGTCATAGACTTGACCGATGGTTGGTTAAAGTTGACAGTTTCTTGAGGGGCGACGGAAAAGCCTCGCCAATTGATGGTGGCTTTATTAGTGCTTTGGTCTATATTGGTAACCGCCCCATTTTGGTTAATAACCGCTTGACCACTGGTAACCTGGCCACCATAAGGCGCGGCTATCGCTGGATACGGCGATAGCAGAAGAATAATTAAGACCGCGATGCCCGATGTATTTAAAAACCGTCTTAAAGAAGAGAAAACGTATTCATTCGTTTTCATGAGAGAACTCCTCAAGCAAAATTATGAAATGAATTTTCATTAAGAGAATAAATATTTCATAAAACATAGATATTAATTTATCTTATATTTGTACCATTGAATTTATAATTTTAGTTTCAATGGTAATAAGAAATTATATATTATAATTAATTTAATATTGAACGATCTTATTCTTTTTATTAAAATAATAATCATCTGATTAAAATTAATTTACTGTAAACTAGTAGCTTAATTTATAATACAACATAATAATAATTTATTAAGTGTTCTGTACATAAATAAATGATAATATAACTTTAAAAATATAATTATTCATAAAAAGATTGTTTTAAGGTCGTACATTAGCAATAAAAAGACAACGTAGAAATATAAATTTATGGCAAGTTGAGGCCAAATCCTCAAGTCTCGGCTCATTACTCGCTCTAGCTAATATAACGCTTATCTGGATTTCGAATTCCACCATTTTCATAATAAAAAATCAAATATTGTGATATAGCTAAACTCACAAATTTAGACTGAGTGTCAACGTTTAATTTTATAATGTCTTGTTTATTTTTATTCTGTTTGACAGCTTATCATGGAAAATAAGATTCGTCAATTTTTTTGGTAGATTTTTTTCGGCGAGATTTTTACGAAGCCATCTCAACTAACAAAACAAATTAATATGATCAATCAAAAGGCGGGGTGAGGTTATTTTTTCTACTGTATCGACCTCGAGCCTAAGGTTTTATTCTTTTAAGCCGAATTTTAGCCAAAAAACGAGTGGCTCAACGTGGTCACCCGTTTTTTAGCGTAAAAAAATGAAAAGATTTAGGATGGTAAATCAACCATTAAAGACTTAGCGCCGGCCTAAATTAACTTGTTTAGAACAAAAAACCACTTCTCTTAAAGGATTCTTTCCCTATTTTGACTAATGTTGGTCAAATTGTCAGGATAAACCTGACGAAAAATTGAGTTCGACTTTCGCGCCTAATACTATATGGATATTCGCCGTAAGATTTAGTTACCTGCATATTCAAGTAACCAGGTCCTAGTTGGGCGTTATAGCTAAAACCGGCGCCACTAAAATTTTCTGAATTTACCAAATCGTAGTCATTTTCATGTTTCCAACCGGCTAAATAATAAAATACGCCTAAATAGTGAGTATAACTGGCGATGGAAGGGAGCCGATAACGTAGCTCGCCCACTCCCGCGTAGCCTTCGTCGCCACTTACGGTTTCGCGAAAAACCCTGACTCCACCGACGTTAGTTAGGTTTAGCTGCTCGGAAGAATCTAGGTTCCGGTTTAAGGCTTTTTGGAAATTAGCCGTGCCCAAAAAAGTAAAATTATCGGTCAAGGCCAAATTGCCGACCAGTTCCAAGTTTAGACGCCCAAACGAGCCGCCAGTGTCAGCGAAACTTTTGTCTTCCAAAGCCCGCTCATGGTTAGGAAACTTCAAGTGGCCTAAGGTAAGGCCAGCTTGGATATTGGAGTAAAAGTTCCGGCCCGCTAGTTGGCTCCATGCTTCTCGCCGGATCTTAAGCGTGCCCGTGGTCGAGCGTTTCTTCCGATAGTAGTCCGCGAATTCCACCTCGTCGACCATTGAGTTATGAGCGAAAAACAGATCTAAATAGAGGCTTTTTTCCGTCGTTCGTTGTAAGGGATAGGAAAACCCCGCCTTAAATTGGTTGACCCAACCTTTAGAACCAGTGTCTTCGTATTCTTCGCCCAGCTCGTAGTCAACGCGGGAATACCCAAAATTAAAGAGTAGGCCATCGCCGCCTAAGGGGAGATAATAATCAGCCCCGACGTTTCTCATGCCGCCGGTATCGGTGACTAGTCCATAGAGGCTAAGTTTGTCGCCTAAACCAAACGGCGAATTTAAGTCGCCGCCAGCCATGAAGCGCCAGCGGCCGGTATAGTATGACCCTTGGTTGTCGGTGACCAGGTAACCGTTAAACCGTCGACTTGGCTGAACGTTAAACTGAAAATCGGCAGATTCTGGAGTAGCCCCTTTCGAAGTGTAAATTTGGGGTAACTGGGCACCGGCTAAGTCACCAATCAAAGTTACCGTCCGCTCTAGCTCAGGTCGTCGAATGGGTTGGCCGGATCGGAGTTGGCGGCTAATTATTTTTTCTAAAACCCCGTCCTTAACCAAAGAATGATTTTCCAAGCGAAGGGCTCCATATTGACCAGTCGCTACGAGGATCAACAAAACTCCATCTCTGGCGTTTTGCCGCGGCAAAAAGGCCTTGGCCATCATGTAGCCTTTTTGCCGACAAAGAACGGTTAATTTGTCGGTCGCCTCTACGATCTGAGCCAAAGTCAAGTCTTTTTCCTCGTAAGGAGCCAAGGCGTTCTTTATCTCTTCGGGTTTAAGAAAATCAGCCCCTTCGACTCGGAAGCTCTTGACGAACATGGAACCGCCTTCGCCAGGTAGATTTGATTCCACCTCCCCACCAGTAGGAAGGCCACTATCTCGCCTAGTCGGGGGAGGCTTAGGTCGAGCGCTTTCAGTCTCTCGCATGACATTACCGATATCGGGGCGTCTAGGCGATGTTTGGGCGTAAGAAGACCCCGCGAAGAATAAAATAATAGCGACGGCGACTATCGGCGCCCAAGAAAGGCGCTTAAATCGTCTCAAGTTGACAAATTTCGTCATGCTCAAAAGGCCTTAAAACAAACGCGATTGGCGAAAGTGGCATTTGGACTTAAAGAGTATCAAAAGCCTCGATCGCCAATCTGCGGTTTTAAAAGAAATATTTCTTTTGAGTAATGAAATATTTCTTTTGAGGAGATAAAATATTATAAAAACAACTATTCAGTTGAAAGATCTATATTATACGATATTTGTTGGTTTCTTTTACAACCCAAATTATTCTGTTGAATATATTTATTCGATACAGCAAATTTGCCTAAAACGTCAGATCTTAAAAAAGAAACTTTATTAGATTTAGCTTGTGTATTTGGAGCATAACACCAATCACTTACCAAATAAGACTGAATATCAGAACCTAATATATACGCTTGAACATCTCCGGCCACTGAGTTTTGTTGACCATTGACTAAAACTTTTACCCCCGATTGCGGCAAATTAAAATTGGCGGTAAATTGATGATACTTAGCCGTACCGGCGATAACTAAAGAACAAATTTGGGCTTTTGAGACAAAACCCGCGATTTGTTTAGGAGGCGGAGGAGTAACGCTAGGATCGCCTCCATCAACGGCTTTTTGCGCTAAGTCAATGTTAGGATACTGACAGATCCAACTATGTCCTGGTCCGGGAATAGGGGCGCCACAATTAGGATCAGAATCGTGAGGATCTTCCCATTGTTGTAAAAAGACCAAAATATTTTGAGCGGCCTTGCCATAAGGAGCGACAGAAGGATCGGCTATAGACAAAGAAGTCACATTTGTTGTATTAATTTTATTATTTATCATCAAACTGGCAGAATTAGCTAAATACGTGGTCCAAAGGACAGGTATACCCATGATATACTGAAATATTCCACCGTACTGTTGTAGAATTTCAGTTGGAAATGCGCTATCGGCGGCCAAAAAAAGACCATAGCCATTCGGGTTACCATTGTTAATCTCATCGACTAGAGTGCCAGAGGCGTTATGACAAACCCTGAATTTCTTATTCTGGCCTGCGGCCGTCAATAAATATTTATCGATTACAGCGAGCATCGGTCCGAAAAAATTCGAGGCGGTCGCTATCGATAAATCGTAAGGAGCTTGGGCTCCAGATGGACGCGCCTCACAAACGTCGGGGACTTGGGCGTAAGCGGCCGAAGGAGATAACCCGATTAGAGAGGACAAACTAGTAAAGATTTGATAACTAGGCAAAAAGGGGAATGAAACATAGAAAATAAATGCTAAAAAACATATTAGTTTAGCAGTGAATGTCATTTTTGTTCTCCTTGAATTGATAAATTTATCAATATAGGTGAAAGTTTTTAAAAACAAAGTTAACATCATAAACACCAAAAATAATAGTTGTTTTAGTCAGAAATTATCCCCTTTGGGGATATGATCTCAAGTGATTGGCTCCAATTCGTTTTGTATTAGCCATATGCTGTTCTCCGCAATTGAAGCCTTAAAAGGTTAAAAAATAAAGGACTTTTTCAAACGTCGTTCTAAAAACATAAAAAACTTGCTATATAAATGTAACAATGTAACGAGCCACGACAGCTCCCCCCCTGGTTAACTCCCAAAGGCTCCGCAAAGCCTGCCACTTTAGTCACGGGTAGTTGACTTTCTGTCCAGTCTTCCACGTATTCCAATATTTACTGGACATTTGATTATAGATATCTTGACTAAACCACCTCCGTAGATTCTTCTCGTAGCCACCTCCTTTGCCGCGAATCCAGAGACCCAGATACAATTATTGAGTTCAAGTCGCCTGCCAAGCTTTCAACATTTTGAATTCTCACGCGGAAAATCTTTAACGCCCGCTCGATAGGCAAAAATAATATATATACACTTGAAAGTGGATTTAATTGGAAGTTTATGTCATTTTTAGATCTCATAACAGTTCCAAAAAGACAACGAAGAAAGAAAAAATAATGAATTCAAAAATGTTAAGGCGAGATCTTCAAATTTTGGGCCGATATTCGACAAACGAATATTAGTTAATAAGGTTTCAGAATCCCATCGTTTTGTCTACAAAAAAATATGCCAGAAGTTTAATAAAATTTACTAAACCAAATCGCCTGGAAATTTTTATTTTTTTCACGGGTTGTAAACTGTACTTAAGCCTTTACCTAACAAAATACTCCTAAAAAAAATTTTGTCAAGCATTGTATTTTAAAAATATTTTTGACCGGAATTTTTTTGTCGAAAAGTGGTAATCATAGAGGTCTAAATTATTTTATGGCTTCTTCAGTCTATTTTACTACGGTTATTTTTTATTATCACTAAAATTGCTCCCCCAAAAAATAGCCTTATTCTCGGCCTTTAAAGCTGATTATTAAGCCTTTTTTGGTTCGTGAATTATATTATTTAATTATTATGTTTTTATTTTAAATATATAGTATTATAATTTATTTTTTTATTTTTATATAAAATATTTGATCTTTCTTTTATCAAAAAATTGATTGTTATAATCGCAATTTTGATAACAATTTTGTTCGCCAAGGTCCTGTTTTTTTCTTCCTAGTGGATTGGGCCAAAAAAAAAAAGACATGATCAACTGGCTATTAGCGCTTTCAAACCGGTTTAAAGTATCGTTATTGATTCCAAAGGCGTTTAAGTCCTTTCGAAAATCAGGGACCTTGATCAATTCTAAGTCGCGGGTCCGTATAAATAAGGTTAGCTCCAGACCTAGTGATTTTTATCCGGACCATAAAGTCCACCTAGGTTTTTTTCGTTTTTTGGGGATCAAAAATAGAAACATTACCGTTGTCCTAGGCTTTCCAGTTAGTTCAGGCCTAATTTACGAAATGGACAATTTGTGATCGCGATTTAGTCTTTCGGTATTGAATATAGCTAATTGAATCTTTATTTCCTAAAAAGTAAATATATTTTACCGCCTTTTTAGAAGCTTTAACGAAAGCGCTAAGCGCTCCATCGTGGCCTTATGGAAACTCCAAAAGGATGGCGTCGCCGCCTTTCGGAGTTTCCTAAAGAACTCCGTCGTCGCTTAATGAAATTTTTGGCGCCTTAAAGTTATATCTTTTAGGCTCATAGCCAAGAACCGCGGTTATTAACTCAACGCCATTTTTCTAGGGCGAGTCGTTGGTTCTCGTCGCTTCTTTGAAGACGCGACGACCAATATCTTTTGTGGAGCTATATCCTTTTCGAGGAGTTCTTCAATAACCTCTGGCCCGACATGGCGACTAGCCTCATACGCCTCTTTTTTTTGTCTTGGCGACAGTTAAAAGACAAAATCCAACAACGCTTCGCCCTTTGGAACCATTAGAATAGTTAGTTGAGTCAGCGTCCGGCTTAAAAGAACGTAAAAATATTTCCGTGAGTTTACGATTGGTATCCTAGGCCCTTATAAGCGACTAAAGCTCGCGCCTTGGATCAGAAGGGGGGGTATTGTGAGGATGAACGAGAAATCTGTTTAGGCTCCTTTAACGTCAGTGGCTCATGCCGTTAGCCGACTCCTTTACGGCTTTAGCCATCGCGCGCGGCTAATAATAGGACCCAAACCATATATTAAAGGTAGCCTTAGACGACAAAGGTCTGTCTCCCTCAAATAGCCGAACTGAAAGACAGTAAATCCTCGCCGAAGGAAAACCGTCGCCTGCCTTTCTTTGGGACTGACCTGACCGAGGCGGCCTTACTCTGTTGTCCTTAAAGACGTATTTGACTAACCGAGTTTTTCAATCGTCTCAAATGGTTGCTAGTGATTTTTTTGGCGGCCCTTTAAGATAGCGTCGAGCCCTTAGAGAAAATAAGCCTAACCGGCCAAGGGACTTCATTAGAATAGATACGAACGGAGTCCATCCGCGGTGTGGGAGATATCGACGGTAAACTGGTCGAAAAGGGAGATGGTATTAATGACGCTATTTTCGGATAATATAATTCTAAAATTATATACATTGTGGGAGATAAAGACAGTCGCGTCCGTCGGGGACTTAAAGACTTAAGGATTCTGACCTCGCCCGAAAAAGCCAAGGGGCTATTTTCGCGCCCAAAAACCTGACCAAAATCAGGGCCTAAAAAACCGGCTCAAGCTACGCGGCTAAAGTAAAAAACTTGTAAATTTTTTGTAAAACCAGCTAAAAAACCCGCGCCTAAACGGCGGCGACGTTTTTTGGCTGGCCTACTTTCTTGGCCACTAGTTTAGCCCTGATTTCTAGGCCCTCCTTATACCGTGAAGCAAATATTTTTTTTAAAAAATTTTGTTTCATGACTCCAGGGCGACGCGGCGAGTCAGGAGAGTTTTTGGTTTATACAATCAACCTAGCCCGAACGCGTCTTTCAAAGGCCCCCAAAAAAGTTTTAAAAAGAAAATGGCCCCCACGACCCAGACGGTTTTAGTGATAACCTTGATCCGGCCAGAGAAGATTTTCATGAGAATATAGGTTAGCCAACCTAAAGCCAGGCTATCGGAGATCCGCCAGGTCAAGGCGATGATCGCTAAAACCACGAAAGCCGGCAAGGACTCGGCGTAATCGTCGAAATCCACGTTAACGATGGAACTTAAAGTTAAAACCCCCACAAAAACCAGAGCCGGAGCCACGGCGGCCGCGGGAACCATCAAAAACAACGGCGAGACGAAGATGGCCAGGACAAAACATAAAGCCACGGTCAAGGCGGTCAGCCCAGTCCGTCCACCCACGGCGACCCCAGCCCCGGACTCGCAATAGGTGGTGTTGGGCGACAACCCTAAACAGGCCCCAATAGCCACGCCTAAAGAGTCAGCCACAAACGCCCGGCCCAGTTTGTAACGATAACGGTCGGCTTCCGGGCCCATAACCGCGAATAGGCCTAAAAAACCCGCCAAACCGTCCACGACCTCCATCATCAAGAGAGCCACGATTAGGCTCCAAAAAGAAAAGGAGGCTAAAACGGAAAAATCAAAGTTAAAGGCCAGTTCCGTGATGGGCGGGGGCAAAGCGAAGACCCCCCCAGCTAAAGAATCGATCTTTGTCACCCCTAAAGGAATACCAATCAAAGTGGTCACGATAACGCTAATTAAAACCGCCATCTTGGAGCGGATGGCTAGTAAAATCCCTAAGACAAAAAAACCTAAAACCGTCAGTAAGCCAGGCCCCTGGCTCAGATCGCCTAAAGAGGGAGAGTTATCGTAAGTCACGAGCCCCCCGCTTCTTAGCCCCACGTAAGCGATCATCAGGCCAATGCCCGAGCTGACCGCCATTTGCAGGCACTTGGGAATCTCGTCCAAAAACTTCTGGCGTAAAGGCGACAGAGACAAGAGGACGAAAATAACCCCCGAGACTAAAACCGCGGTTAAAGCCGCGGCGGGAGAGTAACCCATCTGGACGACCATAACCACAAAAAAGGCGTTTAGACCCATGCCCGGGGCCACGGCGAAAGGGAGGTTGGCGTAAAAAGCCATTAGGAGGGTAGCGGCGATAGTTCCGAGGGCGGTCGCCGTAAAAACGGCCTGGGGCGAAAAACCCGCCTCAGCCAAGATAGTGGGGTTAGCGGCTAAGACATAAACCATGGCGAAAAAAGTGGTCAGACCCGCCCCAATTTCCAAAAGGCTAGTGGTCCTATGCTCTTTTAAGGCGAACATCGATTACTCCGAAAGCGGGAAACGGCGTTAGACCCGCGCTTAACAAGGGGGGTCTTTGCCATTAACTCCCGGTTAACCAGCGCTCGCTCGCCAGTAAATCGATAGGTCTTCTGGCTCCCGGTTCAGCCCTTGGTCGTCGCCTTCCCCGGGCCAATAGCCCAAGTGACCGGAAAAAACGTTTTTCCGAAAACAACCTTAGTCCCCGGTTACAGCGGCGGGTCCGCCGCGGATTTTCACCGCGTTCCTTTTTATCGATTCGAGTCGATAATAGCCACTTATTAAAGGACTTGTCAACGACCAAAATTACGCGCGCGCGAACAAAAATCCAAAAAAGCTAAAATCAGGGCCCGGCGGACCAAGACCTAACTCTTTGCGGACCAAGACCTAACTCTTTGTGGACCAAGACCTAACTCTTTGCGGACCAAGACCTAACTCTTTGCGGACCAAGACCTAACTCTTTGTGGACCAAGACCTAACTCTTTGTGGACCAAGACCTAACTCTTTGCGGACCAAGACCTAACTCTTTGCGGACCAAGACCTAACTCTTTGCGGACCAAGACCTAACTCTTTGCGGACCAAGAACTAACTCTTTGCGGACCAAGACCTAACTCTTTAATTAAAGGGAAACAGACGCCTTCGTCAAAACCCCCTTTTAATTTTTGAGGGTTTATTTATATACAATAAAAGGTAGTCGCGATAACTTTAGATTAGCTTTTATAGTAGAGCTCCAGGCCTAAAATTTCAAAACAAGGGTTTTTTCCCTAAAGGCCATTCAAAAATAACTTCGAGCCAAGCGACTATATTTTTTTTCTAAAGGAACTTAAAATAGTGCCGTCAAAAGCTAGCATGATTGACAGAATTAGTTTATTATCGCATACTCATAAACATAAAATTTACTATAGACATTAAAATGTATAAAATACTTATTTTTAACACGATAAAGCTTACTTAAAACAGTCTTTAATTAGTTAAACAAATTCAAATAACTAAATTAATCTTATTATTTAGTAGTCTATGGAATTTAAGTCTCTAAAATTATTTAACGCGACTAAACCAGGCCCCCTTGACGATCATTTTCCGCGACTATTTTTTTTACCAAGACGCGTCTTTTTTTTCTTGCGACAGAAAAAAAAAATTAATCGCGTAAAAACAGGCGCTTAAGGGCTTAAAAAATAGCGAAAAAAAATTTCGCCCGTCTTGGCGAGGTCTAGCCACCCCTAATAAGAGGCTCCAAATACAAATTTTACTTGACAACCTTAAGTAAGCGTCTTATATTATTATCACCTCAAAGGGAAATCAATGACTGGCCCGGTAAGTCCGGTTCTTTCACGGACTTTGGGGGCGCGACGTAGAACGCTGACCTATTTTTAGGTTTGCCTTTTTTTTCTTCCGACATGCGAGGATATTCAAATCTTCGCCCCATCCCAGATTGGGATGAAAGCCGGTCCGGAGTCGCTGCTTTATCCAATATGTTTTAAACGCTCTTGGTCTGGTTTTTTAAAAACCCGGCCGTTTTTTTTGACCTCTCGCGTTTTAAAGCCGGATCAAAGTACCCAAAATCGCGTCTCTCCACGAAGGACCTAAAGGGACCCTACAGGGAAAAGGGGGAGCATGAGAGGAATTGGCAGGTCAGATTGAGTATGGGCTTGTGGTGGCCCAGGTTAACAAAAGCTTCGGCAACCATCGCGTCCTTAACGACGCGAACTTAACTGTCTCCAAGGGCGAGTTTTTTACTCTCCTTGGCCCTTCCGGTTGTGGTAAAACGACCTTACTGCGTCTCATCGCGGGCCTAGAATTGCCAGATTCTGGGGTTATCTATCTTAATGGCGAGGATATTACTAATGTCCCAGCCAATAAACGGTTTGTAAATACCGTTTTCCAAAGTTACGCTTTATTTCCCCATCTAACTGTATTTGAAAACGTCGCTTTTGGCTTAAAAGCCCGTAAAGTTGACCCGTCTGAGGTTCGTTTAAAGGTTAATCGCATGCTGGAGACCTTGGACCTGGACGAATTGGGCAAACGCTTCCCCAATCAACTGTCCGGCGGCCAAAGACAGCGGGTGGCTTTGGCCCGCGCTTTAGTTAACGAACCTAGCGTTCTTCTTCTAGACGAGCCCATGAGCGCCTTGGACCCATACTTACGGGCCCAGGTCCAATCTGAGCTCATAGAGTTGCACCACCGCGTGGAAACGACCTTCATCATGGTTACTCACGACCAGGCGGAGGCCATGTCCATGGGTGGCTATTTAGCGGTCATGAAGGATGGGCGAATTGTCCAGTCTGGGACCCCCCGAGACGTCTACTCTCACCCCAAAAACAAGTTCGTCGCCGAGTTCTTATGGGGGGCCAACATTTTACAAGCCACCCGCGATGGCGACTTTATGATCACCACTTTAGGCCCCTTAAAAACCGCCAACCAAGTTTCTTGGAGCGAGGGGCACTTGGCCATTCGACCAGAGCTAATCAGTCTGGACTATAACCAAGCCGGCGCTAACTATAATCTAGTTAAAGCCACCGTCTTAAAGTCCGTTTATCGTGGCCCTTCGGTCGAGTTATTATTGGATCCAGGCCCAGTCAAAGTGGTGACTAGCCCTCGCTACAATCATCAACCTGGAGACACCGTCTCTTTGTTTATCTCCCCCGATGACCTGGTCGTCCTCGACAATCAGGCCGCTTAAAAATATAGCCGTTATTTTTAGAAAATTCTCTAAAAATAATGGCGTTTTATTTAAGGCCTCCCCTAAAAAGGAGGCCTTTACGCTTTTTAGCCTTCTTCTTAACTTTTTTTTAACTTTTTATTTAGGCTGACCGCTTATGGCCAACACTGTCGTCAACCTGACTCCTGACCCCCCGCCCCCCAAGGGTCCTTTTGAGACTCCACCCAGAAAAAACCAAAGGTTCTTCGTTAGCGGGATTTTGGCGACTGGCCCAGGCCTTATTTGGCTAATCGGTCTTTTGGTTTTACCCTGCCTCTCCTTAATCGCCATGGCTTTCGCTCAAAGAGGCCAATACGGTCAGGTCGTCTGGGCTTTTTCCACGGAGAGCGTTAAGCGATTAATGGGTTACGGCCTTTTTGGCTGGTCCCCGGATATTTTACTGATCTTAGGCCGCAGCTTACTGGTCGCCGCCATCACCACCTTAATCTGCGTGGTAATCTCTTACCCTTTAACCTTTCACATGGCTTCAAGGCGCCCCTCGATCCGGGTTTTTTGGCTCATCTTGATTATGGTCCCTTTTTGGACCAACGTCGTGGTGAGGACGTACGGCTGGCTCTTAATCTTAGGCCCCAAATCCCTCCTCGCTAACGCCGCGAGTTTCTTAGGCTTAATCGCCCCTGGGGCGTCTTTATACCCTGGCTCTTTCGCCGTTTACCTAGGGATGACCTCGACTTTTATACCTTTTATGGCCCTCCCCTTATACGCTAGCGTGGAAAGGCTCGATCGGGAGATCTTGGAAGCGGCCAGCGATCTTTACGCTAATACTTTTTTGACTTTTTGGCGGATCGTCTTACCCCAAACTTTTCCAGGGTTGTCGGTCGGGATCATTATGACTTTTGTGCCAGCCATGGCCATGTTCGTGGTGACCGATATCTTAGGCGGGGCCAAAAATATGCTTATAGGCAACTTAATTCAACAGCAGTTCGGCCAAGCTCGCGACTGGCCTTTTGGGGCGGCCCTGTCCTTGGCTCTGATAATTGTGACTCTGGTCAGCTTAGGCTTCCGGCGCCTCAAAACCCCTGGCCAAAAGGACCCCTTAGCGTGAGAGGGACGCCAGCCGCCATCGTGGCCTACGCCACTTTAGTTATCCTCTATCTGCCTAGCCTGGCCGTAGCCTTCTTTTCGGTGAATAAAGCTCGTTTTGGCCTAAATTGGAAGGGCTTTACCTTAATGTGGTATCAAAAGCTCTTAGAAAACGAGTATATTTTGGAAGCGGCCTTAAATAGCCTGATCTTAGCCGCCATCACCACGGTCATCGCGACCGTAATTGGCACGGCTTTGGCTTTAGGCTTAGAACGAACTCCTTGGCCTAAAAGATACGCGAGGCTCTTTGACGTGATCGTCAACGCGCCCGTGGTCGTCCCTGACGTTATCATGGCCGTGGCTTTAATCTTAGCCTTTAGCGTCCTAAGGAAGTTTAGCGGTTTTTTTGAGCTGGGCTTTTCGACTTTAATCTTAGGCCACGTGACCTTTCAGATCTCCTTCGTGGCTTTGATTGTCCGGAGTCGCTTAGCCTCTTTAAACCCCGAGACCCGAGAAGCGGCTTTGGATCTTTTCGCCTCCAGCTATTACCACTTTCGCCGCGTCACCTTACCCCTCATTCTCCCCGCGGTTTTGGCCGGGGCGATGTTGGCTTTTACCCTTTCCTTAGACGATTTTATAATTAGCTTTTTTATTCACGGCCCTGAGTCGGTCACCTTGCCTATCTATATTTTCGCTTCCTTAAAGCGGGGCCTAACGCCTGAGACCAACGCTTTGTCGACCGTCTGCCTAATCGTGACGGTGATCTTGGCTTTACTAGCCGAGCGTCTAACCCGGAAGATGTAGCTTACGGCGACTAAACTCCAAATCTAGCGAACGACTTTATTTCACCGCCTAAATTTAACTTAAGGCGACTTTAAGCCCCCCAAGATTTAGCCGCGGCCGACTTTAAGGCTTCAAGATTTAGCGAAGGGCGACTTTAAGCCCCCAAGATTTAGCCGCGGCCGACTTTAAGGCTCCAAAATTTAGCGAAGGGCGACTTTAAGCTCCCAAGATTTAGAGAAGGGTGACTTTAAGCTCCCAAGATTTAAAGAAGGGCGACTTTAAGGCTCCAAGATTTAGCGACGGGCGACCTTAATCTTCTTGATTTAGCTAAAGGACAGGGCCATAATCCCCGACGTTTAGTTTTAAGGCTCTTTTAAACAATAAGATTTAACTTAAGGCGCTTTTAAACTCATTATTTATTTTAAGGCGCCTTGAAGCGATAAGGCCAAAACTCAAAGGCGCCTTAAAGCGACAATATTTAGCTTCAAGGCGCCTTTGAGTAGCGTAACTTAACCAGCGTAATCTAACCAGCTATAGTTTAAACCTATAAATCCAACCTCAGCTGACTAAAGTCAGATAATTTAGCCAAAAAGTCCTACTTTTTGAACAGCGATTGACCGTTAAAAACCAATAAAACCCGCCCTTAGCGCCCCCCAAATCTAATGGCCTCAGCCCCGGCTTCCCGGACCCACTCTAGTCTGGCCAAATCAATATCCGCGGGCAGGGTACAGTCAGCCCCCAAGATAAAACCAGTGGTCCCGGTTTTGCGGATCAGTTCCCGGGCTTTGGCCTTAATGTCTTCTTTGGAGCCTTTAGCTAAGAGATCGTTGGGCCCATTTTTAAAGCCGCCAATAACGGTCCGCCCTCCAAAAAGGCTCTGGCCGGCCGCTAAAGACACGTCTTCTAAATCGACGGCCCAGTTGACGGCCGCGAAAGGATAGTCGACGTAAAGGGGGAGATGGTTTTTGACCCCGTGGTAACCACAGATATGGAGGATGTTCCGACCCCCCACTTCCTCGGCCGCCTTCAGGATGGCTTTTTCGCCGGCGGCTAAAGAGTTCCGACAAAAGTCTGGGGAAAAGTAGCTTTGGTCTGGATTCTGGACGCTTAAATAGATCCCGTCGGCCTGGCCTTCGCTGACGACGGCCCGGGCTAAACGGGACAAACCTAAAGAAATCCGGTCTAAGGCTTTGACGAAGGCCTCAGGCTGGGCGGCGTGAAACTGGGTTAAACGTTTGAGGCCTAATTTGAACCTTAGGCTCGTGATAGGACTAAATATATTGTAAAAATAAGCCGCGTCCTCGCGACCACCTTTGACCCTTTTAACCAAAGAAACCTGAGCCCGGATCCAGTCGCGGCTCGGCTCAATCGCCGAAACCAAGGCCAGATCCAGAGGTTGAAAAAGGCCTGGGGTGGGATAAAAGAAGAAACCGTCGCTCATGATTTTAACGAGTTCCGGTCGATAGGCCCGAATATAGGCTTGATGCCCGGCCACGTTTTGATCTAAAAGGCGAGAATTTTCGCGCCAGTCGCCCGTTTCCGCGTCCGGCAAAAAATGAAACCAAAAACCTGTAGGCACCCGGCTAACCGGCTGCTGATCCAAAGCCTTAAAAATAAGTTCGCGTCGCATGCTGTCCTTTCTTATCGGGCTTGACCCCCTCGGACCTTTTTTGGCTCTTTAAAAAAAATAAGCCAGAAAAAAAGCTTATCCGCTCAAAACCCGAATTTTATTAGGCCAAAATTCACTTTTTTGGCCAGTTTTTTTGATTTGCCTAATGGGCCGTCCGTCTCTATAATAGCCCCAAAAAAATTTCCACGCCAAAAATCCCCTAAACTCATGGCGGTTAAAAGGCCAATTTTAGCTTTCCTCTAAACTTAAGGAAAGCCACGAGGAACCCATGAAATACGAAATAGCTTATTTGCCAGGCGACGGCGTTGGCCTTGAAGTGTTGCCCCAAGCTCGGAAAGTCTTAAACCGGGTGGCCCAAATCCAGGGCTTTGACCTAAAATGGCGCGACTTTCCTTTTGGGGCCAATTACTATTTCGCGAAAGGCGAGGTCTTGCCGCCCGGGGCTTTAGACGATTTAGGGGCCGCCGATATCCTCCTTTTAGGGGCCGTGGGCGATCCGAAAGTCCCGCCAGGACCCTTGGAACAAGAGCTTTTGTTAGTTTTAAGGTTTCACTTTGACCAGTATTTAAACTTAAGGCCAGTCCAAAATTATCCAAACGTGCCCTTACCTCGCCCTTTAGCCGCTCAGGAAAAACTTGACCTCGTCGTGGTCCGGGAGAACACCGAGGATTTTTATATGGGGTTAGGCGGCTCTTTTGACTCTAAGACGACCAGTCAAAAACTCGCCGCGAAAAGAAAACTCTATGATTTTACGGCCGAGATAACGGGCTCTTTTTCCCCGACCACGGCGGGGGCCTTTAGTTTAGGCCTTTTAACCGAACCCGGGATCCGGCGCGTGGCTAAAAAAGCCTTTGAGTTAGCCCGGACCAGAGGCGAGTCCCAGGTCCAGGTGGCCACCAAAGCCAACGCCCTTCCCCAGTTCTATGGCTTTTGGGATCAGATCGTTAAAAGCGAGGCTACGGCTTATCCTGATCTTAAAGTAGTTTTTTTAAACGTCGATAACTTGTGCTATCAGCTGCCCCGGGACCCTTCGCCATTTGGGGTAATTCTTTGCCCTAACCTTTTTGGGGACATTGTCAGCGACCTGGCCGCCGCCTTGGCCGGGGGTTTAGGTTTAGCCGCCTCTGGCAACATTGGCGACGGTCTGTCCATGTTTGAGCCCGTCCATGGCTCGGCCCCAGATATCGCGGGCACGGGTAAAGCCAATCCCTTAGCCGCCATCCTGTCCGGGGCCATGGCTTTGGATCGCTTAGGCCAAACCGTGGGCGGCCAACTAGTTAAGGACGCGGTCCGCTCTTACTTAGCCAAAGGCCACAGTCTCCCTATTGAGCTAGGCGGCCAAGCCTTAACCGAGACCGTCGGCGATCTAGTGGTCGCGGAGCTAAAAAGCGCGTGACCAAAGCTAAAGCCGTATTCTTAGACCGCGACGGCGTTTTAAACGAGGAGCGCGGTTATCTGTGGCTCTGGTCCGACTGGCGCTGGCTACCCGGGGTCATTTTAGCTTTAACCAGACTTAAAAAAGCGGCTTATAAATTAGTCGTGGTCACTAACCAGTCCGGGGTGGCTAAAGGTTTATACCAAGAGAGCGACGTTATCGCCCTGCATCGGCGAGTAGCCGAGGATCTAGCCCAAAACGGTCTAGTCTTAGACGGCTACTATTACTGTCCCCACCACCCAGATTTCCCGGCTAGCCCAGGCGACGACCCTTGCGCTTGTCGAAAACCCGCCCCTGGCCTTATTCTGGCCGCGGCGAAGGATCTGGACCTGGATTTAAGTCGCTCTTATTTAGTTGGCGACAAGCTCTCGGATCTAGAGGCCGCGCGAGCCGCGGGCGTTAAACCTATTTTAGTCCGCGGGGGCTATGGGAGTCTCGCTGAGTCCCAGGTCGCCCCAGATATCCCGGTCGTCGACGATCTGCCGGCGGCGGTGGACCTCATACTGGCGAAACAAATTACGCCTTTAAACTTAGCTTGACGGCTTTATTTTAGCCCCTTTTCCCTAAAAGGGCGATTGTTAGGATTAGTCCATGCCTTTAATCGACGACGCCATTTCCCTGCCCAAAGACCAGATTCCTCGTCAATGGCTAAACGTCTTACCCCATCTGCCGGTCCCCTTAGGCCCTTATAAGGCCCCAGATGGCTCAGATTTACCGCCCGCCGCCTTGGAAGCCATTTTTCCACCCAATCTCGTGGACCAAGAGTTTAGCGACCAGCCAATTATCGCCATCCCCGAGCCAATTTTAGAAGCTTACGCCATGTGGCGGCCGACGCCTTTAGTTCGGGCCCGCCGCCTGGAAAAAGCCTTAGGCGTAAAATCGCGCGTTTATTATAAAAACGAGAGCCTTTCGCCCTCCGGCAGCCACAAAAGCAACACCGCCTTGGCCCAGGCTTATTACAACAAAGTGGCCGGCGTCAGTCGCTTGGCTACGGAGACCGGGGCCGGTCAGTGGGGGACGGCCTTGGCCATCGCGGCCCGCTGGTTTGACTTGGGGATCCGGGTGTACATGGTCAAGGTCAGCCTAGACCAGAAGCCTTATCGCCGGACCATCATGAACCTTATGGAAGCCGAGGTCTTAGCTAGCCCCAGCCAAATGACTAACGCGGGCCGCGCGGCTTTGGCTAAAGACCCCAACTCCCCGGGCAGCTTAGGCCTGGCCATTAGCGAGGCCGTGGAGGAAGCCGCTAGTCGCTCGGACACCAATTACGCCTTGGGCAGCGTCTTAAACCACGTCCTTCTCCACCAGACTATTATCGGGCAAGAAGTCAAACTCCAGCTGGCCTTAGCCAACGAGACCCCCGACTGCTTAGTCGCCTGTCACGGGGGTGGCTCTAATTTTGGGGGGTTGGCCGTCCCCTTTGTCTTAGACGTCTTAAAGGGCCAAAAAACGGAGATCCTGGCCGCCGAGCCCACGGCTTGTCCGACCTTAACCAAGGGCGCTTATGGTTACGACTACGGGGACACCGCCCGCTTGACTCCCTTGATGCCCATGTATAGCTTAGGCCCAGACTTTGTGCCGCCCTCTATCCACGCCGGCGGCTTAAGATATCACGGGGCCTCGCCCATAGTCAGCTCTTTAATCAAGAGTAAAATCGCCTCCCCCGTGGCCGTATCCGCGGACGAAGCTTACCGCTACACTAGACTCTTCGCCCAGTCCGAATATATAGTTCCCGCGCCCGAGTCCAGTCACGCTCTGGCCATAGCCTGCCAAAAAGCCCTCGCCTGGGAAAAAGAAGGTCGGGTCGGAGTCGTGGTCTTTGTCCTTTCGGGCCATGGATTGTTGGATCTTTCGGCTTACGAAAGCCCTTTGCCTTAAAATCCAAAGGAGGGTTAGTTAAATCTGACCTGTTAAAAAGCTGCCAAGAGAGAGATTTTTTAACAAAAAATCTTAAAAAAGGCTTATTTACCGTTTTTGAAGGTCCAGCTTATAGACTTCCACGACTAATCCGGCTGGTCGCCACTCATCGGCTTCCCACACCAGGTTAAGGTTAAAGCCTAAAGCCGACCGCCCTTTGCGCCACTCGCCCCGGACTAACCAAGGGCTCTCCGGGCCTAAAGTGTCCCGGATAGCGAGGGTCTTATTTTTAGAGTTCTCGGTCTCGGTTAAAGGCCGGGACTCTAAAACGACCAGTTTCCCCCGCCGCGGAAAGAACTCCATTAGCTCCCGGTGGGGGTATAAGGGCTGATAAGCGGCGGCCAAACGTTTGGGGTCGTCCTGCTCGCGCCAGCCACTAGACAAGATCTGGTGAAATTGGGAGTAATCGCCACTAGATAACGCTCGGGCCCAGAGACCTAAAGTTCTTTCCAGAACTGGCCGGGCCGAGACCTGGCCAGCCGCCAAAGGGGCTGGTTCCAAAGCCGCCTCAGCCGTGGTCAGGGGCGGTCCACCTAGATCGCCATTCAAAACGGGACCAGCTGGTCGAAACCAAAAAAATTTGATCCCAAAAATAACCAGGGCGAGGATAAGAAGATAAACCCAGCCTTTAGGGGACTTTTTTCTCCGAAACCGGATTTTTCGGTTTCTGTTTATCATGGAAAAAATTTTACGCTAAAAAGCTATAATTTGTCAAAACGGCCCCGCGTTCTAAGGTCAAAAACGCGACCTAAAAAAATCCAAACGATCTCAAAATCTTCAATAATTTCCCCTTTCTATAGCCAAAGAGCGGCCCGATAATTTAAAAATTAAGACGTTTTTGGCGCCAGTCAAAACGACTAATTGGCAGACCTCTAAAGGGCGCGAAACCGAACAAAACGTGATTTTCCGCCTGAGCCTAAAAAAGAGGGGGCTTTAAGGGCCAAAAACAGTCAGCCTCACCCTATCCAAAGACGCCTAAGATCCTTCTTAATCGGCTTTTAAAAACCCAAAAACAAACCAGGAAGGCGCGGGAATTAATAATTATTTTAGACGACTGGGCCAGAAAAATAAAGACTAGCCCCCTTTAAGGGTTTGGTTAATTTGTAAAATTTTGGCCACAAGTTTAGGCCGCCCAAGAATTGATGGCTAGGTAAAACCCCAAAGTGGTCAGGAAGGATAAAGAAATAATTAGCCGTATTTTTTAAAGTAACCAGCGCCAACTTTTGTCGAGTCGCGCCTGTGATTTGTCTAAATTAGATCATTATGAAGGCCGAATCGCCTACTGTAGATATAATTTACGATTTTTACGGTTGAGTCCATATTTTTTTAAAAAACCAAATTTTATTAAGAAAATTTTCTCAACAAAGAGTTTTCAATGGTCCTAGGTTTTTTTCGGGAATTGGGAGCCTAACTTAAGAGGGCGCGAGGCCCCATGACCTCGGTTAAAAAAAACAGGGGGTTTTTACGAGGCCCTCCGCCTTAGGCGTGGCGCCCATTTTTTGGTCCGCCCTAAGAAAATTGGCGTTTTTAAAACTTTATGAAGCTCTTGTTGGGCCAAGAAACAATTGGCGAAAAAACGAGACGGGGGATGCCTTTAAGAGTACCGATTACCTTCTTAAAATTCTCTCGCGTTTTTACCCTGAAACAAATATTTTAAAAAAAATATTTTTCAAGACTCCGGGGTGACGAGCGATTCAGGAAAGTTTTTGGTCCTAATACCGCCGATCTCCGTCCTGACTCCCTGGTTTAACAATCATCTTAAATCCCCCCTTTTTTTAGCGATTTTCGCGCTAAAAAAAATTAAATAGGTAGTAAACTTTTAAAAATAATTAAATGAATTGACCCTGGCCAAAGGCCAAAATTCAAAAATTCAACTTGACAAACTAAGGAAAGATATTTAATATTATTTATGATATATAGGTTAATATTTTGACCAGCCACCCACCGTTTTTCAAGAGATCCACAAGTCAGAAGAAGCTCCGACTTGGACCCGCCAAGGTTTTATAGCGAATAATAGGCTTAATTTTAACTGTAGCTTTGACGCGAGAATTACTATGACAGAATTTATAGATCAAATGCCTGTTTCTGAGTCTGAATTTACAGAAATGTTTTCTGAAGGCTGTATCTATGTCGACAAAACCAACTTTTTAGCCAACATTATCCTACGTAAATCTAAAAATTTTTATTTATCCCGCCCCAGACGATTCGGAAAGACCCTGACCATCTCTACCTTGGAATATCTCTTCTCCGACCAAAGGGACCTCTTTGCGGGCCTGGCCATTGAGAAACATCTCGATGAGGAGAAATTCGCCCCGCGACCCGTCCTCCGGCTGGACATGAGCTTAATCGACACGGACGCCGGATTGCCGGAATTTCGGGCGTCTTTGGCCGATTACACCAAAGAGAGAGCTAAACTTATGGGAGTTGAACTCTC
>JAIROO010000121.1 GCA_031257535.1 Deltaproteobacteria bacterium
CAATGGGCTTCTGAGAAAGGCTCCAAGATAAAGATAGTCGGTACTTCCGCCATTCTCTCGCTCTCACTGGCTAGTATTAAAAATACCAGGAGTAAGATATCTTGTTAGAGCGTAAAAAATCGACATTTTTGCTTTGCTCTTAGCTGAAAAAAGGCGACATGGCTTTGCGCTTAACGAAAAAAAAACGACATGGCTTTGCGCTTAACGAAAAATCGACAGCGACATGGTTGCTTTGCCCTTAACTAAAAAAAGACGACATGTTTGCTGGGCCCTTAATTATCAAAAAATCATTTTTGAAGTTGGTAAGAATTTTGCAAAAAAAAGGTGACATATTGGCTGTGCGCTTAAGTAAAAAAAAAGACATGCTTGCTGTGCTTAAAAGACGACATTTTTGCTTTGCTCTTAACTAAAAGACGACATGTTTACTGTGCTCAAAAGAGGACATAATCGCTGTGCTGCTACACACGGCCTTTTCGCTCCCCGTCAAAAAGGCGAGCGCGAAAAGTAAAGGAGCCCCTCGCCAAGGAAAGAGGACCGACCGCGGCCCATAACGCCGAGGCGGGACCGGGGGACGATGGAAAGCCGCCAATAAGGGCGGCGAATTCCCGCGCGGGCGCCAAAAAACCCTAAAACACCGCCTTACGATTCGAGGCCAAGGGTCTAAGCCGCCCCAAACGCCGAGGCGACCGTCCATCCTGGGCCCATTGACTATGGCAGGTTTAAATACCGACTTTCGGCGAATCACATCCCCCATCTTAGCCGTCGCCAACGTCTCCGCGCCCCCCAGCCCCCATTTTTTCGTAACAGTAGCTTGACTCCTGAACATTTTTTGGTATAAAGTCAAAATCAACTTCGCGGTTTAAAGCCAAAGCCGGCCAAACAGTTTTTAGCTTGGTTGAAAAATCCTTCTGGGTGCCAGCGGTTTTAACTGGGTTAGTTATTTGATCCAAATAATAAAATATAAGATCTTGATACAAGATTTTGCATATTAAATTGGCTGATTAATTACCTTAAAGGCCGGTTATTTCCTTGAAATATAGGTTATAACCGGCTTTTTTTTTGACTTATAACTCGACAAAAAACAATGTTTTTGCCCTTCCATGCATACTCACTACTTCTGGTCAGTCTCTCGCCGGAACTCTGGAATTTTTTCCAACGATGTCGCCACAGCTGTCAAGGCTGATTAAACATCCTTTGGGATTGATTCCTAGTATTTGTCGTTCCAAATCAGTCTTTGCCCTTAATCCTTAAAAATCGATATTTTTTTTCCAAATAACTTTCGCCTTTTTTTTTAAAAATGGGCGTAAACAAGCTTATTTCAAACGTTGTCCAGGATAATATGTTTATTAAAAAAACATTAGGCATGATTTAGCTGACTATAGGACTTTATTTATGACTAATAACACGATCCAAGACAACCAAAAGCTTCGCTTTAAAAGTAAGCCGCCGGGCCAGTTTTAGCGGAGACCATTCTTCATAAACCGAAAGTGAGCTGAAGTTTTTAACTTACCTAAGTCCCTAGCTCCTAAGCGCCAAAGGAGGGGATTTACCGCTCTAAGGACAGGTTGTTCCGGGCTTTGAAGGCTCTGACCCCATTTTTTATAAGGAGGAATCGTGGATTTATCCATTATCGACAACGTCCAGCGCCAAGCGGAGTACATTGAGCTCTGTAAAAAAACTCACTCTTATTCGCCCGCGGTCGTCAGGCTCTTGGAATTATCCAAATCCTACATCCCTTACGTTGAAGAGGAGTTCAAAAAAGGTCGTCAGGCTATTTGGTGTTTTACCTATGACTGGGAAACGTTGTTTCTCTATTCTTTAGGCGTTTTACCGGCAGGCTACACCGAGATGGGCCGATATAGCGACGGCGAAGATATGCGCCTAGCCGAAAATTACTACCAATTCCCCATCGAGACTTGCTCAATGGTCAAGTGCGTCATCGCTCAATGGCATCTGCGTTTGGGAACTGGCTCCATCAACCGTATTTTGGGAAGTTCCAGCCGCTGCGATCCCTATAACTTGGCCTGGGAGACTTTAAAGAAGAGCGGCTACGACATCTATAACTGCGAGACGCTCTACCGCTCGCCGACTACGGAAGGCGAACGATTGGAGACCTTGATCCAATTTTTCGCCCAGCAGCTCAGGGAAATCGCCTTCTGGGTAAACGGGAAGCGCGACATTGACGAGGATCTTATTAAAACGGAAATTGCCCGCAAAAATAGACTCCTCCAGAAAACAAAGAGGATGTTAGATTTAAGGCTTGAGCGTCCTTTCTACGTTCGGAGTTTGCCGATTGTTCTTATTGTTACCAGTGGCCTTAACAACTATTTTGGTCGCCCAGAGGAGTACGAAGAGGCCTTGGACGATCTGATCATGGAGCTGGAAAGTTCCCCCATAGACCAGGACGAAATTGATCGGGCCGTGCCGATTGTTTGGGCGGGGGTCATTGGCCAGGAATTTGGCGTTTACGAGGTTCTCGACCAAACCAACGGAGCCGTTCTTGGCCTTCGTAGCGCTCCTTTTAGATATTATAGAGAAGATATCCCGCCTCTTGAATCAATAGCCCGATGGGTTTACGACAATAGCGGAACCGGGGCGGCTATTCACGCCCGCCGAGTCATAGAGGCCGAAGTTGAAAGGATCAAGGCCAAGGGTTTGATCTGGTACGGCTACATCGGCTGCCCCTTCTCCAGCGTTGACCGTGAACTCTGGCGCCACTATTTCCACGAAAAAGGCATTCCTAGTATCAATTTGGAGGGTTCCTTTCAAACCGGGGCTCCAACTGGCCAGGTCATAACTCGGATCCAGGCCTTTGTGGAAATGCTCGATCAAAAAAAATGGGAGAGCGAATTGGCCATAGGCTCATGATAAAACATTAAACATTTTGCCCTTTAAACGTCCATTCAGTATTAAACTACCGCGTCTAGAACTCACTAAAGTTCTAACTTTTTTGAGGATTAATCATGAATAAAATATCCGCGTCGATTTTTTTGGCGATGGCTGTAATGACGGCCATTTTCCTTCCAGCCTGTGGCGATAACCCCAAAACACAGACTCCAACGGTCGCCACCGCTCCGGCCGCCAAAACGGAGCCAACCCCGGTCAAAAAAGAATTGCCCGTACTTAGAGCCTACCGGGGTGAAGAAGTCACTTCGCCCATTCTTTTTTATATTGGCGACTCCTTAGGTTTTTTTCAGGAATATGGCGTTAAAGTCAATGTGGTCGGCGTGCTGCCGGCCGGACAGCTCGTCGCCGCCGTTGTGTCGGGAAAATTGGATATAGGCGGGGCCCACGTTAATCGAACCATCGCCGGAATTTCAGCCGGAGCCAGTATAAAAGCTGTGGTGGCCTCGACTGAGACTAGCCAAAGAATCCCCCATATGGTGGGTATCACAAATAAGAATAGTCCCATTAAAAAATCGGCCGATCTGGTCGGCAAGAAAGTGGGTTTGGCTAGATCAGGTGGCTGTCATGAATACACTCCCTACGCTTACCTAAAAAAAAATGGGGTACCTGACCCCAAAAATTCGGTGGAGATTATCATCCTTCCCGAAAGAATCCTTCAGCAGGCCTTGCGGCAAGGGGAAATCGATTTGGCTATGATGCATCGAACTCCCGAGCAGATTGAGCAAGATGGCGAATTTGATATCTTATTTTCCGACTACGATGTTTGGGGGATCGTAGGCGGCGCGACGCCGACCTACTTTTCGAGAGATTTTATCAAGGAAAACCCGGAGGTCGTCAGGAGTTACGTCAACGGGATGGCCAAAACTATCAATTGGGCCAACGCCAATCCCTATGAATCGCGGCGGATAACGGCCGAAAGGACCAACACGCCCATTGACGAGATCCATGAGGGATTGT
The DNA here is from genome assembly GCA_031257535.1 of Deltaproteobacteria bacterium. Taxonomy (GTDB): domain Bacteria; phylum Desulfobacterota; class Desulfarculia; order Adiutricales; family Adiutricaceae; genus JAIROO01. Next base: position 3,865 of record JAIROO010000121.1, read on the forward strand.
GGGCCAAAGATGGGATTATCCATAAAGATACCGTGACCATGTGGGTAGACCTCTTGAAGGAATTTGGAGAGATCAAAAATCACGTCGAAGCCGAGCAGGTTTATACAAATGAATTCAACAATTTCGCGCTTAACCAAGGTCTATAAGCTTTGGTCAAGGACGTTTAATCGCCTAAAAACCACTGGGCAATGAGCTTTTAGCCAAAACCGTCATGGGGATTGTCCTAAGTTCTTCGCTGTTATGGCCAATCCCAGCTAAGGGGCAACCTTAGGCTGGGATTGGCTTAATGGCCTTAAAGGCTCAAATTCGCTTGATTGAAGATAGTCGCGATGGTCTCAAAAATCTATGTTTTTTTTAACCGTGGTTATGGCTCCCTGTCTTTAGAAAAAAACCTTAAGACCATAGGCTTATAGAACCATACAGGTTAAAGGCAATCATAGCGCGTTAGAAAAATAAATGTCTAGAGTTAAAATTTTACCGTTTTTTTAGTCAGAACCAGGCCTCGTCTTGGTTTTGACTTATTGTCTTTTTAAGTCTTCCGCCTCGACTGGCTTGGGCGGTTTTGTCTTCTTCGCCCTGGTTGGCTTAGGACTTGGCGCTTTAGCCTTGGTTTGGTCTTTCGGCGGACCCCCTTCGCTCCGCCAGACTTTTATCCTTCCCGCCTTATCGTTTATGACCAGAGCTAATAAAACGGGATTTTTGAATAGCCACTGTAGTATCGCGTCAGACGGGCCAAAAATAAATCTTCCGTAACCGTTAGGCTCTTGGCGACCTCTTTAATCCGCTGGCCTTAGTAGGACTTTAACTCCTCCAAGGTAAAACCCATCATGGCCACATACCTGTAATCTAATGAGATATCGTCGTAGTTGTTATAAGACGAATATAAACCCCCTTGAACGTATTTAGTCGCGAAAGTCATGAAGGCGAATGCGATATGCTTGTCATTAGATTTCACTCGCCTGCGGCTTGCTCCAGGCTAATCCACTCCAAGTCCATATTCGATACCCCCCTCTCGCTAATCGAGGGGTAATTGTCTCACGTTAAAGCGAACAATACGACAAAAATATTTACCCCGCCTCAAGACAACTAATTTTCTGATTAGAATCTCGCGCCTTTCGCCCTGGTAGAGCTTGAAAAAATCCCAAATAGCCCTTACTTTAAGGCTTAGAGGCGAAAAATAGCGAGATAATTTTTTTTGGGCTAAATTCCTAAACGCGGTAATTAGCTTGCCATTTTTCCCTAAGAATCCCTGGCCAGTCGCGGCTATTTAACATGGATCGTTTTAGCGCGACCCGAATACGAATTAGCCAAATGAACGTTCGAAATTTTGACTATTTATCTATAAATATTGGCCAATATACTATTATATTTTATTAAAGGCAGCTAATTATGAAGAAAAATATTGCGATTATCGTGGCTCCAAATATCCAATAAGGTTGACCTTTTTAGTCGACTCTCGAATTGGTCGATAAGTCAGCCCCTTAGCGCCTTAGACCAACTCGGCGCCCTTAGACGCGAAAACCGGCTCAATAAGCTCTTTTTTTGGCTAAAATGGGATTCATCTTGGCCGCTGGTCGCGACCGCTTGGATTTAATGAGGAAAAGTTTCGAGTTTTAAGGGGCCGTCGTCTTTCTGGTTTAAATTTTTGGGGTTTTGGCCTATAGTCGCTAAAATCAAAAAAGGCCTGGCTTTAATCTCAGGTTGGGCCATCTATTTTACCCTTAATCGATCTAAAATAGGGTTTTTAGTTTGTTTTTATGAGGAATTTATGATTCCCTGGCCTTTAGATTCTCCTCTGTCCATCCCCTTAGCCAAACGAGCGGGCATAGGCCGCCTTAGAGTCGCGGCTTTCGCGAAAAAAGGCCTAATCACCTCCTTAGACCTTCTTTTAGTTCCTCCCGCCGTTTACCGGGATCGGCGCCAGGTGCTAACGCTAGCCGATGCCGAGGACCACAAAGATATTGTTTTTATTGGCAAAGTGGTCAGTAACCGGCAGGGGATATCGGCTAAAGGTCGGGCTTGGCTGCGGGTCGAAGTGGTCGACGGAGACGACAAGGCGGTCATCTGGTGGTTTCAAAATAACTTTTATTTTAGTCAATTGGCCCACGTTGGGGCGACTCTTTTAATTTCCGGGCCCGTTTTCGTCGACCGGCTCGGTCAGGCTTCTTTGACCCATCCTGAGGTGTGTCGAGCCGAAGAAGCCATGGAAAACTTCTTAGGGGTCAAACCCCTCTATCGGTCTTATCCAGGGGTTCCGCAAACCGTTATTAAAAAAGTCTTAGCGGAAATTTTAAAGGAACTGCCCAACTGCCCTAAGGTCTTACCCGCTGACTGGCTCATGGCCCACAATCTGCCCGATCCCGTCGATCTCTTAGGGATTATTCACAATCCCCCGCCCAACCCAGGAACTCTGCCGCCGCCGACCGGGAGTCGGGCTTATCGGCGACTGGCCACCTATGAGCTAATGTTCTGGCGCCTTTTAATCATGACCGAGAAACAACGGCGCTTAACCCTAACCGCGCCTCGCGAAAGGGCCATTGACGAAGCGGTCGGGGCGAAGTTTTTGGGGCTTTTGCCCTTCAGTCCCACCTCAGAGCAGCTTAAAGCCACGGCCGAGTTTGTGGCTGATTTACGCGAACCCAAACCCGTTAACCGCCTGTTACAGGGCGAGGTGGGCTCGGGGAAAACGGTCGTGGCGGGGTTTGTGGCCTCGCTCGTCTTAGCCCAAGGTCGGCAAGTGGCTCTCTTGGCGCCCACTGAGCTGTTGGCGAGGCAGCATCACGACTCCTTAAGCCCCATCTTAGCCAAAATGGGCTTTAATCCGGCCCTTCTGACTGGAACTCTCGCCCCTAAAGAAAAAAAACCTATTTTAGAAGGCTTAAGAACCGGGACTATAGATTTTGTCGTGGGCACCCAGGCCTTAATCTCGTCGGCCGTGGCGTTTAAGGATTTAGCCTTAGCCATAATCGACGAGCAGCAAAGGTTCGGGGTCCGGCAGCGGCTAGCTTTAACTCAAAAGTCGCCGGAAGTGGATCTGATGTCTTTAAGCGCCACCCCGATTCCGCGGTCTTTAGCCCAGATTCTCTACGGCGATCTGGACGTCACCAGCGTCCATGGGACCATTCCTGGGCGCAAAATCTCGCAAACCATCGTCTTTGAGGACGACGAGGCCGCCATCGCCTATGATCTTTTTTTAAGTAAAGTTAGAAAAGGCGAACAAGGGTTTGTGGTCTGCCCGAGGGTGGGGCCCGAGGAAGAGGAAGAGGAACCGCCAAAACCCAAACCCCTAACCGAAGAGGAGCGGGGCACGTATTTTCTGGCGATTCCCGATGAACTCCCGCCTAAGCCTACCCGTGACGTTTCGACCGTTTTGGCCACCTTAAAGGCCAAAGCCCCGGATCTTAGAATCGCTTCGGTCCATGGGCGCCAAGATCCCGCGACCCGAGGCGAGGCCATGGCTAGTTTTCGGGAGGGGCGTTTAGATATCCTCGTGGCGACAACTATAATAGAGGTAGGGGTGGACGTGCCGGGAGCTAACCTCATGCTGGTGGAGTCGGCCGACTTTTTTGGCTTGTCCCAGCTCCATCAGTTAAGAGGCCGGATAGGTCGGGGGGGCGGCCAAGGTTATTTTTTGGCCATTAGCTCGGCCAAGGCGACGCCAACGGCTCAGCGACGTTTAAAAGCCTTAGTCGAGAGCGCGGATGGTTTTAAGCTCGCCGAAATTGATCTGACTTTAAGGGGCCCCGGGGAGGAGCTAGGGTTGAAACAGTCGGGCTGGCCGGTTTTTAGCTGCGTTAAGCTGCCCAAAGACTTAGCCCTTTTACCCGGGGCTCTAGAGCTAGCCGACGAACTCTGGCCCAAACTTAAAGATTATCCAGATTTATTCGAGCGCTTAAACGCTTTGGCTAAAGACTTGGCCGTCTTGCCAACCCCGAAACCAATCTATAACGACTGATCAACCTCCTTGAGCCAAAACCCAAAAAAACCCCAAAAAAACCTCAAAAACCCTAAAAAGACCCTCTCGCCCATAAAGGGCGGGAAAAAAGCCTTAGCGTCTTATGACCCGTCAGAAAACGCGACAGCTTTAAAGCCGCCCTCGTCAATATGTCTACCCTTTTTTGCTTTGGCTCTTTCGATAATTTTTAAAAGGGCCTTTTTTTACCGCCGGCGACTTTTGGTCTAATCTCGCCTCAAATTTCCGTTTAGTTCGCGCGGCCTTTTAAGGGTCGCTTTTAACGCCTTATTAACCGCCAAGCTGGGACGCTTAAGGTTAAAACTTAGAGCCTTTCTTTTTGTCGCCCGTTTTAGAAAAATGGTTTGAAATCTAAAGGCGCGAAATCGAGTTTGGGGCGAGTCTAGCCTGTCTTTTTTGACTTGCCCTGTTATTGGCTTTTAGGGCCTTCCGTAGTCAAAAGGTTTTTTTTGGCTAAGCTAAAGAAGGCGAGTGAGCGCCGCTGGCTTTTGTCGTCGGCGGCTATTATTTAGGCGGCTCTTTTGAAAGGGGCTCTTTTACAGGCGGCTATTTTAAAGGCGAATCTTTTTTTTTGAAAAGGACTTGGCTAAAGCGGAGAGGGCTTAATTACCCTTCGCCTCTCCAAAAGCGAATGGCCGTCGATAATCTTTCGCGGCGCGATGGTCTAAAAAAGGAGGCCGGCCAAGAAACAAAAAAAGCTAAAGGCGAACCGCCCTTGACTCGACCTCGTTTTTGACGAGTTCGCGTTCGTCCGTGAGCCCCCTTCCTATTAAAGTCTAGTCGCGGTTGGACTTCTGGCCTGTCTCTCGCCATTTAAAAGGTAAATATAGTTTAATATAATATTTATTCACAGTAAGTATTTTTTATCTGTTCATTTAAAGTATTTTATTTAATTAAGTCAATTGATTGCTATTAGTTTAATGACTTTATTCTTTATTAATAGACACTAAAAAAGTTTTAATAAATATTCTCTTTGCGATATCATAGCCCAAGCCCCAAAATATTTTTCTAAACCGGCCTATTTGGCTGACTTGTTAAGTAAAAAAATTTACCTATCCATTTTTATTTCTTAAAGCCTGGTTATATGGAGTTATTTAAATTTGTTTGCCAAAACAATATTTTTTTGATAGAATCGACTTGGCTAAAATTTTTCCTCTTAACTTTTGAGGCTTATTAGGTTTTCTTTTCTTGGGACTCCTTAATCAAGACTCCTTTTTAACGTTAGAGTTTATGGGCGCAAGGCAAAAGGCTACTCCCCGATTTCGACGCGAAAAGTCCAGACTTAGGGCGTTTAGCTCATTTTGGGCGGCTCTTAGGACCCTTTTTGGTTCCTTAGGCGACCGCCTCAGAAAGTCTAGGCGTTTTATTCTTACCATCCTCATCGTGGTCCTGGTGACCATAGTTTGGCGCCAGTTGTTTCCTTTTGGGATCTTTAACCGACCCGAGCCAGCCCAAGTCCAAGAAGAAAAGGCGGCCGCCGCGACCCCGCCTTTAACCGTTCAAGGCCCGCGACTGCCGCCTTTACCCTCAATACCTGAGGGGTCTTGGTCTTTGTGGGCCGCTCAAAAAGCTAGGCGATTGGTCACGGAGAGCGTCATCGCTCCTGAGAAGTCGGTCAGTCAAAGTTTAGAGGATTTGGGATTATCTAAGACTTTTTGTCAAGCCTTAATCGCTTACTTGGAAAAAGAAAATCTCTTAGCCAAGGTTCAACCCGGGGCGACTTTTACGGCTTTTTGGCGTGACCCCCAAAAGGAGGACGTCGACCTTAGCCATTTGGAGTTCGTGGCCGCCAAAGGACAAAGCCCCCTGGTTTTTCGCCAAGGCGGGTCCAAGGGTTTTTTTCGGTATGATTTAGCGGCTAAACCCTTAACTATTCACCAAGCTAGCCAAGGCTCGGTCGAGGACGCCTTCTTTGACGCGGGGGAAAAAGCGGGTTTAGATCCTTTGATCGTTAAGAATCTAACCGAACTCTTGGCCTCGCAGATTGACTTCGCGTCCGATATCAAACCCGAGGACGCCTTTCAAATATTGTTTCGCGGCCAATACCAAGACGGCCGTCTTGTCGCTCCCCTGACGATCGAGATGGTCCGGATAACTAACGATGGCTTTAAAAGCGAGTTTTATCGCCACGAAAAAGCCGGGGTTTTACAAGGTTTTTACGACGCTAATTTTCGGTCTATTAAAAAGACCTTTTTAAAGTCGCCCTTTAATTTCGCTAAGATCGCCTTAAGTAACTATTTTAACCAAAAGTCGCCAATTTTAAAGACCGTAAAACCGAATCTAGGGATTAATTACGCGGCCAAAAGTGGCACGCCGGTCTCTTCGGTCGCCGATGGTAAGGTTAAGTTCGCCGGGCGGCGCGGCGGTTATGGCCTATTAGTCGTTATTAGCCATAGCGAGGCCTACGAGACCATGTACGGTCACCTGTCGCGGTTAGGTCAAGGGATTAAAACCGGGGCCACGGTTCGGCAAGGCGATCTGATTGGCTACGTGGGGTCGACAGGTCTCGTCGTGGACCCGCGTTTAGAGTTTCGGTTAAGAAAAAACGACTCTTTTATCGATCCTCTACTGGAGGTGGCCAAGATGGAGGGTCCGCCTCTACCAGCCGAAGAGCGGACGGCCTTTTCCGAGGAAGTGACTAGAAGCCAGGCCCGACTGATGGAGCTTTTGTCTTGGGATAGAACCCTGTAAACCCAAAGCTAGGCTAAAAGCCCAGACCCGAGCCCAAGCCCAAAGCCGGCCAATTAGCCCAAATAGTTCAAAAAGCGAGTCAAGTTCTCTTGGTTTAGCGGCTAATGACGCGTCTTTAAGCGATTTAGAGGCCCAAGCTTTAAGGTATTTAGAGGCCGGGGTCGCGACCGGGGTTTTCCCGGGGGCGGTTTTAATTTTTGGCGCTCCTAGTCAAGGCCAATTTAGCCAAGTTTTCGCCGGTCAAAGGGGCCTTACTCGTAACCAAGAGCCAGTAACCCCAGATCTAGTCTATGATCTGGCTTCTTTAACCAAGGTTTTGGCGACGACCTTTTTAATCGCTAAGTTTGTCGACCAGGGTTTGGTTGACCTTTTTACTCCGATAGGGGATTTGGGCTTTCCTGGGACCATAGGCGACTTAACCTTAGCCGACCTTTTGGCTCACCGCTCGGGTTTACCGGCTTGGCGACCTTATTATCTCTTAAGCCCAGATCCAGATCTCGCCACTAGTTATCGCTTAGCCTTAAGCCAAGAGCCCCTAGTCGCCAAAATAGGCGAGCGGACCATTTATAGCGATCTAAATTTTCTTATTTTGGGTTTTTTGGCCCAAGATATTGGGTTAGGCCCCTTAGACGAGGTTTTCGCTAAGACGGTGGCTGACCCTAACGGCTTAAAAACCTTGGGCTTTCGTCCTCAGTGGGGGCCACTGGCCCCCACTGAGGACGGTCCTAGGGTGGGTGGCCCCTTGACTTACCCAGGGCTCCCGACTTTAGGCTCGGTTCCTTTAGGCCGCGTCCACGACGACAACGCCTTGGCCTTGGGCGGGGTGGCGGGTCAGGCCGGCCTATTTGGGGACGCGGGTTCGGTCTTCGCCTTAATCGCCCATTTAGCCGGGGTCTTCGCGGGCCGACCTGGCCTTATTTCGAAAAAAACCTTGGCCCTTTTTTTAGAGCCTCAACCCGTGGCCCAAGGTCCGCCTACCCGGGCCTTAGGTTTCGCGTTAGGCGAGGGGCCTTTAACTGGCTATTATGGGCACTATGGCTACACGGGCTGCGATTTTTGGTGGCATCCCCAAAAAGACTGGGCCTTCGCTCTTTTAACTAACCGGGTCCAGCCGACCGCGACGAATCAAAAGATCGCTTCATTTAGGCGGGCTTTGGCCGCTTTATTGACTGAAAACGCGTAAACCTTGACCAAAACCCTTATTTTTACTTAGAATCTTTCTCTAGACTAAAAGGAGAGTATGACAAAAATCGGGTTTTTGGCCTTAGCCATTATTAGCGTATTTGGCTTAGGGGCTAGTTATCAGGCCGCGGATCGACCCCGCGGGGAATCGGTCCGGATCTCGGGCTCGACGACCTTATTGCCTTTTACCCAAAAAGCCGCGGAAGAGTATTTGAAGGATTATCCCCAAGAAGTCGTGACCGTCTCAGGCACGGGCACTGGGGAAGGGGTTAAAAGCTTAGTCGACGGGGTCGTGGATCTAGCCGCCGCCTCTCGGGATCTAAGACCCGAGGAAAGGGAGCGAGCCCAAGCGGCTAAGGTGACCTTACGCCGCGTTACCGTCGCCAAAGATGGGTTGGCCGTCATCGTCAACGCCTCTAACCCTATTAGGGAGCTAACTTTAGACCAGTTGCGTGGGATTTACCTGGGAACTATAAATAACTGGCGAGAGTTAGGGGGTCAGGATCGAGTCATTGTGCCCATTAATCGCGACTCCAGCTCGGGGACCTTTGAGATGTGGATTGAGATGGTTTTAGGCGGCCGTAAGCACCGACCTGACGCCCAGGTCCAGTCCTCGAGCGGGGCCGTGGCTTACGCGGTGGGCGGCAATCGGCAGGCTATTGGTTACGTGGGCTTGGGTTTTTTGGATGGGCCAGTCGCGGTGGTGGCCATTAATGGAGTCAAAGCCTCAATAGAAGCGGTCGTGACTGGCTCTTACCCCATATCGAGGGGTTTATACGTTTTTTCGCGAACTGACTCTTCGGCCTCGGCCGACAAGTTTTTAAATTATTTATTAGGGGCGAAGGGCCAAGCTCTTTTAGAAGCTGAAGGCTACGCGCCGGCGGGGAATTAAGGTGTCGATGTCCGAGGCTAGGCTCCTTGCCCCCAAACTCTCGCCCACGGAAAAGGGTTTTCGGCTCTTTTTTCTGGCCGCGGCCATCGTGGCTTTGGGTCAGATGTTTTTAATCGCTTTGTTTTTGTTAAATGAGGCGGCTGGTTTATTGGCGACCGCCCCTTTAGGGGACTTTTTATTTTCTAAAGATTGGTACCCGACTTACGAGCCCCCCGAGTTTGGGGCTTTGGCCTTAATCGTGGGCTCGGTGGTGGTGACCATAGGGTCGTCGCTTATCGCGACCCCCGTGGGCCTGGGTTTAGCCATTTACTTGGCTTTTTTAGCCGGTCGGCGGAAGCGGGAGTGGATAAAACCCGCGGTTGAGCTCATGGCTGGCGTGCCCTCGGTGGTTTTGGGTTTTATTGGCCTGGCCGTGGTGGCCCCGTTTCTGCAAGACGTTTTGGATCTGCCCACGGGGCTTAACGTCTTAAACGCGAGCTTTATCTTGGCTTTAATGGCCATCCCTTCTATCGCTTCTTTAGGCGAAGACGCTTTGGCCGCGGTCCCGCGAGACGTTTTAGACGCTTCTTACGCTTTAGGGGCCACTCGGTGGGAGACTATCTGGAAAGTGGCCATTCCCGCGGCCATGAGCGGCCTGTCCACGGCCGTGATTTTAGGTTTAGGGCGGGCTTTAGGCGAAACGCTGGTGGTGTTAATGGTCGCGGGCGGGGCGGCTCAGATCCCCACCTCCATTTTTGACTCAGTCAGGCCCATGACCGCCACTTTAGCCGCCGAGATGGGCGAGACGGCGATTGGCTCGGCTCACTATCACGCTCTATTCGCTTTAGGGGCGGTTCTTTTCGTTTTAACTTTGGCTTTTAACCTTCTAGCTTATTGGCTAGGCGTTCGCTGGCGACGGGGGTAACTAACGTGGCCCTCTTTGGTTATAGCTTAAAAGAGCGACAGACCCGCGAGCTTTTGGCTTTAGGGGTCATTCGTTTTTTAGGTGGCTCATTTTTAGCGGTCATGGGGGCTTTGGTCGTTTATCTCGTCTATCGGGGCGGGTCGGCCATATCTTGGGATTTTTTAACCGAGTACCCCCGCGACTCCATGACCGCGGGCGGGATCTGGCCGGCCATCGTGGGAACCTTTGGGTTAGCCGCTGGCTCCATGCTCGTGGCCATTCCTTTGGGGTTTGGGGCGGCTATCTATCTAGCCGAGTACGCCCGGCCAGGCCCTCTACTTACGGTCATCCGCTTAGGGGTCAATAATCTGGCCGGGGTGCCGTCGGTGGTCTTTGGGCTTTTTGGGTTAGCCGTTTTCGTGAGTTTTTTAGGTTTTGGTCGCTCCCTTCTGTCGGGCTGTTTGACTTTGGGGGTCTTGACTTTACCCACGGTCACGGCCGCGGCGGAAGAAGCTTTACGCCAGACCCCCGCCTCTTTTCGAGAAGCGGCTTTGGCTTTAGGGGCTAATCGTTGGCAGGCCATCCGCCAGGTAGTTTTGCCAGCCGCTTTGCCTGGCATGCTCACCGGGGCTATTTTAGCCTTAGGTCGGGCGGCGGGCGAGACGGCCCCGATTATTTTTACCGCCTCCGCGGCTTTAACTTTAAACGCCCCAGAGTCGGTTTTTAGCGAGGTTATGGCTTTACCGACCCATATCTTTAACCTCGCCACCAATGGAGCCCACATCGCGGCGACTCGACCGCAACAGTTTGGGGCTTGTTTAACGCTGATTGTTTTGGTCCTGGGTTTGTCTTTGTTCGCTTTAATCATCCGCGCCAGGTTAAGAAAGGGACGCAAATGGTAGCTGGCGGGCCGATTATTGAAGCCCGGGACGTGGATTTTTATTATGGGGCCTTTCACGCTCTGAAGGGCGTGTCTTTGGACGTGGCGGCCAAAGAGACCACGGCTTTGATAGGCCCCTCTGGCTGCGGCAAATCCACGTTTCTGAAACTCTTAAACCGTATGAACGACTTTGTGCCTGGAGCGAGGCTATCCGGGGAGATTAAAGTCGCGGGGCGATCTATTTATGGCTCTGACTCGGATCCGGTCAGCATTCGGCGTTTGGTGGGCATGGTCTTTCAAAGGCCTAACCCTTTTCCCAAGTCTATTTACGACAACATCTGTTATGGGCCCCGGTTAATTGGGGCTCGGAAAAAAGCCGATCTAGACGTTTTAGTGGAAAAGGCCTTAAAAGCCGCCGCTTTATGGGACGACGTCAAAGATAAGCTGACCAAGTCGGCTTTGGATCTCTCTGGGGGACAACAACAAAGGGTCTGCATCGCCCGGGCGTTGGCCTTAAGCCCGGAAATTTTGCTCATGGACGAGCCAACCTCGGCTTTGGATCCCATCGCCACGGCCAAAGTCGAAGAATGGATTAAGGAAGCCGATCTGTCCATAGTCATCGTGACCCACAACATGCAGCAAGCCGCCCGGGTCTCGGAGCATACGGCCTTTTTTTACCTAGGGGAGCTAGTGGAGTTTGGCCCAACCATGGAAATCTTCACGCGACCTCGGGAAAGGCGCACCGAAAACTACATTACCGGCCGGTTTGGCTGAGCCTTAGATAATAGGCGAAAGAAAGGGGAAACTATGGGCCCATTTGTGCAAGAATTGGCCGCCCTCCGCCAAAGCTTAGTGGTCATGGGCGAGGACGTGGTGGCCATGGTAACGGCCGCGACCGAGGCTTTGTTGTCTGGGGACGATGATAAAGCCAAGGCCGTCATTAAAAACGACAAAGAGATAAACGACAAGGAAAACGAGATCGTGGATCGGGCGATCCGGCTCATCGCCACGAATCAACCAGTGGCCGGCGACTTACGATTTTTAGCCGCGGCTTTACGTCTGGCCACGGAACTGGAAAGAATAGGCGATCTAGGCTCAAACCTCGCCCGCCGCACTTTGGGCTTGGCCGAGCTGGCTATAGAAGGGGCGGTCATCGGACCCACCCCCAACGATTTAAGTCACATGGCTCTCGCGTCTTTAAATATGTTAAACCTAGCTTTAAAGGCCTTTAAAGAAAGCGACTCCTCGGGGGCCGAAGAAGTTCTGACCTTAGACGATGGGGTGGACGACTATAACCGGCGGATCCGGAAACAGATCTTGGACCATATCTACGACAACGGGCGTTTAGCCGCTTGGGGCTTAGAGATCATTAACACCTCCGCCCATCTTGAGCGTTTAGGCGACCACGCCACTAACTTGGCTGAGGAAGTCATCTACGTGACTAAGGGCCAAAACGTCAGGCACAACTATTAATTTAGAGGAGCCTTTTTAGGCTTTAAATAAGGCTCGAGATTTTGGGGCCAAAAGTTAGGGCCCCTTTTTTTTTCGGTAAAAATAAGCTTTAAAGTAAGGCTTACGGTTAAAAAAGATCTGAGTTATTTCGTGATTTTAATTTAGCGATAAGGCGTAAAAACTAGGTTAATGTTTTTTAACCCACATTGCGCTACTGTTACGTTAGATCTAAATTATAAGGTTAGTCTATATTAGATTTAATTAATTTTATTTAACGTTTAAAAGTTTTTACTGATTTAAGTCACTCTTGACCATAAAGTTAGTGGTTTTTAAGGCTTCTCCTAGCCCTCAAAAAGGAGGTTTTTACCAAAGAGGCCAGGTTTGTCGCGAGGTGTTTTTTAAAAATTTTTTTATGATTAAATAATAGATATTATTTTTTATTTAGATTTATTATTTAAAAAAACGACAATTTATTTATATAAACAACGGTTTTTTGCTTTTAAGACCTAAAAATAACGTTTTTTTAGCGTCAAAACTAACGTTTTTAGGCGGCTAACTATAAGCCACCTTTAAAGCCTAAAAAGACTAAGATCGGGAGCTTTTTTTAGGCCGGCGACTTTTTGAAGGAACGATTAGGAAAAGTCAACTACCCCCGACTAAAGTCGGAGGCTTGTAAGAGCCTTCGGTTGACCAGGGAAAGCGGTATCCAACCCGTTACGTTATTATTAGGTTAAGACCGACGTTGGGACGCTGCCTCAGTCCCAACCTCTCGAAGTCCCGTTTGCGGACAACCGTCTAGGCAAGGACGAAACGGAGCGAGGCGTAACGCTGGATAATAACATTCCCGAGGGGATTTTTTAACAGGCCCGTAAGGACGCTTAATCAAGGAAATTATAATGGTTTATGTTTTAGGCGCTGACCGGCCCCCCTGTCAGGCCCCGCTCTCCCAAAAGGGCTAGGCTCTTGTTGGAACGGGGCCGCCCCGCCGGGTTTCGCTTAAGGCCATTCACTATCATCTTAAAAGACAAGGATTCATCAACCCGCGTTCTTCAGCCGCTCTCTATTAAAATCGATCCCGGGAGTAAGACCACCTCGGCTGGCCGTAGTTAGGGAGATTCCGCCCGTTAGGCGAAACTTCTCCCGAAACGTCGGTATTAAGCCTCATCGAGGTTAAGCGTAGGGGACAGTTAATCCATAAAAAGCTCGAACAGAGAAAAAATTACCCTAAGGCGTCGGAGG
>JAIROO010000252.1 GCA_031257535.1 Deltaproteobacteria bacterium
TGATAATTTTTCAGAATTTTGTGATAAAATAGATTCTATAATAAATAACATAGATAATAAGTATGCAAAAGAAATTAATAGTCTTATTTCAGAACAATTTCAGTTTTTTGACAATTTAGTAGGCATAGAATCAAAAAATCGTTCTTTTAGAACTGAATTTCTGATTGAACTTGACTTCATTTTGGAAGGCTGAGCTGTTTTTTTTTAACGAAACAACATTTGTCAAACCCAACGGTAAAAATTTAGCGGCTTAAATTGGTAAATTCTTTCGATTCTTGGTATAGAAGTGGTCTTTGGGAATCGGACGTTATAAAACCTACATATCAAAAATATGCTGGCTAAAGGTTTATTTGAGCTTGCTGAGGATTTGAGGTCATTGAATTCTCAGCAAAAAATTAGTAGGTTTTTTATCTATACCCTAACAAAGGGCTTTAACCTTACGGATTTTTAGGGCCAGAGGTATTTTAGCCTTTTCCCCTTTAGCCGCCTTTTTGGCCCGACCAAATCTGGTCTTTGGTTAAGTCAAAAAATTCTTTAGGTGCCCCTTAAATATTTGGCTAAAGTGAGGCTCCGGGGCGCGTTAACGGCTTTTTAAGCTCATTTTTAAAGCTTTATTTTACCATCGGAAAAAGCCAAAAAGGGTTTACGGGATCTTAAAACTTTTTAAACCCCGCCGAAAAAAAAATGTCCCTCGTTAATTGGTCGCGAGCTAAACTTCGCCTTTGGCCTAAACGCCCGCGGCCTAATTGGCCTTACTCCCCGCCCACAAGGGGGCTAAAACCCTAAACCATCCCCCCTCTTTGACCCAAAATGGTTTTTCGGCGACAACTATTATAATAGGGGGACCGCTAAATGGCCCCCTCTTTTCGAGGCTGGCCAAAAAATCCCGCCCTCCCCCCTTTAATCATATTAATTGGGAAAGGTCTGGCTCAGAGGCTGACGAACTTGGCCCTTTAAGGTTTTAGAACTTTTGGCCCTAAGGATCTTGGCTCAGTCTTTAGCTCTCGGCCGATAGCCGACGATCTTTGAGTCAGTCTTTAGTTCTTCGGCGTTTAGCTTCCGACTTGACCAAAAGCTCACGATCTGGGCTAAGGCTTTAGATCTTCGCCAAAAGGCCAAACGAACTGGCCCGCGCCGATTAAAGGTCAAAAAAAGCCCTGACCCCCCTTTTTCTTCGGCTTAGGCGGGCGCTCGCGGCGAGCCAAGAGCCCCAAAAATCGCCCCTCAAAACATTTTTTTTTCCTTAACCTTACGAGTTTTATCCCGAAAGTCGCTTGACGAAAACAAACTTAAAAATATGTCAATATTTGATTTGACATTACTAGTCTAGTAATATCATCAGTTAGTCGTAAGGTTTTCTAACTTTCGCGACCACAAGATATGACCATTATAACCCCATAAGGCCCTAAAAATGGCCCCTAATCGTCGCGAGGCCCTAAGGTCAGTCGCCTTATGGGTCAAAAAACGAGCCTAAAGTTTGGGGATTGGCCAAAAATCCCGAGGGATCTTGAATTCGATCCAGGCTAAAACGAGCTAAACTTCAGTGAATTTTATTGACAGAACAAATTTTTTCTTTATTTTTAGGCCTCGCTTGGCGGTCCTGGTTTTGGCCATGAAACATGACGATAATTTTTTTATATTAAATTTTGTTCGGTTTTAAAACCCTTTTGGCAAAATTATGGGTTTTGAGAGCTGACCCTCCTCGGCCTTTCGTTTCGTTTTATTCCTGACCATATGTTAGTTTTGACCTAAAATCGAAGCTAAAGGCTTTTTTAGGGCCTCAAAATTGAGTTTGACTAGCTAAATCGCCGATGCCTAAAGAACTATGTCATTTTTGACCGCGTTTAACTTTTTTTTGTTGTTATCATAAGTTTTAAATTATAGTCTAGCATAGTAACTCCTTAAATCTTTTTTGTAATTCTCTCTCTTTTAGTAAAAAAAATACTTGACAAATTTTAGAGGCATGTCGATAATGACATCATAAAGGAACAACAAGGTTTTTGGACCAACCAACCTCCCCTATTGACTTGACTTCTTTTGGAGTATCTTTCGCCGGTGGGACTTAAGACGAGCCTTTGGATTTCAAGCGTTCTGACCCTTATGGGTTATTTCGTGGGAAGTTTCGGTCCTGGTTAGTCGGGGTTTTTCGGCTAAATACCTTAACACTATGGTTTAAACCACGTAACTGTTGAGGGCGGCCCCGCTTTAGGGTGGATCCGTTCCAATTCGGTTAAGCACCACGGCATTTCCTATTGAGGAGGAGAGGCGTATGATTCAAAAGAAAATCTACGTTAACGGCATTGAGCAAAATATCTTCGTAGATCCAGACACTTTCCTGGTAAAGGTTCTCCGCGAGCAGATCCACCTGCCAGGCACTAAAGTTGGGTGCGGCGAAGGTCATTGCGGGGCCTGTAACGTGATTATTGACGGCAAACTGGTCCGCTCTTGCGTCGTCAAGATTGGCCGGGTCGCCGAAGGCGCGCAGATCACCACTATTGAGGGGATCGGCACGCCTGGTAACCTGCACCCCCTGCAGAAAGCTTGGGTCAAACACGGGGCCGCTCAGTGCGGTTTCTGTACGCCCGGTTTTATTGTTTCCGCGAAAGCCCTTTTAGACGCGAACCCCAATCCCACCCGGGAAGAAATTCGCGATTGGTTCCAGAAAAACCGTAACGCTTGTCGTTGCACTGGTTACATTCCCATCGTCGACGCTGTCATTGACGCGGCCAAAGCCATTCGCGGCGAAATCCCCGTCGAGTCCTTGGAATACCGCTATCAGCCCAACACCGACATTTGGGGCAGCTACTATCCGCGGCCCACGGCCGTGCCTAAGGTTACCGGCACCATTAAATATGGGGCTGACCTGATTCTCGATCTCCCCCCCGATCGCCTCTATATGGCTCTGGTCCAGGCCGAAGTTTCTCACGCGAACATTAAGGGTATCGATTATTCCGAAGCCGAGAAAATGCCCGGCGTGGTCAAGGTCGTCACCCATAAGGACGTTAAGGGCACTAACCGCATTAACGGTTTAGCCTTCCCCGCTAACAAAGGCGACGGTCTGGAAAGGCCCATCCTTTGCGACACTAAAGTCTTCCAGTATGGCGACGCCATCGCCGTCGTTTTAGCTCAGACCGAGGCTGAGGCTCACGCCGCGGCCAAGAAAGTCAAAGTTGACTTGGAAGTCTTGCCGGCTTACTTAAACCTC
>JAIROO010000017.1 GCA_031257535.1 Deltaproteobacteria bacterium
GTGACTAAGAACCGCCGCCGAAACCCATGCAAAAAATGGGTGGTGTCGTCGACTACTAAACTTATAATGATAGGGCAAAAGCATAACAAAGGAATATCGACGTACGCGCCCACCGCCCCGGCGAAGCCAATCGTGGCCAGGACCGGGATAACGTTGGGGGCTAAACTTAAAAACCCGACTTTAAGGGACCGGGTGGCTAAAGCCATAATTATGGTTAAAGTGATAAAGGCGGCCAGAAACGTTTGCCGCTGCCCTTTGGCGATCTGGTCGTTCATGGAGCGGGTCCAGTCTAAACCCCCAGTGGACGTGACCGCGTCCTTCCGCCCAAAAATTTCGCGCGCGTAAGCTTCTAAGGCTAGGGTTAAAGCCCGGACCTTTTGGGTGTCCAGACTTTTGGTTTTAGCCGTCAGCCGAACTTTTTGACCGTCAAAGCTCATTAACTTATCCAGTTCCCGACCGTCGGCCAGCTCATAAAGCAAAAGATACTGGGCCACGGCCTCGCGAGTTTTGGGTATAGCGTAAAAGGCCTCGTCCCCTTCATGGAGAGCTTGGCCGATCGTTTTTAAGAGATCGACTAGACTAATGGTCCGGGTCACTTCCGGCCGGGCCTCTAAAAAAAGGCTTAAGCTGGCCACTTTAGCCAAAAAATCCGGATCTTTGACTCCCTCAGGCGCGAAGGAGTCGACGGTCAGCTCTAAAGACATGGCCCCGCCTAATCGTAAATCCACGATATCGTAGGCTTGCCTTAAAGGGAGGGCCTTAGACAGCATGCCAATGGTGTTGGACTCGGCCTCAACCTTAAAATACCCCCAAAAAGCCAAGACGAACAAAACCCCGAAAAGGAGAAGAATGACTTTGGGAGCGGCCACGTTGACTCGAAAAACCCAGGCTAAAAAACGGTCAAAAACGTCGAAAGGCCAAGGGGCGGCGTGTGGTTTAACGACTAAGGGGGCTTTCGCGGCCGGGGCGTAAAACATGGGGACTAAAAAAACGCTTAAGACATAGGCCGTCATCACCCCAATGGAAGCGTAAACGCCCATCTGTTGGCAAGGCGGGATATCAGACGTTAAAAACGATAAAAACCCAGCGCACGAGGTCAGAGAGGTAATTAGACAAGGCGCCCCCGAACGACTTAAAGCTAAAATCAGGGCCCTTTCTGGGGTCTCGCCCGCCTTTAAATATTGCCGATAAAGCTCAATAACGTGCATCGAGTCGCCGACCGTCGCGCAACATAAAAGAATGGGCAGAAGGATAGCGTAAATATTTAAGGTAAAACCGAATAACTCGGTTAAACCAAAGGCCCAGACTAGACTAACTAAAATAATGGCTAAAGGAACTAACGCGTCTTTGACGGATCGGCCGATGAAGTACAAAATGAGGCACATTATCAAAAGGCCCAACGCCAAAAACTTAATAGCCTCGGTTAAGCTTAGGTGGTTATAAACCGCGTGGAGGATAGGCGGTCCCACGGCTAACGGTTTTAACTCCTGATACTTTTGGCGGGCTAAAATCTCCTCTAAGGCCTTATGGACTTTAGCGGGGGGATCGACCACCTCTTTCGGGTAAGGCGTAAAGTCCACGCTCATGGCGATGACCTCGCCCGCTGAGTCAAAAAGGAAGTTTTGATAGTTTTTTTCGGCCAGAACGCGTTTTTTTATCGCCCTGGGGCTTAACCCCTCGCTAAAGAAATCCTCGAGCCGAAAAACGGTCAACTCCTCGCCTCGACCCTCTAAAAACTCAGCCTCGCCAATCCAGCGGATATTTTTGACGTAAGGCAGATTCTCGCGCAGATCCTCTTCTAGCTCTTTTAAAAGGGCTAAAACCTTTGGCTCGAAATAATCTTGGCCCAAAAAAGTCAGATAAACAAAATCCTCGTTGCCAAAAATCGCCCGGAACTCGTTTAACCGCCTTAAGGCCGGGTTGTCTTTTTCTAGCCAAATATCGCTGGAATTGTCGAATCTCAATTCCGCGACCCGAAAACCCAAAAAAATCGTCAAAAGCCCCAAGAGGACGAAAAGAAGCCGTCTGCGTCGGACTATAAAATAGCCCAGACGCTCAAAGAATTTTTCCACTCTAAAAGCCCCTAAAACATCCCTTCGCGAGTTTTTTATTAAGCCTTATCAAGAGCTTTTTAAGGCCTTTTGGGCTCCCAATCGCCATGATGATCATAACACAAACTAGGCGAATTTTGTTTAGCCCTGGGCGGGTTAGGTTAGGGAGTAATTATAGATTTTTTAAGAAACTATTTATTTTAAAATCTATTTTTTATTATTTTTAATAAATTAACAGTTAATTTTATTGTTAAAATATATCAATAAGGAATTTTATTACTTAGAACAAATTATAAATTTGTACGTAAAATAAGTTAATAATATAGTTATATTAAAAATATTTGTAACTGCATAATAATCTGGCTTATAAATCATATTCATTAAACATAAAGCTAAAATAATTATTTAAATGATAAAAATAATATAAAAAAGGTTTTAAGATATTTTATAGATAAATT
>JAIROO010000025.1 GCA_031257535.1 Deltaproteobacteria bacterium
TTTTACCAAGATTACCCGAGGATCGGTCAACATGGCTAGAATCATGTTCCGCATATTGGCCGCGGCTCTTTCCGTGTCCGACTTAAATTCGAGTTTGCCGATCTTGGTGACCCCAGCGACGATTTTGGCCACGTCCTCGCCAAACTCTTTTTGGATGTCCTCTTTGGTAAATTTCGTGTCCTCGACCACGTCATGGAGGAGTCCCGCGGCCACGGTGGTCGCGTCTAAACGCATGTCGGTCAAAATCCAGGCCACGGCTAAAGGATGGATCAGATAGGGCTCTCCCGAGCGTCGGGTCGCGCCTTGGTGGGCGGTGGCGGCGAAGACATAGGCTCGGTTGACCAGATCTTCGTCGGCGTTTGGGTTGCGCTCTAATAAGGCGTTGACGATCTCGAAGATCCTAACGGGCCTATTGCCATAAAGCGGGGTGTCCTCGATGGGCGGTAAGTTAGCCGGATTCTCGGGCGGGAGTTTTTTAGTGGCTTCGGTCTGGTCGCGCTTTGGATAATCGTCTGGAAAAGTGAGAGTGTCGACTGGGCCGAAACCTTCGTCCCCTAAAGGGGCTTCGGAACTCGCCTCGGAACTAGCCTCAGAGTTCAGCTCAGAAATCGCCTCGGAGTTCAGTTCAGAACTAGCCTCGGAGTTCAGCTCAGAAATCGCCCCGGAGTTCAATTCGGAACTCGCCTCAGAGTTCAGCTCAGAACTCGCCTCGGAGTTCAGTTCGGAACTCGTCGTTGGGCTCGGTTCGGAGTTCGTCGTTAGACTCGGTTCGGAGTTCGTCGTTAGACTCGGTTCGGAACTCGGTTCAGAGTTCAGTTCGGAACTCGCCGTTAAGCTCAGTTCAGGACTCGCCTCGGAGGTCAGCTCAGAACTCGCCTCGGAGTTCAGCTCAAAACTCGCCTCGGAGTTCAGTTCGAAACTTGGCTCAGAGTTCAGTTCGGGATTCGCCTCAGAACTCAGCTCGGGACTCGCCTCAGAGCTCAGCTCAGAACTCGCCTCAGAGCTCAGTTCGGGACTCGCCTCAGAACTCGCCTCGGAACTCAGCTCGGAACTCGGCTCGGAGTTCAGTTCGGGACTCGCCTCGGAGTTCAGTTCAGAACTCGTCTCGGAGTTCAGTTCGGAACTCGGCTCAGAACTAAGTTCGGAACTCGTTTCAGAGTTTACAGAACTCGCTTCGGAATTCAAAATGGGGGCTTTCGGCGACTTTAGCGAGGCGAAAGCCGCGGGGTTCTCGTCTTTTATTGGTGGTTTGTTAGTAGTCTCGGCCACGGTTTCTTGATTAGTCGTCGTCTGGTCGCGTTTAGGGTAATCAGCGGGAAAATTGAACGGGTCCCCGAGCCCCAACTCTTCGTCGTGGCTCTGGGGAAGGGTGGTCAGCTCAGCGTTCGGTTCAAGGCTATTTAAGCTTGACTGAGAATTTTTAAAGGCTTTTTCCAGCGTCTTTCGCGAGGCGAAAGAGGCGAGATCCGGGGCCTCGTTGGGCGATAAATTGGGCTGGCCTTCGGGTGGAAGTTTTTTGATAAGGTCGTTCAGTTGGCCGAGCCCGGGGTATCTTTCTGGAAAATCCAGGTTGGCCTCGAAGGCGAAGTCGTCGTCCTCCGGTGGCGGCGGGATGGGAATTAAGCTGGCGGGGTCGGTCATGGTGGCCTCTTTAGTGGCGTAAAGCCAATTAACCTAAAAAAACAAGTTAACTAGGAGCCAGAAAGGCCTTAATTAAGCGGACAATTTCAGTGGGGGCCGCGGCTAAATCTAAGGTTACGACCACGCGGTCGGCACGATTTTTTAGCTCAGCTCCCCCTTTTTCTAAGGTTTTCTCGGAAACCGTTAAACGAAGAGGTAAGCCCAAAAGGTCGGCGTCTTTAAACTTGACTCCGGGTCTAACGTCGCGGTCGTCGTATAAGACTTCCACGCCGGCGGCGGTCAATTTATCTAAAAGCTCCTCGGCCGCGGCTAAAACATTGGGATTTTGGATTTGTAAAGGTAGTAAGGCGACTTGAAACGGGGCTAAAGCCAGAGGCCAAACGAGCCCATCGGGATCGTGGTTTTGCTCGGCGGCCGCGGCTAAGGTTCGACCGACGCCAATCCCGTAGCAGCCCATCACGATAAGGCTCTCGGAGCCATCGGCGGCGGTCACGGTCGCGCCTAAGGCTTTCGAGTATTTTAAGCCTAGCTTAAAAACGTGGCCGACCTCAATCCCTCTTTTAATATCTAAAGGTTGGCCGCACTTGGGGCAAGGGTCGTTGGCCTCGACTAAACAAAGGTCCAGAAATTGGTTAACTTGAAAGTCCCGGTCGACCTCGGCGTTTAAATAATGGTAATCTTTTTCCCCCGCTCCAGCGACTCCGCTTTTTAAGCGCTCAATCCCTTGATCGGCCCAGATCCGGGTTTGAGCCTTAATGGGCGTCACGTAACCCATGGGGACGCCCATGATTTTTTCCGCCTCTTCGGGGGAGGCTAAGGTCGGCTCAAAGCCGTCTAAAGCGTCCCGTAACTTAACGAGGTTAATTTCTCGATGCCCGGGGATTAAGACCAAAAGGGGATTTTTTTGGGCGTCAAAAAATAGAAGAGACTTAACGATACTAGCTTCGGGGACGTTTAAGTAGCGGGCTAGCTCTGGGACATGGCGGCAGTTGGGAGTGTAAACTTTGTCTAGAGGCTGGCCTATGGGCCCTGGGGTAATGGGGTAAGCCGGGGCCGTGGCTTTTTCGAGGTTGGCCGCGTACTGACACTGGGGGCAAAAAGCGATGGCGTCTTCCCCGGAGTCGGCTAAGACCATAAATTCGTGGGAATAACTCCCGCCAATGGGTCCGCTGTTGGCTTCCACGGCCGCGAACTTTAAGCCACAGCGACGAAAGACGTTTTGGTAAGCGTTAAACATGGCTTGGTAGCTACGCTCGGCCCCAACCTCGTCTAAGTCAAAGCTATAGCCGTCCTTCATGATAAACTCGCGGCCGCGCATTAAGCCAAAACGGGGGCGAATCTCGTCGCGAAACTTGGTTTGGATCTGAAAAAGGTTTAAGGGCAAATCCCGAAAAGACCTGACCTCCCGCCGAATAATGTCGGTAATGACCTCCTCGTGGGTAGGCCCGACGACGTAATCCCGGTCGTGACGGTCTTTGATCCGTAAAAGCTCAGGGCCAAACTGGTCCCAGCGACCGCTTTCCTTCCAAAGTTCGGCGGGTTGGACAGCCGGCAACAAGACCTCGCGAGCCCCAAATCGGTTCATCTCGCCGCGGATGATCCGCTCGACCTTTCTTAAGGACCGTAAGCCAATCGGCAGATAGCTATAAATCCCCGCGGCCAATCGTCGGATGAAGCCCGCCCGGATCAAAAGTTTGTGGCTCACGATTTCCGCCTCGGCCGGCGCTTCTTTTAAAGTGGGGGCGAAGTAGGTGGAATAACGTTGGGCCAAAACCTCGCCGTGGGGGTCGAGACGAGTGTAAATATCAGAATGATTATCGCCCATCATAAAGTCTTTCGGTCGAATAACGCGCTAAAAATAAGAAAAAAAATGAAACAAATAAAAATATTTCGCGCCTAAAATATGTAAATTGGCATAAAACGCAAAAAAGCCGTCCCCAAAAAGGACCGGCTTCTCTAAAAAAGGCGTAATTTACGCCTTGGCCAAAGGGGCGGCTTTATAAACCCAAAAAATTACCTTTACAGTATAGCGGAGAAAATTTAAAAAAACAAGGTCTGGCAAGAAAAGATAAAGGTAAATAAAGGTTTTTAGATATCCAGATCTTGGCCCCAAATGGTTCACGTAGCCCAGTAGCTATGATTAAAGAAACTTTTAAAACATAGATTTAGGTTTCTAAAAAGTGGATTTAGCGTCTAATGGTGAAAAATTTTAGAAGGATTTTTTTTTAGAAATTTGTTTTTTTTAGTCTAGCCCATTCGCCTTGGCGAATTTTTCGGAGTTTTTCCAGAGTTTTTTGTTTTGACTTTTTGACCGGGACTTTAAGGAGTAGCCTCAAGCCCCTTAAACCTTAAGAGGCGGCCTAACCCAAGTGGTTTAAACATTACCATTTAGCATTTAATAAATGGTAAAAGTCATCTAATTATTAATAAAAAATATTCTAAAGATGATTTCGGAGGTAAAAACATAGCCGAAATCATTAAAGAGATCCTTTCACAAATTTTATGTGAAATGGTAATTAGAGAGGCTAAACAATTTGTCTAAGATTACCACGATGAACGTCTTCTTAATGGTAAACAAAGTTATGCGTTGAACGGATCGTCAGAGTTTGTCGTATTGACTGGGGTTGGCGAGGCGAAAGTCAAAAGTCCATCAATCCGCGACGACTTGAAAGAGGATGATGCCTCGAAAGAGGTTGAGGCCTCGAAAATCGCTAAAAAGTGTCTGAAAAAAATTTTACTTCCGTGATCGCCATATTTAGGTAAAATAAATATTTAATTATATGACTTAAATAGTAAAATTAAGACAAAATTAAGAACCGAAAATATGTATAGATTTTCCTTTATATTTTTGTGATCCCCAATTAATTTTCTCGTCCCCTGGTTATGGCGAAATCTTTCTCTAAAACGACCAGCTAACATTTCGGCGTCCTCTATAATAGGTTGTTCGCTTGCTTTTACTCACTTTCTCTCCGTCATTACTCGATACCGCTCCATCAACGCCGCCACGCAGTCCTCTTCGGTCGTCTTGCCGACGGGGAAACCGTACAGCTTCATCACGGCGTGATCGAGGCTTTGGTGGGCTTTCAGCAGTTCAGGCGGCATTGTCAGCGGGTCGTAGAGGTCGGCGAGACTCGCGGGCGCGAACTTCGCCCTGGCCTCAAGAATCCGCCGCGTGGTTTGCTCAATCGCCGTCTTCTGTTCCTCCGTCGCCCCCGGCCACGGGAAATTGTTGTAAACTATGTCTTTTGAGTAGCGATAATCGCTTTTCAGTCTGCCGCCGACCGCCCTCGCCCAGGCCATATGGACGGATGACGTCAGGACGCCAAAGTGATACAGCGTGGCGTTGGGGACAATCTTTACAAGGTTGCTCGCCAGAATTTCCGAAGGTATAAACCCGATGGGGATGTACCGGCGCTTTTCGGATGACACTTCCGGGATAACGATATAATTATCCGTTGGTATATTCTCAACGTGAAACTTTAACGGCGTCTCCGCGAGCTTTCGCGTTGGCCGGCTCTGGCTCGCGAGCCTGAAATCACGGACGGCCTCGACGCGTCTTAGGCACTCCGGCATTAGCCGTAGTTCGTTCGGCGGGCAGTCTTTCAGGAGCAGACAATACCGGAAGTAACCGTTGATGAACTCATCCGCGCCGATCCATTTGCGGAAATATGGCGCGGATTTCGGCTCTTTTGCTATGAATTCGTTCATCTCCCGTTCGGTAAACAGATAATTCCCGCCGTCAATCGGCTTGTTGCCGACGCCAATCTCCGGTACGTCGCATAGCGGACGTTGGCGGCTCTCAATCAATACATTTGGACCTTGTATGAGGTATGGGTTTGTATTCGGTTCGGTTTTGACGCGGCTGAATCCGACGATGACGCAATGGACGGCGGCTTTGCCCTTGGCCTCATTGCTCCATTTGAATGTCGGAATCCCAAAGTTAATATACACGCCATCCGCAAGTAACGGCTTCCAGAGTATGGCGGGCTGCTCACCCTGTGAGATTGAGTTTGTTGATACGAAAGAGGAGCGGATTCCTGTCCCGCGCGTGTAATCCGCGGATTTTTTGTACCATGCTGTGACATAATCAAGGTTGCCAGCGCCTTTCAAGTCGCCGAATACGCGCCGCATATCCGATTTTTGTTCCGGGGTCATCGTTCTCGCGCCGTTGAAAGGAGGATTCCCAAGAATATAAGCCAATTTTTGGCTCGGAATAACTCCCTCCCAATCAATCCGCAGCGCGTTCCCATTTACAATCGTCGCGCTCTTCGTCAGTGGTAGCCGGGCGAAATACTGTCCGAATTGATCGGACGCGAGCAGGTTCATTTGGTGATCAATGAGCCACATACCAACTTGCGCTATCTGGCAGGGGAAGTCCTCGCGTTCAATGCCATAAAACCGCTCCACCCCGACTTTCAGAAGCGTAGAAACGTCCAATATCAACTGGCGGTCGTTGACGCGCGTTTTCAGGATTTCAAGCTCCAACAAGCGCAGTTCCCGATAGGTGATAATAAGGAAGTTGCCGCAGCCGCAGGCCGGATCGAGAAAATTCAAGCGGCTGATTTTATCGTGAAAGCGTTCAAGCGCGGTGGGGTCGGTTTTCACGCGGTCAAACTCTTTCCACAATTCGTCCATAAACAGCGGATTGATCAGCTTTAAGATGTTTTCCTCGCTCGTGTAGTGCGCGCCGAGTTCTCGGCGCTGGGTTTTATCCATCACGCCTTGGAACATCGCGCCGAAAATGGCGGGGCTGATTTTGTTCCAGTCGAAGTTCACGCAATCAAGCAGTATTTGACGCGTTTTTTCGTCGAAGTCGGCCATCGGTAGCAAATCCCTGAAAAGCCCACCGTTGACGTAGCGAAACCGGCGCAATTCGTCGGAGAGGAGCGTTCGCTTCAAGCGAATTTCCTCTGGCGTATTGAGAATTTCAAAAAGCCTCGCCACGCGATCAGATAGATCGCTACCGTCCGGCTTTGAGTCTTCAATATATTGATAGAAGCTGTCCTTAGGGAATATGCCCGTGTCGTCGGCGTATAGGCAAAACAGGAGCCGGACGAGGTAGACTTCAAGGTCATGCCCATCATAGCCGTGAGATATCAGCGCGTCATGTAGCTTCGCCATCTTCTCGGCGGCTTTGACGTTGACTTCAACTTGATCGTTACGGACGCGCTCAGTCGCGTAGCCCGCGATATTGGCGAAACGTTTGATATGCTTGCGCAAATCTTTTGTTTTGAAAGTCCAAGTTTCATTGGTGGAGCGACGGTTCAACCGCATTTTCTCAAAATCGCAGACGAGCCACAAGTCCGGAACGTCATCCTGATTGGGAAGGTGGTTCATATAGTTTTGAAGTTGGTTGAACGCGAGCGTGAGGTTTTCGCCCTTGGACTTCATCTCGATGGCGATTTGCCCCGCCCAGAGAAAGTCTATGTACTTGTCGTGGCCCTGGCCGCCGATTTTGACAGGGTTCTCAAAGCCTCGGTCAATAATGTCGGTTTCCACGCCGAACACGCTGAGAAAAGCGCGCGCGAAGCTCTGCGCTTCCTGCTTCTCTTTCCCGCCGTTCCGCCAGCGGTTGGAGAACGCGACGGCCTTGGCCTGTATTTCGTCCCACGATAGCCGCATTATCGCTTCCCGCGCTTTTAATGTTTTACGGCTTTAAACCTACCGACGGGAGGTTTTGGCGCGTCTTTCGGAATAAGCCAGAAATGACTCAACCCGGCCAAGCTCTCATTTTTATTCCATGAGCAAAGGTATTGCTTTTGCCGAGTCGTGACTCTCCATTTTCCAGCGGCATGCGCTGGGCTAATCCATTCCAAATCCATATTCGACGCCTCGATTTCGTTAAATGACGCGTAATATTTTTACTGTTAAACGAACAAGTCCAAAAAAATATTTCACCGTGCCTACCTCGCGCCTTTGGTGGTGTTGGCGCAATATCATCTCATCAAGTATATCCAGAGATGATAAGATATAATTTTATATAAACAGGATAAAAAGACATCCCGCTTCGCCTTCTTCTGACCAGTTTCTCTGTCTATCAGCATTCAGGCGTTTTAGCCCATTTCTCGTTAGCCAAAGTGGCCCATTTTTTTTAGCCAAAACCAAAGAGCTTAAAGGAGTTTTTTTTAAGTTAGAGCTAGGGCTAAACGCTCTAAAGCTTCTTTTAGGGTTTGGCGTGGGCAGGCGAAGTTTAAGCGCTGAAAACCGGCTCCCCCTGGCCCAAATATCGTCCCATCGTCCAGCCACAGCTGGGCTTTGTCGATCATTAGGCGATTAAGGCCCTCCGCGGTCAAACCTAGCTCTCGGCCGTCAAACCACAATAAATACGTGCCCTCGGGCTCAATTAATTTTAAGGGGCTTAAACGTTTTTGGAAAAAATCTCGCGCGTAGTCTAAGTTGCCCTTTAAGTAGACCAGGAGCTGATCAAGCCAGTTTTCGCCTTGTTCGTAGGCCGTCTGGCCAGCGGCGAGGCCCATGGCGTTTAATTGGCTGTAACCCGAGCGACGGATCTCTTGGCTTAGGGTTTTATAAAGAACTGGGTTTTTTATAAAGAGATTGGCGTTTTGGAGGCCAGCGAGGTTAAAAGTTTTCGAAGGGGCGGTGGCGACAATAGAGATATCGGCGAGGGCTGGATCTAAGGCGGCGAAAACCTCGTGGCGGTACCCAGGAAAAATAAAATCAGCGTGAATCTCGTCGGCGAAGACTAAGCAGCCATGCTTTAAGCACAACTGGCCCATGGTTAATAGCTCAGCCCGGGTCCAGACTCGGCCGACGGGATTATGGGGATTGCATAAAAGAAAAAGCTTGATCTTGTGGTCGACCATTTTTTTCTCAAAATCGTCAAAGTCGATTTCATAACGGCCGTTATTTAAGACCAGCTGGGTTCTAATGGGCAAGCGGTCATTGTCTAGGGCGCAGCCGGTAAAGGGGTAGTAAACCGGGCTTTGGATCAAAACCCCGTCCCCTTTTTCGGTTAAAGCCCGAATAGCCATGGCCAGAGCGAAAACTACCCCAGGGGCCATTTTTAGCCACTTGGGCTCGGGCCGATAGCCGTGACGGCGGTCGAACCAACCGGCGACGGCCTCGTAATAGTCGCTTTTGGCCTCGGTGTAGCCAAAAATACCGTGCTTAGCGACCTCGACTAAGCGGTCTAAAACCGGTTTCGGGGCCCGAAAATCCATGTCCGCCACCCACAAGGGCAAAAGTCCCTCGGGCTGGCCTCGCTCCAGGGCGAAATCGAATTTAAGGCTATTAGTGCCCCGCCGCTCGATAATCTCGTCAAAGTCGTATTGGGTCTGGTCTAAAGGGACTGGTTTTTGGGCGCTTAAGCTCAATGCTCGTTTCTCCGTCGCGGCTTTAATTATGAGCCGATTAAAGTCAGAGTTTTTTTAGGCCAAGGCTTGTTCAAGGTCTTGGATGAGGTCGTTAGGGTCTTCCACGCCCAAAGACAGACGCAATAAGCGCTCGTTAATGCCTAAGGCTAAACGCCTTTCGACGGGCAGATCGGCGTGGGTTTGTAAATACGGGTAAGTAATTAAAGTCTCCACCCCGCCTAAGCTTTCGGCGTATAAAATAAGCTTGACCTTTTCTAAGGCTTTGATGGCCGTCTCCTCGGTCGTCACAAGAAAGGAGATCATGGCCCCAAACCCGGTGGTTTGCTTTTTTTGGATCTCAAGCGACTTGGGGTCGGCGAAGGCTGGGTAATAGACCTTAGAAACTTTCGGGTTTTGGCTTAGCCAATTGGCGACTTTTATCGCGTTGGCTTGACTTTTTTCCAGGCGCAGGGCCAGGGTCTTTAAGCTTCTTATGAGCAAAAAACTATCAAATGGGGCTAAACCCGTGCCCACGGTCTTCGTGATAAACCGCAGTTTTTCGGCGAGTTCTGGATCGTTTACGACCAAAAATCCGGCTAAGGTGTCGTTGTGCCCGGCTAAGTATTTAGTGCCGCTATGGAGGACCAGGTCCGCGCCTAAGGCCAGGGGTTTTTGAAAATACGGGGTCAAAAAGGTGTTGTCGACCACTAATAGGACCTTTTTAGGGAGAACCGCTCGAATAGCCGCGATATCCGCGACTTTCATCATGGGATTGGTCGGGGTCTCCACAAAGACCATTTGGGTGGTCGGCCTTAAAGTTTTTTCTAAGGCCGTAAGATCGCTATAGTCCACGTAGGTGGTCTCTAAACCCGCCCGTAAAGCTAGGCTATCGAACAAGCGGACCGTGCCGCCGTAAAGGTCGTCCGAGGCGATGATATGGTCGTTTTTTTTTAATAAATACATGAACGCGTCCAAAGAAGCCATGCCGCTAGCGAAAGCCAAGGCTTCACGGCCGCCCTCTAAGGCGGCCACGAGCCTTTCCAAAGGCTCGCGGGTGGGATTTTGGACCCTAGCGTAGTCATAGCCCGTGCTTTGGCCGACTCCCGGGTGGGCGAAGGTGGCGGACTGGTAAATGGGCACGGCCAAAGCCCCGGTTTTATTGTTGGGATCTTTAGCTCCGTGAACGCAGATGGAATCGAAGTTCATAAAAGTAACCGAAAAAAAGCCAAAAAAAAAGAAGTTAATGAGGTCAGCTAAACAACTAAACAACTATATAATAAAACGTCCGAAAGAAGGTCAACGCCTGAAAGAAGGCGCGAAAGGCCTTAAGAAAAAAAGCTTGGACAAACATAGCAAAAGAAAGACTGAAAAAAAAGCTTGACAAATTTTTTAGGCTTAAATAAAATTTGGCCTAAGATTGATTTTAGACGGGCGGTTTTTTTGGGTTGAGACTCATTTAAGCTAGCTTGTTGTTTTTTTTCGGTCCAAGGCGGTTGACCGGAATTTTAATCTAAGCTGATCAGTAACTGACTGAAGGCCGGGAACATTCAATGTTCTTGGCCTTTTTTATTTTTTTGGCCTTTATTTTTCTTTGTTTCTTTTATGGAGAGGTGTTTTTATGGCTAAGATAGCCGCGAATTTAACTGAATTAATTGGCAACACTCCTTTGCTCGAGCTGGCTCGCTATGGCCAGTCTCAAGGCGTTAAAGGTCGTCTTTTGGCTAAGCTTGAGTACTTTAACCCTTTAGGCAGCGTTAAAGACCGCATCGCCTTGTCTATGATCGAGGACGCCGAAAAGGCGGGGCATATTAACAAAGACACGACCATTATCGAGCCCACTTCCGGCAACACCGGGATTGGTCTGGCCTTTGTGGCCGCTTCTCGCGGTTATAAGATCATCTTGGTCATGCCCGAGACCATGAGCTTGGAGCGTCGGAAGCTTTTGTACGCTTTAGGCGCGGAGTTGAGCTTGACCCCGGGGTCCGAGGGCATGAAGGGGGCCATTAAGAAGGCCGAGGAGCTTAAAGCCAGCACCCCCAACTCCTACGTGCCCCAGCAGTTTAACAACCCCTCTAACCCCGAGATTCATCGGAAGACCACGGCCCAGGAGATCATCAAAGACACTGACGGCCAAGTGGGGGCGGTTATTAGCGGAGTTGGCACTGGCGGCACCGTGACTGGGGTGGGCGAGGTTTTGAAGAAGCTCAATCCTGACGTCCGGATCGTGGCCGTTGAGCCTTACGACTCCTCGGTTCTCTCCGGCGAAAAGCCTGGACCGCACCAAATTCAGGGCATTGGGGCTGGGTTTGTGCCCCAGGTTTTTAACGCGGCCGTGGTCGACGAGATCTTCCGGGTTAAAACGCCAGACGCGTTCGCCGCTTCCCGGGAAGTGGGCAGGAAGGAAGGCTTACTGGTGGGCATCTCCTCAGGGGCGGCTCTCCACGCGGCCACTGAGGTGGCGAAAAGGCCCGAGTTCGCCGGCAAGAACGTTGTGGTCATCCTGCCCGATACCGGCGAGCGTTACCTCTCCACTCAACTGTTCGCCCAAGAGTAAGCCAAAAAGGGACGGTTGGGTCGCCGGCTAAGGTCGGGAGTTTGGACCAAACGAAAAAGGCGGGGTTAAACCCGCCTTTTTTGATCTTAGACTATATTTTTTTTAAAAAAGCCTTAAAAGAGCGTGAATTTCAGTCACAAACGCGACGAGCGAATAAAAGCTTGGGGTTGGTTTTCGAAATATTTGGTTTTTTAGGGTTGGCTAGTTGGCCCTGGTCTTGGCCCTCGCCCGAGTCAAACGCGAAACTCGCCGCTTCTTCCAAGCGACGACGGGCGTCTGGGGCTCGGCAACCATACTCCACGGCCGAGTTTAAGTGGTGGGTGGCCCCCGCGAAATCGCCCCGGTCAAACAAGAGCTTGCCTAAGCGTTGCCGAAAAAGACTATTAGTTGGGTCAATCTCCACGCTTCTTTGAAACAAGGACAAGGCCACTTCCCGGTCGTTTTGCTTTTCTAAATACAAAACCCCTAAAGACGACAGGCTCTGGGCGTCGTCAGGATCGTGTTTGACGGCTTTTTTAAAGGCCTCGAAGGCTTTTAGCTCGTCCCCGGCTAAAAGTTCGGCTTGGCCTAAAAGACGATAGATCTCCCCCCTTAGGTCGGGGAAAGTAATGGCTTTTTGGAGAGCGGCTAAAGCTTCTTCGGCTTGACCTCGCTCTAAAGTTAGGCGGCCATACTGGTAATAGACGTCAAACCCCGTCTCTGGGTTAGCCTTAGCCAATTTTAAAACGTCTAAGGCTTCCTCCACTCGGTCCACTAAGAGCAAAGAGCAGCTTTTATTAAAGAGGGCCATGAGGTTGTCGGGCTCTTGGGCCAAAACCTGGTCAAAGACCTCTAAAGCCGCTTGATGGTCGCCTTGTCGGCCGTAACAGACCCCTAAGCTGTTTAAGAGATTTGGCTGGCCCGGGTCTAAGACCAGGCCTTTTCGATACTCGGCCATGGCCGCGGTAATGTCGCCCGCCTCAAACAAGCGGTCGCCGGCGATGTTTAAACACTGGGGGCCAAAGACGACGATCGTCTTGGGCCCGGTCATGAAGGCCTCGAGTAAGGCTTTTTCGGCCGCGCTTAAGAGATCGGCGGGGTCGTCGACTAACTTTGGCCAAGCCGTAAGACCAATAGAAGCCGAAAAATCTCCGGCCTTTTGAATGTTTTGAGCCAGAATTAAGGCCTCTTCAAGGCTAAGTTTAAAAGCGAAGGCCACCTTGGAGTCGCTTAAACGAGCCGTGGCCGCCGCGGTCCGTAACTGGCTAACCGCGGCCTTAATTAACCCGATTCGCCGGTCCAACTCCGCGGGTCCGGCTAAAGTGGCCAGTTTCTCGCCGTCGTCGATGGCGATTAAGGCCACCGCTAAGGGCTCTTCGTCCTTGGCTAAACGGTCTAAGGCGGCCGTAAAGTTGGCGGGGGCGTTTAAGTCGTCTAAGGACGAGGACGTAAGGGAGCTTAACTTGGGGGCGGCCGACTGGGCCAGGGTTAAACGGTCGCCACAAGTGAAATGGCTCCTTTGGCTTGGCATAACGTTAGCTAAGGAAAAATTAGAAGCGATCTCAAAAAGGGCGATCTGGCCTTTAACCTCGCCACTTGAGCCCGTGACCTCGAAAACTTGGCCCGCTTGGGCGCCCATGTCTAGACCTAGGCTGACCACGACCCTATCTTGGGGCAGAACCTGAGTTATGGTTCCGTGATTAGCCACCAGATCCCCAAACTCCACGACTGGTCGCAAGGCGCTTGGCGAGACCGCGACCCTTAAGGCCATCAAAGCTCGCCAAAGCCAGGTCTCGGCCACTTGGCGAGAGGCTGGAGGATTTTCTTGGGCCTTGGGGGCTAAGGCGTAACCAATGGGCAGAGTCTGGCCTGGGAAAAAGGCCTTAGCTTTGTCCCGAAAGTCGTTTAAATAAAGAAGGATCGTCTCTGGGTCGCCGGGGACGACTAAACCTAGGCGCTCGCGATCTAAGCGGGCTAGATAGAGGGGATTAAGGTCGCGGAGGGCTTTGGCTTGCCAGCGCTTAAGGGGGGTCTGGCCTGGGTTTAAGGCCAGGGTGGCCACGGCGACTTGGCCGGGGTTATGGTCTTCTTGGGCTAAAGTTAAGCCAGACTCGCTTGGCTCTAAGGTTTGAAGAAGGAGTTTATTTAAACGGAAGAGAAAATACTCGCGGTTAAAAAGGCCGGTCTCAGGCTCTTGGCTTAAGGCTTTTCTTAAGGCCAGGTTTTCTAAGGCCGAGTCGGCTAAACTGGGCCAAATAGCCAAAACCGCGGGCGAGGCAGGCTCGCGGCCTGGTTTTAAGCTGACCGAGACGTAGCCTAAAGGGCGGCCAAGGTAAGCCAAGGGGGCGGCTAGATCCGAATGGGGCTCGGGGCCGGGACCGATCTGGAAGTCGTAGTCCGGGAGAAACTGGGCTAATTTCTTTTGGAGAACGCGGCGATACCGGACCAAGTCATGGGGCCAAAGACGCGGCCGAAAGGACATTAAATTACCTTCTCTTTCAGTCTTAGTAACCATTAAAAAGCAATAATCGTGGTTGACTAAAGCTATTTGGTGGAGTTTTTTTAGGGGTCTTTTGTTCGGTCCGATAAACCAGAAGTCTTTTTGGTTTTTAAGGGCGCCCAAAAAAAGGTCAAGTCAAGGGCGACTTTTTAGTCCTCTTTTTAAAAAGGGCCATAAAACCAATTGGGGCTAGACTAAAACTCTTTATGGTTAATATTTACCTTAATGGGATAAATCAAAGGTAAAGATTTTTGCCCAAAACCCTTTAATTAAGAATTATAAATATTCGTTTTAAAAAAGTCAATACGTTAGTTTCTAAATCTAAGCGACCGATTTTTGAAGGGCTGAAGTTAGGCGGCTTGACTCTTTAGCCCTGGTTAAAGGTCGGGCTAATGGCCTGGGGATGACTATAATAGGGGGACGACAACAATTATTATAGGGAGAAGCGGCTAGTGTTAGTAGGCGGGGACAACTTATAAGGAGGAGTAAACTCACGGCCAAATCATTAAAATTTTATGTCGTATAATAAACGGCTAATTAAAATTTTTTTAGGATAATGTTAGTGATCTCCCCCTTGACGCCAAGAAACTATACAAAGTTATCAGGTGAGCTAAGGCCATCGAAAATCTCCTTTTTCGGTTTTAAACGCGACTTTAAAGGCGGATCATTGTCGCCCGGCTCTTTTTTGGCGTAGAAACAATTGGCGAAAGAACGCGGGCGGCCTTTAGGAGTACCGATTGTCTTCATAAAATTCTTTTTTCGTCTTTTTGGTCCTGATACCGCCGATCTCCGTCCTGACTCCGCGGTTTAACAATCATCTTAATAACCATCTATTAGCTTATTAGCAATTTTCATGCCAAAAATTATTAAATGGGTAGGAAATTTTAAAAAAATTAAATGATATGACCCTGACCAAAGGCCAAAATTCAAAAATTCAACTTGACAAACAAAGGAAAGGTATTTAATATTATTTTGAATATATGGGTTAATAGTTTGACCAGCCACCCACCGCTTTTCTAAAGTTCCATAATTCAGAAGAAGATCCGACCTGGACCCGCCAAGTTTTTATAGCGAATTATAGGCTTAATTTTAAGTTAAGCTTTGACGCGAGAATTATTATGACAATATTTGTAAATAAAATGCATCTCTCTTTGTCTGATTTTGAGCAAGTCATTTCTAGCGGCGGTATATATGTCGATAAAACCGGATTTTTAGTCAATATTATCCAGCGCGCGGATAACGCCTTTTACTTTTCCCGCCCCAGGCGATTCGGAAA
>JAIROO010000055.1 GCA_031257535.1 Deltaproteobacteria bacterium
TAGAGTCTTAAGGTATGACGAGCGAGGCGTCCCCGTCACTAAGGGTCACGCCAAAGCCGGCGAACCCCTAGCCAAAGCTTTTTTACGGGCCCAGAAAGTTCCAGATAAAGTCGTCGCGGCCGTGGCTAAGTTAGTCCTCTGGCACATGGAGCTGTCCTTTCGGCCGGTGACGGCCGAAGGACTCTTTAGCTTGGCTCGGAAACTGGCCCCGGATTGCGATCTAACCGACTTTTGGGCAATCTCCGTGGCTGACTGGAATGGTCGTCGGCCTCGCTTTGAGGTTTTTCCTCATAGTTTACAAGAGTATTTAGCTCCGGTCGGGGGAGCCACTACCGCTCCTAAACCTTTATTGGCCGGGCATGAGGTGATTAGCCAAAGCCAAATCGCCCCAGGTCCACAGGTGGGTCAGATTTTAAAACTATTAGCTAAAGCTCACGATAAAGGCGAAATCCGCACCCCAGACGAAGCTCGGCGTTGGGTTAGGGGTCACTATGGCTCTCGGCGACCAGAAGCCTCGTCTTAAACTGTAAATAAAATTAGTTGATGAAAGCTGATTCTAAGGCGGGGCCACTATGTTGGGGTGGGTCTAAGTCGCGGTCTTTATCGTTTTTTTTGGTTAACGTCTAAACTGTCTTTAGGTTAACGACTTTAGTAAATAGTCCAAGTCATCGCGCCAGAACCGACAAGTTACCGTCCAAGAACCGTCCAAGTCGCTAGCCAAGTCACAGCGTAAGAACCGCCTAAGTCGCCTTTTTATAACCGTCTAAGTTACCGCGCAAGTCACCGTACAAGTCACCGGCAAGAACCGCACAAGAACCGCACAAGTCACCGTACAAGTCACCGGTAAGAACCGCGCAAGAACAGACCAAGCCAACCAGTCAGTTACCGGCCAAGTTGCCTCGCGATTCAAGTTAGCGACCAAGAGTCAGCTTCCAAGTCTTCGCGGCAAATTAAGAGAGCTTCCGCGGAAAGTTAACTACCAAAAGTTAACCAGACAAGTTTTCGTCAAGATCGTAGCGCGATTCTCCACGAAAAGTCGCGGCGTAAGGAGCCAAAAGGCGTCGTCGCCGGTAGATACCGCCAAAAGGCGCTGTCGCCGCGGAAAAACGATCGCTTAAAGGTTACTCTCCTATTTAACCACTAAAAGTCGTCGTCCAAATCGACGTCTAAATTCTCGTCCCTATTAACCGCCAAATCCAAAAAAATTATAATATTAGTCGCCTTAAACTCCAACCTCTCGCAAAAATGACTATAAGGTTTGTCGCCTTAAGCTCCAACCTCTCGCCCAAAAAGCTATTAAGGTTTGTCGCCATATCGCCTAACCGCGTCAAAAAAACAATAAAGTTTGTCGCCTTAAGGTCTAACCTCGCCAAAAAATCTCAAGATTTAAGGCCTTAACGCCTAACCTCTTTTAAGGAAAACTTAGCCGTTTTTTGCTTTAATCCTGGCTATTTAGTATATTGATAAGGCGGGCCAAGCCAACGTCTTTTCGTTCTAAGGCGTGAGGCCCTAGCTTTTTGGCCTTTCTTAAGGAGTCTTATGACTAACGTGGCGATAATCGGGACGCAATGGGGCGACGAAGGCAAAGGGAAGGTGGTGGATCTCCTGTCCGAGGGAGCTGACCTCGTCGTCCGTTTCCAAGGCGGCAACAACGCTGGCCACACCTTGGTGGTGGGCGATCAGTCTTACGCTCTCCATACCGTCCCCTCTGGAATTTTGCGCCCGGGTAAAGTTTCGGTTATCGCCTCTGGGGTAGTGGTGGATCCCGAAGATCTAATCGTCGAGATTAGGGCCTTAGTTAAAAGAGGGGTCACTATTAGTCCCGCAAACCTTAAGATCTCGGAAAAAGCCCATATGATTATGCCCTACCACCGCCTTTTAGACGTGGCTCGGGAGAACGCGGCTGGTAGTCAGCGGTTGGGCACCACTGGTCGAGGGATTGGCCCGGCTTACGAGGATAAGGCGGCTCGAGTTGGTTTGCGGCTCCTGGATCTCCGCTCCCCTGACGTTTTTATTCAAAAAGTTGAGCGGGCCTTACAGGAGAAAAACTGTTTATTTGAAAATCTCTATAAGGTCCCCAGCCTAAAGGCCGAGACGGTCGCGGCCAGGGTTTTAGCCTTACGGGACGATCTTTTGCCTTATTTAACCGACGTGACGAGTTACTTAAGGGCCGCTGGCGAGCAAGGCCTAAATATTTTGTTTGAAGGAGCCCAAGGAGTCCAGCTAGACGTGGACCATGGGACTTATCCTTATGTCACCAGCTCCAATCCGACCACTGGCTCAGTGGCCGTGGGCACGGGATTAGCCCCGAAGCGTCTGGAAAACGTCTTAGGCCTAGTTAAAGCCTATACTAGTCGGGTGGGAGAAGGCCCTTTTCCGACGGAGCTAAAAGACGAGGTTGGCGACCAGATCCGCGAGCGGGGCCGAGAGTATGGCACCACCACTGGTCGGCCCAGACGCTGTGGCTGGCTGGACGCGGTCGTGGTCCGAGCCGCGGTTAAACTGTGCGGGATAGACCACTTAGCCATCACTAAACTCGACGTTTTAAGTGGCTTGGGCGAACTTAAAATCGCGAGTCACTATGAGCTAGACGGGGAAAAGCTGCTCTGGCCGCCGGCGAGCCTTCTAGATCTGGCCCGAGTTAAACTGGTCTATCGCTCCTCGCCAGGTTTTGACGAGGATATTAAGACCGCCCGAAAACTAACCGACCTCCCCAAAGGGGCTCGGGCTTATCTGGATCTAGTCGAGGAACTAGTGGGTTGCCCGCCGGCTTTAGTCTCAGTCGGGCCAGAAAGAGACGAAACCATAATTTTAAACCGTTACTTTTAAGATAAAACCAGCTATTTGGCTATATTTGACTAGGAATAGTAAGTTTTGGTTTTATAGGTTAAGCTACTAATGGACTGTCTCAATATTCTAAGATAGCTTATTAGGTAATAACATTTATGATATCTGAGGTAACCCTGGTTATTTTGTTTGTTGGTTGATTGATTGATGATTGATTGATTGATTGATTGGTTGGTTAGTTGTTTAGTTGTTTAGTTGTTTAGTTGTTTAGTTGTTTAGGTGTCTAGTGATTGTTTGTTTGTTTAGTTGGTTAGTTTTTTTGGATAATTATTTTTAGATCGCGTTTATATATATTGGTTTGATTTTCGGCTTGGCTTCACTAAAACCAGTCATGGTCCAAATGGCTAATTGGCCGCTATTAGTTAGTTTGCGAAAGGGGCTTTGATGGGCGCGGACAAAAGCCATTTTACGGAACTGCAAGCCAAGCTCGACATTTATAAAAGCACCTTAACCGAGATCTACGAGCGCTACGACCAAAAGCTCGAGGAGTTGTCTTTAGTTCGGCGAGTGGGAGACGCTTTACGTTCGGCTTTAACCGTGGAGGCCTTAGCTCAGGCCCTAATGACCGCGGTGGCTCACGAGGTCGAGGTTGACCGCTTAAGCCTCTTATTAAACGATCCCGCCCAAGAAGGCTTGTTTTTACGGGCCGCTTATTTTTCCGACCGCGAAGAGTTCCATTTTTATCCTCCCTTGGCGCGACCCTTTGTTTTTAACGGGTTAAACTTAAACGCCTTAAATTTAAACGGTTATCCTGACCCTAAAACGCCTCCAGACGAGGGTTTGGCCCCTAGCGACGCCGCTAAGATTCTTAGTCTCCCCGAGGCTGAGGCGAGCCTGGACCCTTTGGCGTTGGCTAACGAGGACAAGGTGGCCTTAGCCCTAGTTCCTCTGGCCGTCCACCACCGGTTTTTAGGTCTTTTGGCCTTGGCTCGTAATCGCGGCGACGGCTATACGCCAGAAAACGAGCGGATGCTGGCCATCATGGCTGACCAAGCCAGCGCGGCCTTATCCAACGTCCTTTTGTTCGACGATCTGACCCGGGCTAATCAGATGCTGGTGGACTCAGAACGTCGGGCCCGGCAGACCTCCGATTATTTGGAGCGACTTTTTGAGACGGCCAACGACGCTATTTTAATTTTAGACGAGCGTGGTCAGGTGGCTTACGCTAATCGCAAAGCCGGTCAGTGGGGTTATAGTCGAGAAGAGCTAGTAGGTCAGGAGTTTCGAGGTTTATTAGCTAATGGCCCGGAGTTAATGGCCTGGTCTTACGGCGCGCCCCCGCCAGTGGACCAGGTCTTAGAGGTTAGTCTTAAAAACGCTCGTGGCGAGAAGCGGGCTGTTTTGATCTCGGCCTCCAAAGCCGAGGGCTCGCCCACTATCGACGCTCCTAGCTCGGATAAGGCCTCGTTTTTACTAATGGTCAGCGACGTGACCGAGAGAAGGCACTTGGAACGACAGCTGCTCCACTCGGAAAAACTGGCCTCCATTGGCCTTCTGGCCGCGGGGGTAGCTCACGAGATAGGCAACCCCTTGTCGGCGATCTCTGGCTACGCGCAGATCTTAGCCGACGTGACGATCCCCGAGACTGACCGGCGGGAGTTTTTAACCGCCATCTTGGAGCAAACCGGCCGGATCCAGAAGATCTTACGGGAGCTTTTAGACTACTCAAGGCCGGCTCAAGGCCTGGCTGAGACCTTAAACTTAGCCGAGCGCTTACCCCGGATTCTTGGTATGCTGGGCTCGCAAAGAGGCTTGGCCAGGTTAAAAGTTGAGTATAATTTTGATTTAAACGGCCAGTATTTAGTGACCATGGACCGGGATCACCTAGCTCAGGTGGTCATCATAATCGCCATGAACGCGGCTCAAGCCATGGCTGAGCAGACCGACCCTCCGCCGACTTTTTTCGTGGATTTAGCCGTTGACGGGCCAATGATTGTTTTACGTTTAGCCGATAATGGCCCGGGCATGAGCGAGGCGGTCCAGAAAAGAGCCTTTGATCCCTTTTTTACCACCAAAGCCCCAGGTCAGGGCACGGGTTTAGGCCTGGCCATCTGTCAACGGATCGTCGATGGCTACCGGGGCCGCTTGGAGTTAACTTCTAGCGGGGGTCAGGGCGCGGCCTTCGCTATTTACCTGTGGGCGGCCAATAACCCTAAACCTTAAGATCAAAAAAAAAGGCTAATTAAGCGAAATATGCGACCACCTCACGTCCTC
The DNA here is from genome assembly GCA_031257535.1 of Deltaproteobacteria bacterium. Lineage (GTDB taxonomy): Bacteria > Desulfobacterota > Desulfarculia > Adiutricales > Adiutricaceae > JAIROO01. Next base: position 5,062 of record JAIROO010000055.1, read on the forward strand.
ATCGTCGACGACGAGGAGCACATCCGCAAAATAATGTCCATTATGCTGGGCAAAAAGGGTTACGTTTGTCAAACCGCGGCCTCGGGAGCCGAGGCTTTGGTGGCTTATGGCCAAGGGTCCTTTGACGCGGTCTTAACCGATCTGTCCATGCCGGGCTTAGACGGGTTGGGCCTGTTAGCCAAGATTAAAGAGGCATGCCCCGAGCAGGTGGTCATCGTGGTGACGGCCTTCGCGACCATGGAGACGGCCATCTTAGCCATGAAGGCCGGAGCTTACGACTATATCGCCAAACCCTTTAACGAAGACGAAATGGTTCTGGTCTTGGAAAAGGCCTTAGAGCGCAATCGTCTGTTAGCCGAAAATCAAAGGCTAAAAAGGGACTTGGGCGAGCGCTTAGACCAAGAGGTCTTCTTAGGCCAGAGCGAAGCCATGAAAAAGGTCTTCGCCGTCATCGCCAAAGCCGCCGAAGCCAAAGCCACGGTTCTGATCGATGGGGAAAGCGGAACCGGCAAAGAACTGGCCGCCCAGTCCATCCATCGGCATGGCCCGAGACGCGATAAACCCTTTGTGGCCGTCAACTGTGGGGCTATCCCGGCTAACCTTATGGAGAGCGAGTTTTTTGGCCACGTCAAAGGGGCCTTTACCGGAGCCGACAAAGCCAAAGAAGGCTTAATCGCCGAAGCCGACGGCGGAACCTTGTTTTTAGACGAGGTGAGCGAGCTACCTTTGGAGATGCAGGTTAAGCTTTTACGCGTTCTTCAGGAAGAGGAAGTGCGGCGCGTAGGGGAAAACGTCCCCCGCCGGGTTGATTTACGGGTTTTGGCGGCCACCAACCGGGATCTGACCGAGGAAGTGGCTAAGGGTCGGTTTCGGGAGGATCTTTATTACCGTTTAAACGTCATCCGCCTCCATATGCCGCCTTTACGCGATCGACGGGAGGATATTCCAGGTTTAGCCGCCCATTTTTTAGCCTTAGCCGTGAAAAAAAATGGCTTAAGCCCTAAATCTTTGGCTCCGGCGGCTTTAAGGCTTCTTTCGGCCCAGACCTTTAATGGTAACGTCAGAGCCTTAAAAAACGTCATGGAGCAAGCCGCGGTCATGAGCGACGGGCCAGTCGTTGGCCCCGCGGATCTGCCTTTTGGCGGGGGAGAAACCCTCCCGAAATCAGCGGGTTTTTCTTTAGTTATTCCCGAGGACTGGCTGGACTTAAAAGAGGCTAGTCGTCAAGTTTTAGAAGTTATGGAAAAGACCCTCATTAGAAGGGCCTTAACTTTAACCAACGGCAATCAAAGCCGGGCGGCCGAGGTTTTGGGCTTAAGCCGCCGAGCTTTAATTACGAAAATCCAAGCGTATGGCCTAAACCCGAAAGGGAAAAACCCTTAAAAAAAGGGCTTGGTCCTACTATTAATATATACGTCCCCTTAAGCCAGTTTTTTGGCCAGGAGGAAAGTCATGTTTAGTCGTTTAGCGACCATCAGCGCGGCGGAAGAAAAACCAGAAATCTACAGCCTTTTGATGGTCGGTTTGGCCCTAATGGCTCATATAATGTTCTTATTTGGATTAGTTATGGGGAGCATGGTCGTCGTCGATCTCCCCTATTTCCGAGGAGCCACGCCTTTAACGCTCATCGTGGTTTTAGCCTTGGTCGCGGATCTTTTTCGTTTTCCCGTAATCGCCGCCCGATCCCAGGCTCGGCGGGCTTTTGGCCTAGATACTCGTTCTTTTTGGCGGCGGTTTCGATATCTGGCGGTCCGCGAGTTTATTGGTTTGCTCGTGGTTATCGCTTTAACTTATGGTTTGTTGAGCTTACTGGGGGAAGTTAGCCTCGCCATCTGGTCGTTAACCTTGTTTCTGGTCGCCCAGTCGTTGGTTTGGCTCCCTTGCTTGTGGGAGCGCGCCGAACCAAGGTTGTTTCCCAAGCGGTTTCGGGCTTTAAGAACCGGCGAACTCCCTGAGAGTTTACCCAAAGTCGTTAAATCTCTCCCTTTACCAAAAGACTGGAATTTAAAACAGCCTTTAGTTTACTTAAATCCCACTTTTGGGTTGCCTTGGCCTAAAATCAACGGTCAACGTCTTATTATCCCTCAAATAGCCTTAGAAATGCCCAAAGGAGCTTTAAAGCATCGTCTAATAACAGCTATTTTAGGAAGAATAGTTAAAGCTGAGGGGCTTATTATTATTTTACGGGCTTTAACCATGAGTTTAGCCGTGCCTTTGACCTTGTTTTTTTTAGGCGGTTTAGGCTTTTTGTGGCGTTTTCCCCAAGAATTCTCCCCGGTTTTAGTCCCTTGTTTATGGTTGGCCGTGGGGATTAGCCACTTCATCTCCAGGGCTATGGTCCGCTTTGTCCGCCGCCTTTTAGAAAGAAAGCTCTCGGCGGCCGCGGTTTTAGCCACTTGGGACGTGCCAGCCTTTCAGGCGAGTTTAGAGGTGGCTTCTCGCCTGGACCTCGAACCCGACGGCAACCCTTGGTGGTTTTGGTTTTCCCGCTCTCGACCGGGGACCATTGAGCAGATCGAGCAGATTAAAGAGCAAATTCAGATCATCGCCAAACTCCAACCTTCAAACCCCGCCCAGGCCGCCAAAAAACCCAAAAACTTCGAGACTAGCGACCAGGAGGGAGCTAACGCTTAAAATAATGGCTAAAAGCCTCAGGATTTTTGGGCCCAAAGGCTTATAAGTTTCGCCAACGACAAAAAGCTCGCGGGCCCTTAAAATCAAGATTTTTAGCTAAAAATCTTAACCAAAATAGGGGGGGCCGAAAAAACGCCTTAAAATTAGGCCAATAAATTTTGACCCCGAAATGGTTAACCCCCCAAAATGGTTAGCTCCAAAATGGCTAACGGCTAAAAAGGTTAGCTCCAAAGTGGCTAACGGCTAAAAAAGTTAGCTCCAAAGTGGCTAGTTCCAAAATGGCTAAGGGCCAAAAATGGCGAGCTTCAAAATGGTCAGCCCCCAAATGGTCAGCCCCCAAATGGTCAGCTTCAAAATGGTCAGCTCCATAATGGCTAAGGGTCGTTGACCTGGCTCGCTGATTTGACTTTCTTCTTCATTAAAGCGACTGTGAGTTCAGGCCGGAAAAAAAAAAGTCCGGCCAAAAATCGAGTTTTGGCCAAGATCGTAGCTATTATCGCCCCGCTTAAAAAATATTTTTTCAAAAAAAATTAATAGTTATTTCCAATGGTTAGCTAGAATTTCAAAAAAAAAACTTGACAACTAATTGGCGATCGAGTAAATAATCGCCATTGTTCGTCAAGATGGTTTTCCCCGTGGGGATAGCCGATTGTTTTGGCTAAGTTTTTTGGGCTGTAAAACAGTTTGTTTGTTTAGCCCCAAAGACCGCTTTTTCTTCCAAAAAAACTGTTCATTAATATAAATAATAAACACTAAAAGTTTTTTAGACCCCCCGTTAGCCCTATGGTTGTCCCTATAGTTAACCCTATAGTCAGTCTTCTATAGTTCAGCTAAGTCAACTCTCTATAATCAGCTGTCAGCCTATATTAGTTAAGTTAAACTAGTTAGGCCCTCTAGTTAAGCCCTCGGGAAAAAAAGAAAGCTTAAAAACTAGAAAACTAGAATGTTCGCTTATCGACGCGCTTTTTTGGAAAAAGCCAAAAAGAGATAGGGGGAAAGGTTTTAATAAGTTCAACCCACTTGATTTTTCCTTAAAATCGAGTTAGTCTTTTGAATCCATTTAAAATTAGCGGGTTTTGGGTAGGCGGATCAGGTTGATCCCCTTTCTATAACTGTCTCTTTTGGTTTTTCAATTCCAATTAATTTTACTCCTGGTTTCAAATCATATTTCCGTTATTCACCACTATATAAGCTGGTATTGGCGCCCGGCCTTGTTTTTTGGCGAGCCCAATTTACCCTTTAAAAGTCCTTCTAAGCTAATTTTGGCGAAATAAGGACCGCAGTTTTTTGACCGCCCCGTTTTTTTGGTATTTTTGGCTAGATTTCGGGTCAGACTTTTTGGCCCCCTCGCGGTGGTCGTTTTTTTCAGGATCCTCGTATGACAGAAAAAATGGATTTATCCGAGCTTAAACAGATGAAAATCTCCGATTTGACCGCCTTGGCCAAGGAGTTTAAGATCGAAAACGCGACCGGTTTACGGAAGCAAGAGCTGATTTTTTCGCTCCTCCAGGCCCAGACCGAGCATAACGGCATGATTTTCGGGGGCGGGGTTTTAGAGACTCTTCCAGATGGGTTCGGCTTTTTACGCGCCCCAGAGTCCAACTACCTGCCTGGCCCGGACGATATCTACGTCTCCCCTAGCCAGATCCGGCGCTTTAACCTCCGCACCGGCGACACGGTCTCTGGCCAGATCCGCCCACCCAAAGAGAGCGAAAGATACTACGCTCTTTTAAAGGTCGAGCACTGTAATTTTGAGGATCCTGAGGAGGTTTCCCGGGACAAAATCCTCTTTGACAACTTAACCCCTCTGTATCCAGACTCGCGAATTCGCCTGGAGACGGAAACAAAAAACTATTCCATGCGAATTATGGACATGATGACCCCCATCGGCAAAGGCCAACG
>JAIROO010000098.1 GCA_031257535.1 Deltaproteobacteria bacterium
GAGAGTCGGCTTGGCTGGCGATGACGTCTTTACGCTCCCCTAAGCCGTCCAAACCCACCTCCTCGCCCCCCAAGTCCCGGCCGCCAAAAGACTTAGGCTCGGCCCTTTAGCTCGCCCGCCCAAGGCCTAAACTTTTTTGGAGGCGGATATTGGCCAAGTCCCCCGCCAAAATAATAACTCCCGCTAAAAGCCCTTAAGGGAGAGGTCCTGATCAAAAGGGCGATAAAGAGAGCGTCTTACGGACGACGTTTGAGACCCCTTTTTGCCGCGGGACTTTTGGTCAGGCTCTCCCGCCAAAATAAGGACGGGAATCTGATTGATAACGAGCCTCCGAACGGCCGCCCGCCAGACGCCAAAAACCGAAATGGCCGCCCAAATCTTAATTTCTTTTTGATCCGTCTAAGACAATTGGTTGGGCTTTAACTAATGACCATAAAATTTTTAATGATTTTACCGCGAATCGCCCCTTATCTCCCCTTTACGATTATTCTTTTTTAGACTATATTAACTATAGACGGAAGGAATTTTTGCCTATTTTGAGAGGCCAATCTGTAAATTTATTAAAGGCCCCTTGACAGGTCCATTGAAAGGCGAAAAAACTTTTCGGGTCTAAAACCATATTGCGCTCAAGCCAGATCCAGGGTAAGATAGCCTTGATTAGTCAAATTATTTTATTATTTTTTGGAGTTTTAATAACTTATTAAGTTATAGTTTTATTTTATTAATTAAATACTTTATAACTATAACCGCTTGACTTTTTGGCCAAACCCGCTCTTCCTTAAAAATAGTCGGCGTTTTTTGGTCCAGCTTAGAATTTTATATTTTTCTATATTTTTCTATTTTTTTCTATAATTTTCAAAGTTAGCCAGCGACTTAAAGGAAATTGAGACCGCCAAAAAACAATGCCCAAGATCAAGACTTTAATCGCCGGTGGGGCCGGCTACTTAGGCCTAACCCTTGCCCAGACCCTCCAAAACGCCAATCGCGCGGTCACGATTTTCGACAATCTACGGCATGGCCCGCAAAAAGGCTTAGACGTAATTGACGGACAGTTCATCTTGGGCGACCTCCGCGACCTTAACCAAGTCTCTAACGCTTTGCGGGGCCAAGACGAGGCCATTTGTCTGGCCGCTTTAGTCGGCGAGCCCCTGTGCGACCGTCACCCAATCGAGGCCACGGCGGTCAATTACTTGGCCGCGGTCTCTTTCGCTAGAGCCGCCCAAGCTTTTGGGGTTAAGCGCTTTCTCTTCGCTTCCACGGACTCCTGCTATGGAACCCGCGAAAAAGAAAAGCTCACTGAACTCTCCCCTTTGGCTCCTATCTCCCTTTACGCCAGTTTAAAGGCCAAAGCCGAGGCGGCTATTTTGGCTTTAGGGGCGAGTTTAGATTTTCAGCCGACCATCCTGCGCATGGGCACTCTTTTTGGCCACTCTTTAAGACCTCGTTTTGATCTAGCCGTCAATCTTTTAACTAGGGAAGCCACCTTAAAAAAACGAATCGCCATTTACTCGGGCCAGCAGTGGCGACCTTTAGTCCACGTGACCGACGCGGCTAGGGCCTATCTTTTAGCCTTAGAGGCGCCGCCGGAGCTAGTTAGCGGCCAAATCTTTAACGTCGGGGCCAATGAGCAAAACGTGATGTTTAAAGACTTAGGGGCCTTAATCGCCAAAGCTATCCCTGGAACCCAAGTCACGACCGTCCCCCAGCCCCCGGACTTACGCGACTACTGGGTCTCTTTCGACAAGATAAAGACGGTTTTAGGCTTTAAAATCCAAACGCCGATAACCCAAGGGATCTTAGAGATCCAAAACGCCCTTTTAGCCGGCGACCCTTCTGACCCTTACGCGACTAACCACGTCAACTTTAGCGAGCGCTAAGATGATTGCGCCCCTTAGGCGATTTTTGCCTTTTTCTCCCCCGCTGGCCGACGCGGCCGAGTTAAGCCAGATCGAGAGCGTCTTAAAGTCCGGCTGGCTGACCCGAGGTCCCAAATGCGACGACTTTGAGGCTAAGATGGCCTCTTATTTAGGGGCGGCCGAGTCTTTGGCCGTCTCCTCTTGCACGGCCGCTCTCCATCTAGCTTTAAAGGTTTTAGATCTCGGACCTAAGCAGGGGGTCATAGTCACCCCTTTAACCTTCCCTAGCACGGTCCACGCCATCGTCTACTTAGGGGCCACCCCTTTTTTGGTCGATATTGAGCCGAAAACCGGCAACTTAGACCCCGAGCTAGTCCGTCTTTTTTTAACTAAAGAGTGTCACAAAGGTCCTAATGGCCAGCCTATCCATACTAAGACCCAGATCCCCGTTAAAGCCCTTTTGCCGATCCATTATGGGGGATTTCCCGCCGATCTAGGGGCTTTCTGGTCCCTTTGCCAAGAGTATAACCTCGCCCTAGTCGAGGACGCGGCTCACGCGTTAGGGGCCAGGTACGACGGCCGCCTGATTGGGGATCCTAGCTTAAGACCAGCTGACGCTCCCCCAAATCTCGTCGCTTTCTCCTTTTACGCCACTAAAAACCTCGCCACCGGCGAGGGGGGCTTATTAATGGGCTCCCCTTCTGACCTAATTAAACGAGCCCGCGTTCTTTCGGCTTACGGCATAAACGACGCTCGCCGGATCTATGGTCGCGATAATCTCAGGGGGACTTGGGACTATGACGTGGTCGACTTGGGCTTTAAATATAACTTTACCGATATAGGCGCGGCCATAGGTTTAGCTCAGCTCGAGAAGTTACCGCGCTTTTTAGCCCAAAGACAGGAACGGGCGGCCATCTGGACCGCGGCCTTGGAGTCTTTGCGGGATCTCGTCGAACTACCCGCCGAGTCCCCAAACACGGTCTCGGCCTGGCACCTTTACCCCTTAAAACTCCATTTAGACCGCTTAACGTTAGACCGCGACTCTCTTTCCCGGCGCTTAAACGACTTAAATCTCGGCCATAGCGTTATGTTTCGGCCGATCCATTTACATACCTATTATCAAAAGACCTTAGCCTATCCTAAAGGCTCTTTGCCCCGGGCCGAGGACTTTTTCGCCCGCGAGTTGAGTCTCCCCATCGCCCCGGCCTTAGACCTTTTAGATCTGACGGCCGCGGCTAACCTCTTAGTTTTACTCTTAAAAAGCTCAGCCCGCGTTTGACGTTTTTGTTTTTTTGGAGCTTTCATGACCGAGCAATCTAAACTTTCTAACGATTACGAAAAATATTTTATAGTTAACGACGCCCACGTGGGCGAGTATGAGGCCATGTATCGAAACTGCCGGGACCCCTGGCGGATCGAGGAGTTAGGCTTCCGTCTGGACATGAAAGCGGCCCTTCTACTTTTAGATTACTGTCATGGCCCCATTAAACGCGTTTTAGACGCGGGGGCGGGCAATGGCTTATTTACCGAGCGGCTGGTCGCGAGGATCTGGCGCGAATATCCCCAGAGTTTAGTCACGGTCAGCGACATCTCGACCACGGCTTTAACCCTCGCCGCCGAGCGTCTGTCAGGGCCCAGAAGTCACTCCCGGCCCGAGCCCCTAAGCGGCGAGCGCTGGCCTGAGCCGGCCCCGCCGCCTAGGGGCTCGCGGCTGGACTACGTGGCCTTTGACTTACGCTGGGCCAACTCCGACCTGTGCCCTTGGCCGGCTAACCACTTTGACTTGATTGTCTTAGCCCAAGTCATCTGGGGCCTTTTAGAAAACTTAAGTCAATGCTTAGAGGGGTTGGCGAGGCTGACTAGGCCCGGGGGCTATCTTCTTTTAACCCAGCACTTTCTCCAGCCCGGGACCCAAAAGTACGGCTTAGGCTTGGTGGAGACTCCCGACGACCTCTCCCTTTTTACGCGTCAGGCCGGCTATAACCTTTTGGAGAGCGTGGAGATCAACCGGAAAAGTAATTACCACTGGGCCAGCCTATGGCAGTGGAACTAACTCATACCCCCACCTGCCGGTTATGCGGCCTTGGCCCTTTGCGACCGCGTCTGACGTTTCGCGCCCCGGCCGCGGGTTTATCGGGGGATTTTCATTTGGTCTCCTGCGACGACTGCGGAACCTTTCAGGTCAATCCCCACCCTGGACCCAAAATAACCCAGAGCTATTTCGTAAGACCCGAGCTCTGGGGAGAAAGTCGCGATCCCGACGGTCGGCCAGTTAATCCTTTTCAAAGAGCCGAGACTAAACTAAAAGAGTACCAAAGTTACGTCACGGCCTTAGTCCCGCTTCTCCCGGAGAGGGGTTTGATCGTGGACGTGGGGGCGGGCGCGGGTTTAACGCTGTCCCTACTGCCTACCGGTTTACCCCTTTTAGCCGTCGAGCCCAATCCTAAGGCCGCCGAAGCCATTAGAGCCAAAGGCCTAGACGTTTTACGCGACTTCGCCGAGAACTTAAACTTCGCGAGCGGCCATTTAGGAGCCTTAATCCTGAATCAGACCTTAGACCATCTGCCGCGGCCGGACCTTTTTTTAGGTCGGGCCCTAAACTGGCTCACCCCGGGCGGTTTAATCCTGATATCTGGGCTGATTAATCCCTTTTCTTGGCCCGCTAAGGTTTATGGCCCCAAACATCGGCTGTGGTCGCCGTTTCACCAGATTTACCCGCCTTTGCCGGCGGTCAGGCGAATCCTTAGGGCCTATGGGTTTGAAATTATAAGAGTCTGGCGGCCCTACTTCGAGACCCCGTTTGGCGGCGCCTTGAATTTAGCCAAAGCTAGTCTTAAGCTCATTGGGGCGGCTTTTAAAAAACCCAAATTCGCTGTCTCTCCGCCTTGGCCGGGTAACGTGTATACGGTTCTGGCCCGGAAAACCCTGCTTTTAACGCCTTTACCCGTGGCCGCGACTCCCAAAACCGCGACTTTAGGCCATGTGTCTTAATGGAATTTTAAGTTTTTTAGTCTTAACCGCCTCTAATTACCGTAAAAAGGTTCCGTATGTCGCTAAATACGCCAAAGCTGGCTGGCCTTTTTCGCCCAGACGCCTCTTACCCGACTTTTTATCTGGCCCAAGGTCAGGTCTTTAACCTGCCGCCTAACCAATCTTTAGACGAATTTTACTCCGACTTGGCCAACTTTCCCACTCTTTTAAACGACTATGAGTCGGATCTCTCTTTAGTTTATTACCAACCGCGAGACAAAAGTCTGATTCTGATCCGCGACTTTTGCGGGGCCACCCCTTTATACGTGGCCAAGGCTAGCGATGGGTCCTACGCCTATGGGTTTGACCTCAAAGCCCTTTTTGACGAGTTAGGCGGCCGACCGCCTCTGAACGAGGCCACTTTTTACGATTTTTTAGCCACCCACTATCGCCACGTCTTTCGGGACCCTACCCGGACCTTCCATGAGGGGGTTTATCAGGTCCCAGCGGGTCATTACGCGGTAATCGACTCCAAGGGCCTTTCTTTTAGGCCTTGGCTAGATCTGTCGTTTGACCCCAACGTCGGTCAGTTGGACGTCGAGACGGCCGCTGAGCTCTATCTTTCTATCTTAAAAGACAACGTTCTTTGTCGGTTAAAGGCTTTAGAAGGCCAAAAACTCGCTTTTTCCGTGTCCTCGGGTCTTGATAGCTCCACGGTGGCCTCTTTAGCCGCGAATAAACTAGGGCCCATCGAGGCTTTTTTTGTAGCCTATAAGGATCAGGCCCACAGTCCCTACGACGAGACGGCGGGGGTCATGGACTTAGTGACCGCTAAAGGCTGGTCTTTAAATCGCCTAGATCTTTTGGCCCCGGATCTCTTAGCGGCCACGACCGAGCTTTTAAACAAAACCTCTAGCCCCATTATTACGGTTACTTGGCTGGCCCATTACGTTTTGGCCCGAGCCGCGGCTAAGGCGGGCTATACGCGTCTCTTCTCTGGCTTAGGCGGGGACGAGTCTTTAGCCGGAGAGTTTGAGCATTTTTTTCTGTTCTTCGCCGACCTTAAAAAAGAAAACCAAATCGCCCGCTTAGACAGCGAGACCCAAGACTGGATCCGCCTCCACGACCACCCGGTCTTTAAAAAAAGTCCGGCCGTCCGCGACTTGTGGCACCAAAAAAACTTAAACTTCGCCACCGGGGAGATTCGGGTTAATCAGGTCCGTTATAGTCAGTACCAAAGGTATTTTGAGCCGGAATGGATTAAGGCCATGGAAGCTCAGATCCCGCCCGTGCCCATGCCCCGGCCTTATCCGTACTACCTGTCTAACCGGCTGTTTCAAGAAATGAGCTATGAGACCTCGCCGCCAACTCTTTGGAGCGAGGCTTTAAGCTCCAAAGCCGCGGGGATCAAAGGGGTCTTTCCCATGGCTAGCCCCTCTCTCTTCCGCTTAGCCTATAGTCTGCCGGGGACTTATAAATATGACCAGGGGCTCACTAAAATGCTCATAAGACGAAGCGTGGGGGGGCTACTCCCAGAGACGACGCGCTGGAACCCGGTCAAAACTGGCTTTAACGCGCCTTTGGATCTGTGGTTAAAAGAGCCAAAACTCGCGGCCAAGGTTTTAGAGATCCTCGAGTCGGGACCTTTAAGCCAAAAAGGTTGGCTCAAAAAAGGGGCGGCTAAAGAAATTATCGCGGACCATACTAGTGGGGTGGCTAACCACATGATGGTCTTGTGGCCGCTAATTGTTACCGCTATCTTTTTAGATCAAAAATAGACTTTACTTAGTATATAAAAAAAGATTTAGCTTTTTAAATTCTGATAATTGCTAAATAAAAATTCTTTATATGAAAGTCATCTTTATACATCTTTATATAGCACTATATTTGGAGCGTCTGCACCAGATATGTAAAAAAAATTAAAAAAATATTATTTTTTTAATTTTTCCGGGCATGTTAGTCGCCTTTTTTAGGCCGGCGCGCCCACTTAGGTCGGCGACGACCTTCCGAGGTCGGCCACGCTTCTTCGCTGAACGCCGAAAGAAGTCAGTTCGTGAAAACCACGAAAGACGCCTGAACTTTCTTTCTCAAGAAAGCGGCCGGCCCCCGGCGACAAGGTAGCTTGTTTTGAAATCTTAGAGATGTGGCATTACTATATAAGCGAAGTGATATTTTTATAACAACAATATATTGTATAATAATGACCCTGTGAAAATTATTAGGGGTTTTTTACGAGGACATCAAAGGTTTGGCGTTAAAAAAAAGGCTCGTTTTGAGGAGGTTTTGTCAAGTCTGATAATTTATTTGTTTTAATATAGTTTATCTGTTTGAGAAGTTTTTAGATAGTATGATGTAATTAATTGGATAAAATTATCCTTAGATGGATGGCTTTGACCAGACTTCTGTCAAATGGTCCCATCCTCAAGACCGCCAGGCTCTAGAACCTGTTTTTAAGTCTCTAGGGCCTGGCCTCGGTACCAGGGGGTGGGGCATAATTTTTTTTTCGTGAACGGTTACAATTGGTCTTTTTAGTAACTGTATTATTTTTTTCTAATTCGTCTCATTCTATATTATTGAACAAAATATTTATGAACTAATATTATGAATTATAATGTGTTAATTACTTATTGTCAGCAAAACAAACAGTAAAGATTTCGAATAAATGGTTGGTAAAAAAAGTCGTCCGCCAATCCTCGTTCTCGTAGCCAATCCTCGTTCTCGTAAAAGAGAGTAAAAAATATTTCCAGCTCTTCTTGAGTTATATTTAATAGCTGATCGGAATGACCTTTGACATTCCACTGGCCTCGCTCGTTCCTTATGAGAAGTAACGGACCAAGGATACCTTTTGTCAAGGTAGTAATCTAAAAAAGTTGCGCGTTAAAAGGAATTGACATTTCGCCTCTCCAATCAATCAAATTTTATCTTGTCAAATGACAAAATAAATGATACAATAAATTCGTAATCATATTATGAGGGACAACTGATATGCAAGAAAATAGTCGAACTGAGTTAAAGCGCGAGTTGAACGATAGATTTGAGCGGTCGGTGGCGTCGTTCCTCAACTACGCGGGCGGCGGCGAGATAATCATCGGTGTGGATGATGACGGCAGCGCCGTAGGCGTCGCGAATACGGACGCGGAACAGCTTAAAATCGTTGACCGAATCCGTAATAATATTCGACCGCAAACGCTTGGTCTGTTCGACGTCGCGCAGGATAAAATCGAGGATAAGGACATTATTCGCGTGATTGTGTCATGCGGACAGCGACATCCTACTATATCCGTAAATTTGGAATGTCGGAGCGGGGCCGCTTTATTCGAGTGGGCGGCTCATCGCGACCAATGAACGAGCGGATGATTGAAGAATCGCTCTCGAAACGGCGGCAAATAACGCTCCAATCAATGCTCGCGCCGCGCCAAAATCTGACATTCAAACAGCTTGGCATATATTACGAGCAAAAGAACCTTGAACCGACGGAGCAATTCCTTGAAAGCCTTGATTTACGTCGGTCGAGCGGTGAGTATAACTACGCCGCGTATTTGCTTGCGGACGATAATGGCGTTTCGTTAAAGGTAGCGGCATACGTAGGGACGGACAAGGTTGATTTGTGGGAAACCCGAGAATACGGCAACCGCTGTCTGATTACGGCGACGCATAGAATTCTTGATCGCATGGATTCCGAGAACCGCACGTTCGTTTTGATAACCTCGAAAAAACGCGTCGAAAAAGAGCGCGTGAACACTATCGCCCTGCGTGAAGCCGTGATAAACGCGATCGTCCACAACGATTACACGAAAGGCGTTCCGCTGATTGAGATATTCACGGACAGAATCGTTGTTACGTCCTGCGGCGGTTTGGTCGAGGGGCTGAGTGAATCTGATTTTTTCAAGTGCCGCTCAATGCCGCGAAGCCGTGAGTTAATGCGAGTTTTCCGAGATATGGATCTGGTGGAGCAAATCGGGTCGGGAATGAGCCGTATTCTGAAAGCGTATGACCGCTCGATTTTTGAGATAACGCCGAGCTTCACCGTCGTGACGTTCCCGTTCGCGAGCCCGTTAATCTCGTCAAATGACAAGATAACTGGCAAAAAAAAAGAGAAGCCACGCGCTACGCTTGACGTTATCCGTAAGAACCCGACCGCCACGATTGCGACGTTCGCCGAACTTACAGGAAAATCGCAAAGCACGATTTCGCGCGAATTGAAAGAATACCAATCCGCGGGACTGATCCGCCGTGAGGGAGCGAAGAAAAAGGGGCGTTGGGTGACGGCATGGTAAAAAAAATTAATTTTTTTTATTTTTCGGCCATGAAAGTCTCCTTTTTAGCGTGAAACAAATATTTTTAAAAAAAATTATGTTTCATGACTCCGAGGTGACGCAGCGCGTCATGAAAGTTTTAGGCCGGCGCGGTCACCGGGTCGGCGACGACCTTCCGAGGTCGGCCACGCTTCTTCGCTGAACGCCGAAAAAAGTCAGTTCGTGAAAACCACGATAGGATCCTGGACTTTCTTTCTCAAGAAAGCGGCCGGCGGCTAAGGCGCTTGTTTTGAAATTTTAGGCTTGTGGCCCTACTATTGATGGCCTAGTAAAAACCTTCGTTTTAAAATCTAAGACGCATTGATCTACAACAAACGATAATCTAAAGTTATTGCGACCATCATATATTGTGTAAATACTAACTCTCAAAGAATAAAATAGGGTTTTTACCAAGGCATCGCTATTAACGCTAACCTAAAGTTATAGCGACAACTATATATTGCGTATAAATATACCCTCAAAAATTAAAAGTGGATTTTTACGAGGTTATCAAGGATTATCCGTGAAGAAAAAGTTGATAGAGGTGGCTATACCCCTTAACGAGATTAACGAGGCCGCCTCGCGAGAAAAATCTATCCGCCATGGCCACCCCTCAACTTTACACTTGTGGTGGGCCAGACGACCTTTAGCGGCGGCTCGGGCGGTTATCTTCGCCCAGCTGGTTGACGACCCTTTCTCATCGCCAGATAAATTTCCCACGATTGAAGATCAAGTCGCCGAAAGGGAGCGCTTATTTGAGCTAATCAAAAACTTAATCAAGTGGGAAAATTCTAACGACCCAGAAACGCTTTCGGCGGCTATTACTGAGATCCAGAAATCTTGCGGCGAGGTGGCTTTAGAGTTTTTAGATCCCTTCGCCGGGGGTGGGGCCATCCCTTTAGAAGCCCAAAGACTAGGGCTTAAAGTTACGGCCAGCGATCTTAATCCAGTGGCCGTTATGATCAACAAGGCCATGGTCGAAATACCGCCCAAGTTCGCGGGGCTACCCCCGGTCAACCCGGAAAGCCAAAAATTGGGCTTAAAGGGTGGCCAATGGACCAGAGCCCATGGCCTCGCCGAAGACGTGGCCTTCTACGCCGAAGAGTTAAAAAAACTCGCTTTCGCTAAAGTCGGTCATCTTTATCCGACCGTTCAAATTCCCGCTCAAGAAGGTAGCTCCCTTGATTCCCCTGTTTTAGCCTGGCTTTGGGCTAGAACCGTCAAATGCCCTAATCCGGCTTGCGAAAAGGAAATACCTTTAACTAAATCTTTTGTTCTAACGAATAAGAAAGATCATAAAGTATTCGTTCAACCGGTCCTAAAAAATGGCCAAATTGTTTACGAGATCAAAGAAGGCCAACCGACAATTGAAGGGACCGTAAACCGCAATGGGGCCAAATGCGTTGTTTGTCAAAGTCCTATTAATTTTTCTCATATAAGAGAAGAAGGAATAAATGGTAGACTAGGCTCGACCTTGATGGCTATTGTCGCTAAAGGATCTAACGGACGGGTATATTTGCCACCCGATAATGATAACGTCAAAGCCAGCGAAGTAAAAAGAGACGCTCTTGATTTTGATCAGACCATCTCGCCTGGTTCCCGGACTTTAATCTATGGAATGACCAATTATTCAGATCTTTTTACCAATCGTCAACTAACTTTTTTGATAATTTTAATTAATATACTTCCAGAGCTAGCCTCTACAATTGAAAAAGACGCTTTAAACGCTGGCCTTGCCCAAGATGGATTAGATTTAGACGATGGAGGGTTTTCAGCCAAATCTTATAGCCAAGCCATTACTGTTTATTTAAGCTTTCTTATAGATAAAATGGTGGATTACCATTCTAGTTTATGCTCTTGGAACTCTTCAAGAGAAATAATTAGAAATACTTTTTGTCGACAAAGGTTGTCTATGGCTTGGGATTACGCCGAAAGCAACCCTTTTTCGGAGAGCGCCGGTAGTTTTCAGAGTATGGCGGATTGGATCGTCAAAGCCATTAAGGAATTTCCGGTCACTTCTCCCGCCGTAGCCAAGATCGCGGACGCTCGAGGCGACTGTTTAACCTCTAATATTATTATTTCCACCGATCCACCCTATTATGATAATATTAGCTACGCTAACTTATCTGATTATTTTTATATTTGGCTAAGGCAATCTCTAAAACCAATTTATAAATCAGTTTTTAGGACTATTATGATCCCTAAAACGGACGAATTAATAGCCGAGCCATCTCGTTTTGACGGGGACAAAAAAAAGGCCAAAGCTTTTTTCGAGCATGGTTTAAAAGAGGTTTTCGCTAATTTTTACCAAAGTTGCGCCGACGATTTGCCTCTAACTATCTACTACGCTTTTAAGCAAAAAGATAACCAAGGCGGCGCCGAGGAGATTAAACAAGCCTCAAGCGGCTGGGAAACCATGCTCGCGGCTTTGATTGACTCTGGTTTTACCATTACCGGTACCTGGCCGTTAAAAACGGAATTAGGCAATCGGTCAGTAGCCATTAGCTCCAACGCTTTGGCTTCTTCCATTGTTTTAGTCTGCCGCAAAAGGCCGAAAAACGCCGGTCCCTGTTCCTTCCGGGATTTTCTTAACTATTTAAAGACCGAGCTAGGCGAATCTTTAACGGAATTGCGCCGAGCTAATATCGCTCCAGTCGATCTAGCGCAAGCGGCTATTGGCCCGGGCATGGCCATTTACTCTCGGTACTCCAAAATTATGGAGCCCGACGGCTCCCCCATTCCCATTCGGAAAGCCTTGGAGTTGATCAACGAGGCCCTAGACCGTCATCTGGCCGAATTAGAAGGCGATCTAGATCCAGAAAGTAGCTTGTGCGTAGCTTTGTTTTCCCAATTTGGCTTTGAGAAATTTAAATATGGCGAAGCCGACGTTTTGGCTAGGGCCAAAAACACGACCATTGACCGCTTAAAGGACAAAAAAGTGGTCTTAGCCGAAAAAGGGGTGGTCAAACTTTTGGATTTTGAGGAACTAACCAACGAAACAAAGCCCGACGAAACCAACGTCTGGCTTCTAACTCAACAAATGACCGCCGCTTTAAGAAAAGACGGCTTTGAAGGTTGCGCTAATCTAGCCCTTAAAGTTGGCGGCATTGGTAACCTTGAAAGAGCCAGAACCTTAGCCTATCTTCTTTTTGGCGTTTGTGAAAGTAAAAAATGGGCTAAAGAGGCTTTTGATTATAACGTTTTAATACAAGCTTGGCCGGAAATTCAGCAAAAGTATTTGGTCCTAAAAGATAAAATTCAAAAAGCGAGCGAAGAGGAAACTTTATTTTAACTTTGTGACGCTTTATATTATTTAGTTTTAAATTTTTTCCTCGTGCCACAATATAATCACTACCCAAAAACCTGTTAAGAAAGATTTTCTGTTATATAACATATTGAAAATATTACATTTATTTAAAGAGAATCTTCAAAAACTGGGTTTTTGGGGAGCTCTCGCTATATCAGATATTCCGAGGGATGAAGAGCTTTTTCGCCTTTTACGGCTTTTGTCCCCAGATAGCCAGTTACGCCTGCGCGTTAGCTCTTAGCTGCCGCCTTGGTAAAACCCCCTCTTTTCAATTTTTGAGGGCTTGTTTACGCGTAATGTATAGTGGTAGCTATACCTTTATAATAGCGTTTATAGTATTGACACGCGCCTAAAATTCCAACAAAAAAGGTTATTTTCGAGATCTTCATAGCTTTTACCCAACTAATTTAGATATATTTTATCATTTGAAAATCATTGATTTATAATTAACGTGAATCAAATATTTTTTAAAAAATTGGGAATCCGTCCTTGCGGACATAATCATCCCGACCGACTTTGGGAAAGTCACGACATATGATAAATAAATGGTTATTTTCCAACTAATTAGACTAAAATAGTTTTTTCAGGTCGTCCCCGTTTAGGCTTAGCCGTCTCATTTTCCAGAGAGTCCAACATCAGACGATGTCGGCAAATTTTCAGACTGACCACCATTTTTGGCGTGGCCGAGTCTTTTCGGGGGAGCCCTTTTTTTTGGAAAAGGTAGAAGGGCTAAACTAGCTGGCCATTAAAAAAAGTTGACGCTCCGGTCGGTAATTTGATATACTGTTTAAAATTTCCTAAGAATTTTATTAACTTCTGTTACTTTTACTGATTTTACTAGATCCAAAACCAAAAAGGCCAAAAGCCAACTAAGCTTCTTTTTTTGTCTTTTGGAGTTGAATAATGACCTTAAAAAGATTACCTCTTGGCGATCAGTCTTTCGCTGACATAATAGTTGGAAATTTTCTTTACGCTGACAAAACCGAATACATCCATAAATTGGTTACAAGCGATGAAA
>JAIROO010000164.1 GCA_031257535.1 Deltaproteobacteria bacterium
GCTTAATATAGAAAACGCTTTTGGTTGTCTTTGCAAATGGTAAAATACATTGTGTCAAAGACCGTAAAAGCTTCCTTCTTCGTGACAGCTAAAATTAAAAATATTTTCTGGGCTTGGTAGAACTTCCGTGGTCCATCTAGAGAACTTCCATGGTCCTCGAGAGTTCATCTATGGTCCCCGAGAGTTCATCTATGGTCCCCGAGAACTCTTCCATGGTCCCCGAGAGATCTTCCATGGTCCCCGAGAGTTCTTCTATGGTCCCCGAGAGATCTTCCATGGTCCCCGAGAGTTCTTCTATGGTCCCCGAGAGATCTTCCATAGTCCCCCTAGCGTTTTTCCATGGTTCCCGAGTTATCTTCCATGGTCCGTTTCAAAAATAAACTTTAGATCTCGAACGCCCCTATGACCCAAAAGAGTCCAAACCCATGACCTTAGTTTTAACCATTGACACCGACTGGGCCCCCCAAGAAGCCACGGCCACGGTCTTAGACAAAGTCCGGGCTTTGGGGACCAAGGTCACGGTTTTCTTTTCCGAGCCTTCGCCTTTGCCTTATTGGCCGCTGTTAGAGGTCGGAGCCCATCCTGATCTCTCAAGGCGCTCTCCCCCACCTGACCCCGGCGGCCCGATGAGCATGGCCACCATGGACCACGACGCCCAAGTCTTAAAAGAGGAAGGGGAGATCTTAAGCCAGTTTAAAAAAGCCATTCCCGCCGCCGACTGCGCCCGGACTCACCGATTTTACTGGCACTCGGATCTGGCCCGGGTCCTTAGCCAAAGCGGCTTTAGCCACGATAGCTCCATGATCCTGCCCTATTTACCGGGGATTAAGGGTTTTAAAGTGGGGCGCTTGACTCGCTGGCCGGTCTGGGCCAGCGACCACTTGCACCTAGCCCGGGGCTTTCCCTTAGATCGCCTAAAAATGCCTTACTTTAACGAACCAGGCCTTAAGATCTTCTGCTTCCACGTCACTTACTTATACTTAAACGCCCGCTCTTTGGCGGATTTTAACATGATTGAAAAGCGGTTGGCTCAAAGTGGGGGCCAACCTCAAAAAGGGGCGGGGATCTGGACTTTATTTGAGTTACTAGCCGAAAAAATCGCCCTCAAACACGGTGGGGGCCGGTGGCTAAAAGAGCTACCCGAAAGCTTAATCCTCCAAAACCAAAAGCTTAAAGCCGACTAGCCTTAAAAAAATCTATTTTTTTAAGGGTTTAAGGAAAGACCCTTAGCCAACAACCGATAACGGGTGGCTGGTCGGCCACCCGTCTCGTAGTCCACGATACCTTCCACAAGTCTAGTCTCAACCATACATTTTAAATATCTTCTGACCGTAACTTTAGAGAGCTCGACTTTAGCGGCCAAATCCTCGCAACCTAAATGCCGCTCGCGACACTTGGCTAAAGTGGCCAAAACCAGGTTCCAGGTGCTGGACTGCAAGCCTTTGGGGAGTTTGGCGACCAGGGGGACTTCGGTGGCCCCGCGCAAAAGGCGATCTAAACCATCCTGGCTCAACTCGCCGCCCGACTTTAAGGTTTCTTTTTTGGCTAAATACTGCCGCATAGCCCCGACAAACCGACTCTCGGCGAAGGGTTTAATCAAATAATCCTCAACCCCCAAACGCAACAGCTCCTCGATCAAGCTGGCCTCATTGGCGGCCGTGGCCACGATGGCGTCGACTTTATAGTCGCGACGGCGGATCTGGCGTAAGAGTTCTAAGCCGTTTATGTCCGGCAAAAACACCTCCAAAACGATAAGATCGGCCGGTCGCGTGGCCAGCCAGTTTAAGGCGGCCAGGCCACTAGCCAGCCAGGCCGCCACCTTAACGTTGGGAAAACGAGCTAAATACTCCTGATTTATATGGGCCACCATAGGATCGTCTTCCACGACTAAAACGTCGATCACGGGCGACCTCCTTTATTTAAGCCAGGGCGACTTTAACGCGTCGCGGTTCCCGAAAAGTCAGCTCCAAAAAGGCGCCTGGCCTTTTGGCTAAATCCACGGTCAGCCGGCCGCCGCCCGCTTGGACCAAAGCCCGGGTCAGATCCAGGCCTAAATCCGTTTTTTTGGCTCTTAGAGGGGGGCCTAAGCTCGGCTTAAAGGCCTCCTCAACCAAGCTGGGCGGGCCTTTACGCTCTAAGGTGATAATTAGGCCTTGGTGGTCCTCGAGCACGCGTAAAAAAATCGCCTCGCTTAGAGATCCAGCCGGAGCGACGGACTTAACCATTCTGGTGTCCAAAAGAGCCTGGAAAGCGTGCTCGACCAGATCGCCGACCACGGCTATGAGGTTTTTAGTGGACAAAAAGCGGCTGCGCGAAGGGACAAAACTCGCCGTCTCAAAATTGAGTTTGACCCCAGCCTCGGCGCAACGTTTGATTTCGCTAACCAAAAAAGCCCCTAAGGCTTGGTTTTTGACGTTTTGGGCGATACAGATCAGATTCTCGCTGGAAAGACCACTTGGCCCTGCGAGGTTTTGAACGGCCGAGACGCAAGAGTCGCTCTTTAAAAACTCGGCGATAATCCGTAATTGTTTTTGAAATTCCAAGGCGTTAGACCGTAATGCCTCCACCAGATGGTTGTAGTTGGTTAAAGGTGGGTTATTGGGCGCGGCTTTTTTGGCCCGAACCACGGCTAAAGCCCCGACCGAGCGGCCGTAGCTCTTGACGGTTAACTTGTCGCAAACAGCCTTTAAAGCCCCGCGGACTAAGACGACGTCGCGCTCCTCGCTTAACTCAAGGCTCTTTTTAAGCTTAAGCCAAGGCAAAACCTCGTCCACGTCCGCCTCCACTAAGGCGGAGTTAATGGCCAAAAGCCGGGAAAAAGCCAAGTTGGCGACTATAATCCGCCCTCTCTCGTCAATGGCTAAAAGACCTTCTTCCACGGAGTCTAAGGCCGTTTGGATTTGAAATAAACGTTTGGCGAGTTTAACCGAGTCCAATTCGGCTAAAGCTAGCTTAAAGGTCCGATGGGAGAGATAGGAATATACCACGCTCGCGAGTAAGGCGAGCCCAAAGATTGTTAGATAAACCGCCGTGGAGGTTGACTTAGAATAAGCCGAACCCGCGAGGGAGACGCTAGCCACGACGTAACCAATTGGTCGCTCTAAGGCGTTTTTAACTTGATAAAAAGACCGAATTTCCAGGCCTTTTTCGCCTAAAACTTGGTCGCGGAAAGGACGGTCGAGAACTTGACGCGCGTCGGTCCGCTGGATTTTAGTCCCAATTAAGCTTGGATTCGAATGATAAAGGCGGGTGAGGGTTAAATCGACCAACGCCAAGGAGTCAAACCCGCGGACGCCAATTTGCGCGTCGCTAAGCCATTTAGCCAAGGCCGGGGTCAAACGCCCCATTTGTAAAGACTGTCGCGCTTCGTTATTGGTGGCCAATAACTGAGCCACGTCGTAGAGATTGTCGTCAAGGCCCTTATCAAGGGCGTTTAGGTTATAGCGAGCCGCGAAGACTAAAGAAAGGCCTAAGAGAAGCGCGGCCACGCCAATATCCAAAAATATTTTTTTGGATAAGAAAGTGTCTTTTATAAGATCAGTCTTAATCATTGTCACCACTTAAAATGTGGTAACGTTCCTACCTCTCAAATAGTTGTCAAGACTAGTCCCCTCTAGGCCTAAGCCAAGGTGGGGCAAACAGATTATCCCACATTCGAGCCGAGTTTGAAAGATCTGGCCAAAAAGCTCGCCTCCAAGATAAGGCTCCCCCGATAATAACCCTCTTTTTTTTCGCCAAAACTCCCGAAGACGCGGCCCTAAAAATCTTAGACGCGTCCCGAAACGCTAAAGACCGGACCGAAACGCCTTTAGACTCGACCCGAAACGTTATATTCGAGCCCAGAAACGTTAAAATCAAGCTTAGAAACGTTATAATAACGCCAGAAACATTACAGTATTGATTAGAAACCTTAAACTCACACCAGTAAATGTTACAGAAATAACCATAAATATTAAAATCATGACTATGAATATTAAAGTAGTGATCAGAAATATTAAAGTCGTGACCAAAAACATTAAAGTCATGCCTAGAAACGTTAAAGGCGCGCCCCGAAACGCCCTAAAAAAACCCGCCCCGAAACGCCCCTAGACGTAGCCCTAAATTCCCCCGCTTGACAAAAGTTAAACCTCAAAAATATCTCGCAACTATTTTTTTTTAACTTTCAAAAGCCTTTTTTTATTTTCAATAAGTTTTTTTAACTTTCCAATGTCTGGCTCTAAATATTTAACCCTTTAGAATAGTCTAAAGACGTCTAAGGACGCTATTTAGCCGATTGTTTTAAATATTAGCCCCATGGCTGACGCGCGAGGGACCAATAGGATGGAAAACTCAATTACAATTGACAACTCCAAAGCGGCCAAAGTTACCGCGTTTCAAATATACGGCGCTTCATGGTACTATTTCGTAATTTTTGGCCTAGTCGTCGTTATCGCGACTTACCTTAATAAACTCCCCGGTGGCATGATAGGAGCTTTTCCCCTAATGATCGTCATTGGGGCCGTCCTAGGCTTAATTGGCGACCGGACTCCTTTTATTAACACTTTTTTAGGCGGCGGGGCTATTGTCATAATTTTTGGGTCCGCGGCCATCGCCACTTTTAACTTAATGCCCGATAAAGCCGTCAAAACCATGAGCGACTTCATGAAAGGCGGCGGTTTTTTAGACTTTTACATCGCGTCCTTAATTACTGGCTCCATTATGGGCATGAACCGCCAGTTATTGATCCGGGCGGCTTTTCGTTATTTGCCGGTCATCTTAGGCGGGGTCGTCGTGGCCTTAGGCTTAGGGGCCTTAGTCGGGGAGTTAACCGGCTATGGAGCGAAAATGGCCGTCTTCTTCGTCTCCATCCCCATTATGGGTGGGGGCATGGGAGCTGGGGCCGTCCCCTTAGCCAAGATCTTTGGCGAGGGTTTGGGTAAAGATCCCGCCTCTATGCTCTCCGTCATGGTCCCGGCCGTGGCTTTGGGAAACGCTTTAGCCATTGTTTGCGGGGGGTTGCTTGACCGTTTGGGCAAGATTAAAAAATCTATCTGCGGCGACGGCCAGCTCATGCTTTTAAACCCCGAGGACGCGCCCAAAGACGACCAGATGAGCGACGAGTATAAGCGCTTAAGAGACCATTACGATCTTGAACAAATGGGTTTAGGCCTTTTGATCGCCACCTGTTTTTTCTCCTTTGGGGCCTTGGTTAATTATTTATTTCCCGCCATCCATGGTTACGCCTGGATGATTCTGTCCGTGGCTATCGTCAAGGTTTCTGGCCTCCTTCCCCAAAAATTTGAGATCTGCTGCTACCAGTGGTTCCAGTTTGTGATGAAAAACCTAACTGGGGTTCTGTTAGTCGGCATTGGAGTCGCATACACCAACCTAACGGAAGTGGCGGCGGCTTTTTCAGGCCAATACATGCTTTTAGTGGGCGTGACCGTTTTTGGGGCTATAATTGGGGCGGGAATCGTTGGCCGGTTTGTCGGCTTTTTCCCCATTGAGGCGGCCATAACCGGCGGCCTATGCATGGCCAATATGGGCGGCACCGGGGACGTAGCCGTCCTGTCGGCGGCCAAAAGAATGGAGCTTATGCCTTTCGCCCAGATCTCTTCCCGAATAGGCGGGGCTTTTATGCTTATTTTCTCTAGCGTGATTTTGCGAATTTTTAGTTAATATCTTCCAGGTTAATAAACCCTTTTGGAAGTTATGAGGAGCGAAAAAATGGATTACGCCTCTGAGTCGTTAAGGCTCCACCGTCAGTGGCGAGGCAAACTGGAAACCATTCCCAAAATGACCATAAAATCCCGAGACGATCTGGCTTTGGCTTATACCCCTGGAGTGGCCACGCCTTGTCTTGAAATCCAAAAAAACGTCGACTTAAGTTACGAGCTGACCGTCCGCTGGAACACCGTGGCCGTGATCACCGACGGTACCGCTGTCTTGGGTTTAGGCGACATTGGCCCGGAAGCGGCCATGCCCGTTATGGAAGGCAAGTGCGTTTTATTTAAAGCCTTTGGCGGAGTCGACGCCGTGCCTTTGTGCGTTCGGACCAAGGACGTGGACGAGTTCGTTAGGACCGTGTCCTTACTCGCCGGAAGCTTTGGGGGGATTAACCTTGAGGATATCTCCGCCCCTCGCTGCTTTGAGATCGAAAGACGCTTAAAAGAGGTTTGCGACATCCCGGTCTTTCACGACGACCAGCACGGGACGGCCGTAGTCGTCTTGGGGGCTTTAATTAACGCCTTAAAAATAGTCAACAAAAAAATCGAGGACATTACCGTGGTCACCAGCGGGGCTGGAGCGGCGGGCACGGCCATCGTCAAACTCCTTTTGTCGGTCGGCCTAAAAGACGTCATCATGTGCGACCGGCAAGGGGCTATCTGGCCGGGTCGACCCAATTTAACCCCCCAAAAACAAGAACTCGCCGCGATCTCCAATAAATCCGGTCGCTCGGGCTCCTTAGCCGAAGTCTTGGCCGGGGCCGACGCTTTTATCGGGGTCTCGGCTCCAGGGCAGGTGACTGAGGCCATGATCAAAACCATGGCCCCTAAACCCATATTTTTCCCCATGGCCAATCCCACCCCGGAAATTATGCCGGACGCGGCCTTAAAAGCCGGAGCCGCCGTGGTTGGGACAGGCAGGAGCGATTTTCCCAATCAGATTAACAACGTTTTGGCTTTCCCAGGGATCTTCCGGGGCGTTTTAGACGTCCGGGCCAAAGACATTAACGACCCCATGAAAATCGCCGCGGCTAAAGCCATCGCGAGCTTGGTCGCGCCCAATGAACTCAAAGCCGACTACATTATTCCCGCGGCCTTTGATCCGCGCATCCGGGAAAAAGTGGCCGCGGCGGTAGCTAAAACGGCCATTGAGACCAGAGAGGCCCGGCTTTTGCCCGCCAATAAAGAAAAATAAGGCTCGATTTTCAGCTAAAAATCATTTCAGCGAGATTTTTAAAAAAAAAAGGCTCGAGCCAAACGTTTTAAATGGCTCGAGCCTTCCTCTTTGGTCTTCGTTGACTAGCCGTCTTTCTCTCAAACAAACTAATAAACAAACAAACGCTTAAATTAACGCGTGAAAAAATACTCAAACAAACGCTTAAACTAACGCGTGAACAAGCGTTCAATCAATTGTTTATACAAACGCGTGAACAAGCGTTCAATCAATTATTTAAATAAGGCGTGACCAAATACTCAAACAAACGCTTAAACTACCGCGTGAACAAACGCTTAAATAATTATTTAAACAAACGCGTGAACAAACGCTCAAACAACTGCTTTAACAACCGTATGGATTAGCAAACAAACAACAAAACACACACTGTCTCTTATTTATTTATCTTTCTACGATAGATACATAAAAAACATATGTTTAAAAATTTTAAACATGTAATTATAATATATAATCTTGTCTAAATTTAAATAAACGACAGCTTATCGTATACCAACAAGCCTTATAAAAATAATAAGTAATTTTTACGCTGTCATCATATATCTTTCACTGCTGTTATAATCTCTATAATATTTCCTTAAGCCAAAAAAATAATTCTATTAATTTTTTTTGGACTTTTATGACTCTACGCCCTTTAGTTGGTCCCCGCAAAGGCTCCGCAAGTGGCCTACCTCTTTGATTTCCCGGACAAAAACGAATTGAGCCAAATAGCGAAGCCCTGAAAGAGAGCCAGAGACTGGGACAAAAAACAGGCCGTCAATTTTAAGCTCTAACTCTGAACTCGCCTTAAAACCAGTCGCCTTCGCGTAGGCCAAAAACTGGCTCAAAGGAAAATTTTCTCCAGCGTTTGGCAATTGGTGGAGGGTGACCTCATAATAAGCGGCTTGGTTTGGCCCAAGGCTTTTAAGACAATCCGCTGGGTCCAAAGGGTTAACCGATTCTAGACCGGTAATTTCCCTGGCCGGAGGGGAGTCCGGTTGAATAGCCATAATTTTTTGATCTATAGCCGAAAGTTCCTCTAGGCGACCGGCTACGTATAGACTGATCGTATGGCTAAGATCGGGATCCGGAGCGCCCAACTCTGGACTATCCAGATCGGTAAGATCAGATTTAACGCTAAACGTCTTACTTGGACAAATCTTAATCTTTCGGCTACCTAAGATGGTAAAATTTAGGTAGTTAAGAAACTGACGGGGACAATCGACTCGACGTAGCCGCTGGGGATGTAAAACTACTTCCAGGACCACGTAGCCTTCTGGGCAGGCTAAAGGAGGAAGCCGATCAATCCAGGCGGCGATGACCTCAAAACAGCTTAAAAGGCGCTTTCTAGCCTCCTCCAACTCATAGCCGACCGTGGATTTGGCCAATTTAAGCCAGCCAGGCTCAGGCTGGAGCTGGCTGTTTAAAACTTGAAAAATTTCAGACATCTTAAGGACTCCACCATTTTTAGTCGGTCAAAAGGCTGACCTTATTATAAAGTTACGGAAAAAAGGTTCGCGCTTTTTAGGAGGCCAAACGAGTTTATTATTTCCACGCCTTAAGAGAGGGCAAACGCGTTAATTATTTCCGCGCCTTAAGGAGGATGGCCTCGTAAAAACCCTTATAAAGGACGCCTTCGTAAAAACCCTCTTTTAATTTTTAAGGACTTGTTTATACACAATATAAGGTAGTCACAATAACTTTAGATTAGCGTTTTTAGTGGAGTCACGCGACAAAAATTGAAAAAACAAGGTTTTTTTCGAGACCATCATAAAGGTCAAAGCTACTAAAAATTAGCGGAGTAGTAAAATATGAGACGGCTGGATTAAGAGATAAAACCACCCTCGAATCAAAATTGTCTCCACCCTCCAAACCTTGCGCCAGGATAGCCGTTCTACCTGAATCGCTAAGGTCTTCGGTTAAGTCAACGACCCAAAAATAATCAGGACTGTTATTTTCCTAAGTGGACTCATCCAGGTCAACCACAGTCTGGATAAATGATC
Organism: Deltaproteobacteria bacterium; assembly: GCA_031257535.1. GTDB lineage: Bacteria > Desulfobacterota > Desulfarculia > Adiutricales > Adiutricaceae > JAIROO01. The sequence goes on from JAIROO010000164.1 coordinate 8,919, forward strand.
TTTCGCTATAGTTGACCAATTAGTCGGGCGCGTCGCGACTCAACCGCCAATTAGCGCCACTATTAGTAAGGGCGTAGACACAGGTCAAAACTAACAACGTGAGCCATCTTGGCTGACCGCCAAACCACGAAAATCCTGGGTTCTTGACGTTGGGAGGCGCTATAAAGAGCCGAGAAAGTATTTTAGCCAAGGTAATACCGCCGGTGACGTCAACAACGTCTACCACCGAAACGGCCCCATTGCCAGTTCCAGATTTTCGCGTCCCAAAAATGGCCGGGATAAACAAATATTCGGATTCAGAAAAGACCCTTTGGTGGGCAAACATGGCGTAATTTAAGCTCAAAGCGTTGGCACCCACCGTAGGTCAATTGGCTTCATTAACCTTGAGCAAAGTTCCGTCAGCCTGAGACTGAAACTTGCGGACGTAGCTAATCAAGTAGCTCCCGCAAAAGGCTTTCTTGGTGAAGCGGAAGAGGTCGTACTCATCGCCATCTATCGCGAAAGTAAACGATGAACCGTAAACGTCTAATTCATCGTGATACTTACCAAAGACGTACACCGTGTCGCTCCCATGGGTCAGGGTGGAAATCGGTTGAACTGGTGGAGGGGTAGGCCTGGCCACCGAATTGAGACAGTAAATGTCAGCCATATCGTAGTCTATGACGAAAAGATAGTCGGGGTTGACCTGCGACTGAACAGCCTCATAGACCTTAGCGACGGTCAGATCAAGTAGCTCAGCGGGCGGGTTAAAAGAACCGCCATATTTAGCCACGGTTTTAGAAGAGGGTATTAAAACGCTGTTTTTACCATTTCTAGGCAAACGAAGAAATCCATCCCGATTACATAACAAAACCCGAAACTCTCCAGCCTTGTCCAAAAAAGAAACGAGGCCTGGATCCGTTAAAAGAGAGTCAAGAACCGAAAAATCGGCTCCGTTCGGAGCGCTGGCCGCGGAAGTTCCAGTTACTCGAGTAATTTTGACCTTGATGTTAGCGTCCGTCATTACAGCGACAATTTGAAAAGGAGAACTCATGGTTATCCCAAAATTATAATTTTAACTAAAAAATTAAGATTAAAAAATTTTAGTTATATAGATAATATTTTATAATATAATTATAAAATGACAGATACAGTATTTTTTTAACAAATATTTCACTTAAATGAATTTTAAAGCTCTACTAAAAATCCTTAAACCTCCCACCAACCTTGAAATCGCCGTAACCATAAAAAGGCTGGCGGGAGTCCTGGAAATACTACTTAGTCTTGGCGTCGTTTTCCGCGGCGATTTTTAAGTTTGAGATGTTCAATATAGTCAGCGGTCCTGGCAAAGTAACCAGCGTCCAGCGGCTGAGGAACCACCGAGCGGAGGATAGACGGAACTCTGACTGGCGCGCGCGAAGTCATGGCGTTAATCACTCCATCGACATGGTAAGCCCCATAGAGGTCGGAGCTAATAAAAATTTTTGAGGTAGTAAAATCTGAGGCGGCTCTGGGTTGAGCGATAACCCTACCCCTTAATCAAAACCAACGTCATCTCCGAAACCTAAAGCCAAGATAGCCAATCCAGCTAAATCGCTAGCGCCCTTTGCCAAGGCCAATATTATTTTTACGTCTTAAAGCGCCATAAAGTTTTTTTATTTTATTTGCTTAGGGTCCTAACGTCAATGGCCACGTTATTGACCCTAAACCTCTCCCTTCCCAAAATCTCAGTGGCGGAAAAAGGCTAAAACAAGAGAAATGAATCCGAAAATTATGGTTCGTTAAAAAACGCTCCTCTCTTATTTCAAGTGGCGGTCACCACTAAGCTATAGTCCACCGGCGGCGGTCCCTCGCCATCGGCCAGGCTGCGGTCGACGTACCGGATCTCAAAACCCGGGGCTTTTAAAAATTCTTTGGGAAAAGCGTTCTGATTAGATTTGACCGGGGCCCATAAAATGGCCTCGGCATCTTGATCCTGGTTAAGCTCGCCGCCATCCAAATCGAAGAAAGGATGGCTAGGGGGATGGCCTTGGGAATTTACCGGGGCCGACAAATCTGGCACAAAACGAATATAAAGGGCGGCCTGGGTATAGGTCAGCGGATCGTGGGAAGCGACCGGCGGCAGATAGCAGAAAGTAGCTTTAAGGCTCACCGTGTCTCCCAAATCGCTATTTGGCCACGGGAGCTCAATTCGGACAAAATTGCCACTGGTCATCTGTCCTTGATAGATCCAAGGCCGATCTTTGGGAATGGGGTCTAAAGGATTGAATACTGGAACCCGACCCCAGCCTACCTCTTTGGAGTCTCGATCGCCTCGCTCAGCCCCGTGAACCAAAAGAGCTTTGATGGTCAAACGGGTTAAACGCGAACCACCCCAAACTCTTAAGGCCACCGCTGACCGCAAAAAATAAGGGGACGCGAAACTGGTGCCCATCTGATTGCCCACCACTATGCTCGCCCCAGGAGTCAAAACCCGAAAATATTCCTCTTCACTCCCGCCGAAAGCCGTAAAATCAGGTTTTATAAGAGCCGGGCTCCGACCTGGGCCAATGGCGCTGTAAGGGGCCCGGGCCCAGTCAGAGCCAGTTCGGTCCGCCGCGCCAATGGTTACGGCGTTGACGCCATCGGCCGGAGCCTCAATCCGCGCGGCCCCGGACTTTGGGTCAGCCTGGCCGTTATTGCCCGCGGCTACGGTTATGAATACCTGGCGCTCAAAGGCCAATTGATCCAGTCCGATGGTCCAAGCGTTGACCGTGTCGTCTTGGATAGGGAGATCCGGTCCTAGGCTGATGTTTATAAACTCACAACCGCTTTCCTCGATGGCCTTTTTGA
>JAIROO010000062.1 GCA_031257535.1 Deltaproteobacteria bacterium
ATTAGCTTATATAGTATATGCACGGGTCGAAAATTTTTTAACAAGGGTTTTTACGAGACCATTGATTAAAAGCCAAAAGAGGTTTTGAGGGTTTTCGCCATTCGTCTTTTGGCTAATCGCCGAAATTTACTTGATTTTCTAAACATAAAGGTTTAAAAGTTAAATTGTGTCCGATTATATTGGCTATTAGAGTTTAGGATTTTGGGCGAGGCGGCCTTTTAGCGGCCCTCGCTTAAAGAGGGCTAGGCGCGTTTAGCTTAAGGACCCTTTTGGAACTATTAATCGCTAACCCGTTTGATAAGGCTTTTTCGCTAACGGCTCGGTTAACTCTTTATGACTTATTAGGCGGGTTTTTCGGCCCCCGCGATCCAATGGCCTTTGGTCCCGAATTAAGGCTTTTGACCCTTAGCTAAGGGGCCTATAAATTTAGGCGAGACTCCAATTGGTCGTTTTTTTGGCTGTTTTTTTGGTAAAATTTTTTTTATAGGATAATCTTATTTTTTTTTATTTTTCACTAATTAGTGATTTTTAGAGGTGTTGTTTTTATGGAGTCTTTACAAAGGGATTTTTTAGACGTAATTTTTAAAAATTACGCCAATTTTTACGGGCGGATCCGGCGGCGCGATTTTTGGATGTTCATGCTTTGGCAGTTCTTAGCCTTCATGGCCTTAGCGGTTGTCGGCGTGGTATTTAGCATGATCAGCGAGACTCTGGCCATGTTAGTTTGGATCGTCTTGCTCCTTGTCTCTCTGGCCCTCATAGTGCCTAGCTCCTGCATTACGATTCGTCGATTGCACGATATCGGGCAAACTGGTTGGCTCTTATTGCTTTATCTTGTTGGCTTGGGTATTGTCGTCTTCATTATGTGCCTTTTGGCTGGACAACCGGCCGAAAACAAATATGGGCCCAATCCCATAGAAGATGAAAGTAATCTCTTGACCAAGAGTTAGCCTCGCGCTTAAAGGAAGGTTTTTTGGCCCCAGAAATTTTTGGTCTTATTAGTCCCTTAGTCTTCTTTTAGCGGGGCGATGGTCGGAAAGCTGGCTTAAAGAAAGGGGCTGACCCTTGTTTCTGAGCCCCCAAAAAACGGTGGCCTAACGTTTTGGTTCCCCCAATAAATTTTTAGCTCCTTTTAGGACTGTTTTTGTTTTTTTAAAACCTGGTTGGAATTTATTCTAGCCAGGTTTTCTACTATTAAGTGATATAATTTACTAATATTTTGCAAATATTTGCGCTAATAAAATAGTAAAAATTTTAAATTTTACTGTTTATTTAACGTAATTGTCTTTAATGCCAGCGATCTCAAAAAGAGGATCGTTAGTTTCGCCCGGTTTTCGGTCGGCTGACCGTCGACCTTAGAAGAGGGGGCTTTTATGGCGATTGTGGACGTAGTCAAATACGACGGCCCGACCAGAGTCTTGGCCTGGAAATTTCCCAACTCCGAACTGAGCACTTGGACCAAGTTGATCGTCAACGAGTCCCAGGAGGCGATTTTTTTTAAAGGCGGCCGAGTTTACGACGTCTTGGGCCCAGGGACGCACACCCTGGACACGAACAATATCCCCCTTTTAACCGAGTTGTTAAAAATCCCCTTTGGCGGCCAATCGCCTTTTAAGGCCGAAGTCTGGTTCGTTAACAAAGCCCACTCCTTAGATATCAAATGGGGGACTCCCAGTCCTATCCAGATTCAAGACCCCACATACAAGATCTTGATCCCGGTGCGGTCTTATGGCCAGTTTGGGGTGACCGTGGACAACTCCCAAAAGTTTATGGTCAAGCTGGTGGGCGTGACGCAGGTCTTTGACCAGGACTCCATGACCAAGTACTTTCGGGGCTTATATCTGACTCAGGTTAAGGACTCCATCGCCTCTTACTTGGTCAGGAAAAAGATCAGCGTCATGGAAATCAACGCTTACTTAAACGAACTCTCCGACCATATGAAGGGTGTTCTAAAGCCGACCTTGGAAGACTACGGGATCACTTTACTAAATTTTTACGTGAACGACATAAGCGTCCCCGAAGACGACCCGACCATTGTTAAGCTTAAAGACGCTTTGGCCAAAAAAGCCGAGATGGATATAATGGGCGTAGACTATCGGCAGAAAAGGACCTTCGACGTCTTGGAAGGGGCCTTCAAAAATCCGGGCCAAGGGGCCGCGACCGGGGCCATGAACTTAGCCCTAGGCTTGGAAACGGGCCGGGCCTTAGCGGGCCAGATGGGCCATCTGGGTTTAAACGCCCCTAGTTCTCCGGTTAAAACGGTCTCTTGTCCCAAATGTGGAGCAAAGGCCACTGAAAACCAAAAATTCTGTCAAGACTGCGGCTCGCCGTTAGGCGTTCGAATGGAAGTTAGATGCGACAAATGCGGGACCGTCATGTCCCGCGACGCCAAGTTCTGCCCCAACTGCGGGGATCCTTACAATCCCTGTCCCAGCTGCGGGGCGGATCTCCCCGAAGGCGGCCTTAAATGTCCTGTCTGCGGCCTAGAGTTCCCCACGCCTTGCCCTTTGTGCGGAAAACCTTTACCGGCGAATAACGCGAAGTTCTGTCCCAGCTGCGGCGGGGCAATAGTCTCAAAATGCCCCAAATGTCAGACGGAGATTCCGGCCGGGACTAAGTTTTGCCCTAGCTGCGGCCAGAAAATATAGGAGTCGCGATCATGGTTGCCTCGCCGTCTCGCTTAAAGGCCATTTTCGTCGCTGGGGCCAGCGTCTTGGCCTTAACGGGCTTGGTTTTTCTGTTTTTTTTAGGCGCGGCTTCCGGGACCCGTCTTTTAGCCTTAGCCGTTCTTTTAAGCGCGGAAATGGTCGGTCTTTTCGCTTTGTCCGTGGTCGAGGGCGACCTTTTGGGGGTCTCGTCCAGTCTTTTTCGGCTCGGCGGTTACGTTTCGACTTTGGCTTATTTCCTGTTAAGTTTAATTTTAGCCGTTTTATTCATCTGGCTTAACCCGGAAAATTCTGGCTGGTTTTTTGGCCTAGAAGCCGGCTTGTTGGGCCTTTTAGTGGGCGTGGCGGCCCTTTTCATTGTTTTGGGGCGCGGCGGTTCAAAGGCCGATTCCTTGGCCGAAAGCCGCGACGAGGCTATTTTAGATCTTAAGGCCAGGCTTTCGGCTATTATCGAGCGCCTACCCGCCTCGCCTTTACGGGATAGAGCCAAAAAAATCGCCGATGATTTTCGTTATTTTAATCGTTCGGCTGGCGAGGAGTTAGAGGCCGACTTAAGCCAGAAAATCGACGAGCTAGATAAAGCCACCCCGGCAAATGGCGAGGCTCTCCCGCCGGAAGTCGGGGCTCTCCTTTTAGAAATAGCCGCTTTAACCAAAAAGCGGGAAGAAGCGGGGCGGATCGCCAAAAAGGGCGGCTTTTAACGGCTCAAAAAGATTTTGGAGCTTTTTTTAGCGAAAAGAGTTTTGGCGAAAAAAGACTAGCTAAGGGTCAATTTTAAGGCCCTTATTTTTTGGCGCGGGGGTTTTTGAGGGCTAACTATGGCGGAGATTTCGCGATTTACCTGTTCCGGCTGTGGGGCCGCCATTGAGTTTCCCCCAGGTCAGAAAAAAATGGACTGCCCCTATTGCGGGGTGGTTAATTCTATTTTCGACGATAAGGAAATTAAAGAGGCGAAAATTGAGCTGGTCGTCCCCGTGGGAGTCGATCAAAAAGACCTTTTGGATTTTATCCGTAAGACCATGATCGCCGACGACCTGGCTCCAGACGACGTCTTAGACCTAGGCGGCGTGGTCAAACAAGCCATCGCGTTTTACCCTTGTTTTTTCTTAAAAGGCTCTTTTTCGGCTAACTGGACGGCCTCCTTTGGTTACGACCGCCAAGAGTCCTATACTGATTACGAAGATCGGACCATTAATGGCCGAACCACCAGAGTTCGGGTGACGAGAGAAAGGACGGTCACCGATTGGAGTCCCCATAGTGGCGTGGCCAAAGGCGAGTATCTGGTCGCCGTTTACGCTGGCGACGAGATCCCCATCGAAGCGGCCCAGCTCTTGTCGGCTTTGGATCTTAAATCTTTAACCGACTATCGGGACCCTTACGTCGCGGGCTACGATATTCGGCCCTTAACCATGGAATCCAAGGCGGCCAAGACCGCCGCCGACCCCTTGATTGAGCGGATCGTCGAAAGTACCGTTTATGGTTTCGCCCAAGGCGATCGCCAAAGGGACTGGAGTTGGACCAAAACTTTAAAGTTCGAGTTTATAAAGCCGGGTTTAGCTCCTTTGGCGCATGGGGTCTTTTCTTATCAGGGCAAAGAATACAACATTTGGGCCGATGGGGTCCGGTTGGGTCTTAAGCGGACGGACGCTTTGCCCCGGGACGCCGGCAAATCTCGGGCTATTTATTTAGGTTATGGCCCGTTCTTTCTGGGATTAGGCCTCGCCGTTCTCGCGGCTTTTTTGTCGACCAGTAAATTTTGGATCGGGCCTATCGTCATCGGACTTTTTCTGGCTTTTCTTTTTGGCTTTTTAAGGTCCAAGGCCATTGTCCGCTATTCCAAGAAGAAAAAGTTGGCCTCCTTCGCCCGGATAAAACTCGAGGAAAGCGGCAGTGAGGCCGAGCTGAGCGAAGCTCAAAGGGAGGAGCTTTACCAGGCGACAAAGGACCCGGTCAAGTCTTTTTTGGCCAAAACCGAACGCGACTTTTTAGTTATTCCTTTAGCCATTTTAATTTTTGGGGGCTTGGTTTGTTTAGGGGTTTTTGGCGCCGCCTATAAAAACGTCTTTTATTCTTCCATGAGGTCCGCGACCGGCGAAGTTATCTCGACTTTTGGCCATAAGCCGGAGCCAAATGCCCCTGATAGGCGGTCCGATCGGAACGCGACCGCCCAAGAAGACTCTAACCAGGCCGCTTCTTGGGCTAAAGACGATTATAAGGATTCTAGCTATTCAAAATCCCCGGCCTCAAAACCCCAAAAATCGCTCGATTACAAAAATTTGGCTAATCTCTTTTGCTCTTCTTACCAGCCTCTTTATTGTTTAGAAGGCCGGGGCAAACCTGAGGTTAATGGCCTCGTGGGCGAAGAAGACTTCTATCGCGAAAAGAAATATCTCAAAAATTTGTACGAATTCAGAAACGGCTCGCCGTCCGGGGTGGCCCTGAAATTAGGGCCCAATGGCGAGGTTAAACAAATTTCAAATTACCAAAATGGCCTCCTTCAAGGACCTAGCCTTATTTCCCGCCAAGGCCTGGGTTTTAGTCGCGTCGGCTTGGCGACCATTGTTTTTTACGAACAAGGTCGGCGCGAGGGCTATGGCTTTACTTTTGACGAGGAAGGTCGTCTAGCCCTGGTGATCGATCGCTACGTCGACGACCAACCGGACGGGGTCGCCTGTAAGCTCTACCCGGATGGCTCGGTTAAATCCCTTCAAAGATACGTTAATGGGCAAAAAACTGGCTCCATTGAGAATTTTTCCCCTGGCGAAAGGGACTCGGGTTACGCCTGGATGGAGAATTCTTTGAACGATATCATTGAAGAAGTGGCCAAGGTCGCGACTCCTCTGATAAATCAATTGCCAGATAAGACGCCTTAAAAGGCCGGCCCGCCAAAAAGTGGCTACGCGGCGGGCTTAGACAACCCTATCCTACTAGGCCTGGTCGTGAACGAGCCCAAAAAGGCGGGCGACAACCTTCAGGTCAAGAGAGACGGCCTAAATGGCGCTGACGTCTTCTTGACGTTTCCGAAGCCGTCCAAACCAGCCTCGTCGCCTCCCCGCGACTATGCCCCGTCCAGACTCGGCTCGGCCTTAAAGCTCGCCTTCCCAAGGCCTAAACTTTAGGGGGTGGATTTTGGCCAAGTCCACCGCCAATATAATAACGCGAGCCAGCCGTCAAATTTTTAATGATTTTACCACGCTTTTTTGGCGTTTTTTTTAGTTAAGGCCCCCTCGTTTAAGTTTAGCCGTTTTTGGGAATGGTTAAGATAACCGCGGTCAGCGCGTTAGGCGAAACAATGGAGTAGGGGCCTAAACCCGCTGGAATCAAGATGGCCTTGCCCGGCGTTAGGCGTTGCGAGGAAAAAGCCCCGGAGGAGTTTAAGCGGCCGCGACCTTTTATAGGGCAAAGAATAGCGAAGCGGCCGCCGTTAAAAGACTGGAAGGCGCCCTCGAGTAAACTAGCCTCAAAGCTCGGGAGCTGGGCCAAGAGATTTAAGCCTTCTGAGCTTAAAGGAGGGCGTAAAACGATTAAAGGCTCGCCATCGCGAGGGATGGGTTGCCCACCCGACTGGTAGTCCCAAACGTCGGGGGGCCGCTCCCAGTCGTATAAGGTCTCCACGTTAATTTTGCTTAAAGAGACCTTAAAAATAGTTAGACCCGGGCCTTGAGCCTGGGCTAGACCCCCGGGGACGATGAAAGTGTCGTCCGCGTCCACCACGATCCGGCGGAGGCGTTGGGGCCAGGCGGCAAAATCTGGGTTTTCCCCGGCTCCTATCCAAGAGTCGGGCTCGGCCCATAAAACGCGCCAGAACTCGGGACCGCTTTTGACTCGAATGGGCCCAGGCTTGTCCCCGGTCCGCTCCAGCCAGACGGTTAGAGGCAAAGGCCAGTTGGCTGAGCCTGGGGGGTCGATTAACTCCCGGCCCCAAGTTTGGCCGATCTGGTGGATGGGTTTATCGGCCAGAGGACCGTTAGCCACCCTTGAGGTCAGGCCAAAGTCGCGGATAGCCAAGAAAACCTCGCCCCAGTTAGCCTCAATGGGCTCAGAGAAAAAAGGGGAGGCTTGTTTTTGGCCCCAGGGTTTTTCAGCCAAGATGGGGGTTAAGGGGAGGGGATAGATATCGTTTTTTATGTCGCCCAGCATAAGATCCTGACAGCCTTAATGGCTTTCGCCCAGCCTAAAATGGCCGACGGGCGTTTACGTAAAGTTTAAAATAGCGCCCATTTTAGAAAAAGTCCAAAACCTTTTTGAGGAGCCTATTTCGCCCGGCCAGGACTTTTAACCCCTTAAAAGGAGCCTAAGAGTCTTTTTTTTTGAATAAATGGCCTGTTTTTTTGTCTAACGATCTTTTTTAGCTTTTTTTTGGCTCTTTTTTTTTGTTAACCGCTTGTTACCCTAAACGCCGTCTATCTAAATTAAATTACCAATATTTTTTTAGATAAGTAACTATAAATCTGTTTATTATTATAAATATATCTTCTTAGTCCTAGCTCGACTCCCCATTTTAAATCAGTGAAGTGATTTTAACTTGTTTTATCCGTCAGGATTTAGTACTTTAAAGTAGTCGCCGTTTATCTTAACTGAGCCTGGCTCAAGGAGAATATTTGCCCAATTTTGAGACTCATACGTCGGTGGCGGCCGTGACCTCGGCCGTGGGCGTGGCCTTGGGGGGGATTTTGTTCGAATGGGACAATACCGCGTCCTCTTTGGCCTTTTTCGCGGGTATTTCCGGGAGCATGGTCCCGGATTTGGACCACGACGCGTCTAAACCCAGGCGTTTGGCCGGTTTTTTCGTGGGTTTAGGTTGCGCGGCCATGGTCGTGGGCTTTGTTTCCGGCGACGGAAGTTTTTTAAATCGGCCTTGGCCTAGAGAACACGTCTTGTTAGCGGCGGTGGGCTCGTTTTTTCTTTTTAACACGACTTTTCTCCAGATTTTAAAAAATCGGACTAAACATCGCGGGCTATTCCATAGCCTGGCCACGCCTTTTTTATACGCCGGGATATGGAGTTGCTTCGCGGCTGGCCAAGGCGGCCAGACCTTGATGGCGGTCTGGTTTTTGGCGGTCATCGGGGTTTTTAGTCACTTGCTCTTAGACGCGGTCGCGGGTTTTACCTTTAACCCTTTAAAAGTGGCTTCCGAGGATCTGGCCGCGTCGACGCGGCTGTGGATCTTAACGGCCTTGGTCAATTTTCTCGCCTTTATCCGCTTTTTCGCTTTTTAAGCCTTTTTTGGGGCTGGCCTAACGACGGGCTTTCTCCGCCATTCGTCCTCCTTGCCCGTCCGCCTGATTCGACCTCTTCGCTCGTCCGCCTGGCTCGCCTCTTCGCTCGTCCGCCTGATTCGTCTCTCTTAGTCGTCCGTCGCTACCCTGAAAAAGTCCAGCCGGCCTTTTTTTGGCTAGCCAAAAAGTTTTGGCTAAGCTTAATCAAAAGAAAGGCCATTTTAAATTTCTAACCCCGCCTAGAAAAATAACTTTAGATTTTTTCTGGCTCTATAATATACAATATGTAAGATTATAAAAATAATAAAACCGCTTATTCCGTAGCTACCCATTTCCAATAAAATTTTAACGCCCATCTAGTCGCGAGAAAAGGTTATTTACGTTTGAGCCGTGAAAGAAGGGGCGGCTTTTTTTAGGTCCTCCATAGCCTTCTTAAAACTTTTAAAAGACCAAAAAAGAGGCGTAAGGCTAGCTAATCGAAAAACGGGAAGCGTTTTGGCCTTAGGATTTTTTCCCCCGAGCCTAAAAGTTTTTCCAAAAGGGCTTAAGGCTACAGCGAGAGGTCAGTCAGCCCTTAATTGAGGCGATCTAAGTTACAAAGTTCCTGGCCTAAATCAATTCGGCGCGGTCCTAAAATGTTTTCTTTTAGCCGCGATTTTAGTTAATTAGGCGGCCTAAAGCTAGAAGGCGATTTTATTCAAGTCGACGATTTTTTGGCCCTTAGTCTTAGATTTTTTTAGTTACCTTTTTTGAAATTTATGGTAGACTTTTTCGCTAACGGCTTTCTAGCCTTTTTTGGAGGGACCATGACTAACGAAAAAGAAGATCCCAATCATTGCCTCCTTCTCCCTTTCCCTGGCGATGAATTAGACAAAATTACGCGGGGATTACTTGAGATCAAAGAACGACGCGGCAATATTGAACTTGATCCAAAGCTTGTTTTGGAACATATAGATTGCTTATATTCATTTATAGCTACTTTTAAAGATGGAACGTCAAACGCTGAAAATTTTTTAACTTTAGCTGATATTGAGGTCTTATTTTTGACCTTCAAAAGCCGTCTCTCTGACTTGGCGTTTAAGATTCTTTTGGACTCAATGTCCAGTCTAAAAGGCGAATCCGATCTGATTATAAAAAAAAAAGAAGAATATCGCCAATTAGGCGTAAGACTTAAGAATTTTCACCTCTATACGTCCTCAATAGTAACTCTGGCCGGCCGAGTCAGCTTTAAGAGGATGGCCTTACGACCTTCAACGCGTCTTGACGCGGAAAAGCTTTTAGCCACCACGGGGCGTCGCGGTTTTGTTTACCCGGTCGACTTGGCCTTGGAAATTTCTAAATTGCCCTTTAACCTGACTATGGCGGCCACGCTCCTGGTGGCCAAAGTGGCCGTTCAAACCTCTTCTTACGAGGAAGCGGAGGATAGGCTGCGCCAAGAGGCGTCCATAAAGGTGAATGACGACACTATTAGAAAAATAACTAATAGTCTTGGAACAATAGTCTATCAAAATGACCTTTTAGAAGCTAATACAATTTGGGCGCGCCTTTCCAGCTCAAAATTAATTTCGCTTAAAGAGAAGCGCCCTCACGTTCTTTACTTGCTAACGGCGGGGACCAGGTTTTCGATCCAGGAAAAGGACGAAAAAGGCTCTATTTGGCGAGAAAATATAAAAGGAACGGCCTTTTCCAGCGACAATATGACGTTTTGGGTTGATAAACATGGAAAAAGTCACCCTAGGATCGATAAACTGGAGTTTATGAACTATATAGGCCATAACGAAGATTTTAAGCGATTCCTGTTTTCGCTGGCCATAAGACACGGGTATGGGAGTTATAAAGAAGTCGTCCTCTTAAGCGATGGCGCGTCTTGGATACGAGATACGCGGGATGAATTGTTTCCAGAAGCCCAACTAATTTTAGATATAAATTATTTATGTGAAAAGATTAATAATTTTGCTAAAAATATTATTTCTATAGATGAAATATTATTTAATGCATGGTCACAAAAAGTCCGCGATTTGCTGATGTCAAGTAAAATTGACGAGGTTTTAAATATGATTAGCGATATAAAGACAAATAAATTTAATAATATATTTTTAAATATTTATCAATATATTAAAGACAATATTGATAGTTTAGATTACGCAAATTATATCAAAAAAGGCTATTTTATCGGTAGTCTAGAAATCCAAAACCCCAAAAGCTATGGACTCCCTAAACGCCTAAAACGACCTGGGACGCGCTGGAAAGCGGCTAATGGCCAAGCCATGGCCTCATTAAGGGCTAAATTCGAAAGCGGCCTTTGGGAACGCGACGTGGTTAAGGCTAGTTACCGGTATTATGGAATTAGACCTCCGGCCATTTTATCTTAAATAACTTGAACTATGGAAAATATAAAAGCGAATAAGTTTAAAATTTTTCATAAACATTTTATATACATATAAATCGCTAAATTTATATCCTCTTTTCAATTTTCCAAAATATTTAGCCGATTTCCGCCTCGTTTCCCTGGCTTATATTAGACTCGGCATTTGGCCAAGAGACGATCCTGGCCTAAACCCCCCCTTCTAACTTAAAATCGCCCTGGCCAGAATTTTTGATAAAGCCTAACGCTCTTGATTTTCGCGACTGCCCCCCCCCAGAAAATTCAAAAATAGGTAACTAAAAAAATTTAAACCGTTCTGGTTTAGGGAGTTGACAGACTAGCCAGATTAGCGTATAAATTTCCTGAAAATATTAATGAGAACCAGTTTCAATAACTGTTCGCCGCGTTTAATTAGACCCAAATATTAAGGGGTTTAAGGTGGAGTCTATGGCTTTTTTTCGGTTCGTGTCTTTCGCCTTGGCGGTTTTTTTCCTCAGCCAGTCCTTGGCTTTAGCCGACGACCTTAAATTACCGCCCCCGAAGACCGAGGGTGGCGTGGGAATATTCGAGGCCTTAAAGAAAAGGTCTTCGGTCGCGGGGGGCGATTTTTCTCCCGCTGAGCTCTCCAACGAAGAGTTGTCGACCATTTTGTGGGCGGCTAGTGGTTTAAACCGAGGGGAACAGGGCTGGACCGTGCCCATGGCTATGGGCCGACCTCCGTATTGTAAGATTTACGTGGCCGCCAAAGACGGGGTTTGGCTCTATGACTGGGCTAACCACGCCTTAAAAGAAGTCTCCAAGGACAACGTCAAAGCCTTAGTTGGCTCGCAAGCTTTTGTCCGGCGGGCCTCACATATACTCATTATCGTCTCCGATCCTTTAGGCCTTTCGACCTTTAGCGATCCCGCCACCCAAGACGAGTTCGCCTTCGTCTTAACCGGGGCCATGACGCAAAACGTTTATCTGGCCGCGACTGGCCTAAATTTAGGAGCCCGTTATATCCACGATATGCGGATTCCAGAGATTGTCTCGAGCCTAAAATTGGGTCCAGGCGAAAAACCTATTTGTTTAATGCTGGTTGGGAAATAGCCCCCTTAAGGAGGAGGCCCGCGTGAAAATTCGGTTTTTTCTTTGGGTTCTGGCGGTCGTTTTTTTCGTGGCCCGACCTTTAAAGGCCTCTGACTTTAAGTCTTGGGCCGAGGTGGCCGAAGCCATGACCGTCCCCTTAAACGCCGCCCACGAGACCTACGTGGCCAGCGGCGATAAGGTCAAAAGTCGCGATTTGGTCAATGAGGCTTATTTCCAGTTTTACGAGAAAGAAGGTTTTGAGCGGAACGTTAAAAGTCGCGTCTCGGGGAAAAGGGCGGCCACGGTCGAATACAAGTTCGCTCGGATTAAGACCAAGATTAAAAACGGCGACCCGGCCGAGGAAGTTCGGGCGGAGCTGGATATTCTCATCGGCTGGCTGCGCGAGGACGCGGCGGCCTTAGATGGGCCCTCCGAGCCGGTCGCGGCCAAAGCCACCAGTGACGGCCAAAGCGGGGCGACTCCCGCGGCGGGTTCTGGGGCGGCGAGCTTACAAACGAGCGACGCGAAAAGCCAATCTTCTAGCTCCCACGCCTTCGCTATGTTCATGGCGGCCTTGGGCACCCTTTTACGGGAGGGGTTTGAGGCCATCTTGGTTATCGCGGCCATCGCGGCTTACTTAAAACGCTCGGGCAACGATAAGTCTATACCCGTGGTTTACAAAAGCGCGGTGGGGGCCTTGGTCGCGAGCGTCGCCACGGCCATTGGCCTTCAATACCTTTTTGACTTAAGTGGCCAGAATCAGGAGATCTTAGAGGGCTTCACCATGCTTTTGGCGACGGTGGTCCTTTTCTGCGTTAGTAACTGGATGTTCTCCAAAGCCGAGGCCGAAAGCTGGAAACGGTATATCGAAAGTAAGGTCCAGTCGGCCGTGACTAGCGGTAGCGCCGTGGCTTTGGGGGCGGCGGCCTTTTTAGCCGTTTTTCGGGAAGGGGCCGAGACCATCCTTTTTTACCAAGCCATCTTAAATGAGGCTGGGGCCGACCGCGGCATGGTCTGGGTCGGTTTCGCCGTGGGTTCGGTGGGTTTGGCCTTTATTTTTATGATCATCCGCCACGGCACGGCTCGCTTGCCTTTAAAGCCTTTCTTTGTGGGGACGAGCGTTTTAATGTTTATTATGGCCATCGCCTTCGCCGGGGGTGGGATTAAAGAGTTTCAAGAGGGGGACGCCATAGGGGTCACGGAATGGGCCTTTATGCCGACCATTGATATTTTAGGCGTTTATCCGACTATGGAGACGACTGTGCCGCAAATTGTTCTTTTGGCGTTAACCATTGGCTCTATTATCTACATCAAAAGAGGTAATCGGCAAAAAAGCGCTTCCGCGGTCGCTTAACTGGATTTTATTTATGAGCCCTAATGATCCGATAAATTGTCGGTAAAGGGCAAAATTTTTCCCCGAGTCCAAAAGAATTGGCTCATGGTGGGAACCAGGAGGATGTTTAGACATGTTCAAAGGAAAATGGATCGCTTTGGCGATGATTCTCGGTCTGGCTCTAGTTTTTGGAGTCGTCGGGCAATCTCAGGCTCAAAAACCTGGGGAAAAGGCCGGGTTTGAGGAGTTTCCCATCGGCGACGATCAAGACGTGGGCCCCTTACATATCGCTGGCGTTTATTTCCAACCGGTCGACATGCTGCCGGCTGGAGCTGGCGGTTTGCCGGCGGCTCAAGCCGATATGCACCTGGAGGCTGACATCTCGGCTAACGAAAATAACAATCTCGGCTACGGGGCTGGAGATTTCGTGCCCAATCTAACCGTCCGTTATAAGGCTCAAAAACAAGGCGGCAAACTTATTGAGGGCGTTTTTATGCCCATGAGCGCCTCCGATGGACCCCATTACGGCAATAACGTTAAACTCGACGGGGCTGGCAAGTATAAGATCACCTTTATCATTGAAAGCCCGGACAAGCAAAACTATCTCCTCCACGTCGACAAAGAAACCGGCGTTGAGGGACGTTTCTGGGACAAACCCATTGAGGTCGCCTGGGATTTCGATTTCGTGCCTCGGAAGTGGTAATAACCTTTCCTTTTTCTTTAGTTAACTCCTAAAATAGGCCGCTTTTTCTAAGAAAATCCTTGGTTTTCTTAGGGGGCGGCCTATTCTGATCTTTTTCGGTTACGCGATGCTTTTGTATTTTTTAAAAGTTTTGGAGGCCTTCCCATTCGCTTTAGCCCTGGCCTTAATTGGCGCCGTCTTAACGGGTTTACGAGAATTTGACCGGGGCGGCTCGACCCGGCGGCTAGTTTTCTGGGGTTTAGCTTTAGGGCTTTTGACGGCCTTGGTCTTGGCCGCCTTAAAATTTCGCGCGTTGTTTCCCGCGGGCCATCCTCTGCATTTTTTAAGCCGGATCGTCGTTAACCGCGAGTTTTATAACCTGGCCCTATTGTGGCCCATGTTAGCGACCATGGTCGCCTTTACTATTTTGTGTCCCGCCCCGCGAAAGCGCGTTTCCGTCTCCAGCCGGAGCTGTTTTTACTTAGGCGCGGCTTTGGTGACCTTGTGGGCGGCTTTTGGCCCGCCAGACTTATTTATTTATCCCTTTGATTTTGGGGTGGGTTTAGACTCGGTTTTTAATCTTGACTACTTAGCCCGGGTCACGGGCTATTGTTTAGGCTTTGTTTTACTTATCGTCCTCGCCTTAGCCGTGTACTTTCAGATTTTAACTACCCCGCCCAAGCTAATGAAGTATTTTTTAAAAGCTTCTTTGATCGTTTTAATCGGCTTTATTTTATTAAAAACCACGCAGATAATGCTGGTCCGAGGGTTGTTGCCGCGCTCTCGGGGTTTAAATCGGGCCGTTATTTTTGTTTTAGAGCGGGACAATTTTTTTCTTTACGCCCAGTTAGTTATCTGGGGCGGTTTGGCTTTTTGGCGCATGGTTAGCTCGCGTTTGGTCAAACCCCTAGGGGCTAATCCGGCCTTAGTCCGGAAAGCTAAAGCCGATCTGGCTCGGCAATTTAGAATTGGCCTATTGGTTATTTTATCCTTCGCCGCTTTTTTAGCTTCGGTGACGGCTTTAAAAGCTTATAGCGAGCGAGGCCCCAATATCGCCGAGCCGTTAACGGTAGAGGCCAAAGACGGCTTAATAAAATTAGAAATAGCCGTCATCGGCGATGGCCAACTGCATCGGCGGCAATTTTTAACTAAAAGCGGGGTCATGACCCGATTTATCGTCATCAAAAAAAACGAGCGCGCCTATGGGGTTGGCCTTGACGCTTGCGACATCTGTGGGGCCACTGGCTATTACCAAAGGGGCGACCAGGTTATTTGTAAACTATGCGACGTGGTCATGAACAAGGTCACCATTGGCTTTCCGGGGGGCTGTAACCCGGTGCCCTTGGATTTTCGGATCGAGGCTGGTTTCCTCGTCATTGAGGCGGCTAACTTGGAAAAAGAACAAAGGCGGTTTCAGTAAATCGTCGATGGCCTCTTCGCCTTCTTGATTCGCCTTATGTATCGCCACCAATATTTTTTGGCGCGTTTTCGTCGCGATTTCAATATCGCCGAAATTTAGACAACTAAACGGGAGATCGTCGTGATCTGGAAAATGGTCTGGGGAGCCTTTGGGGGGCAAAAACGAAAAAACGCCCTAATCGCCTTAACCGTGGGTTTGGGCGTGTCCTTGGCCGCCGCCCTTTTGGGGGTGATGTTCGACGTGGGCGACAAAGTCAATCAGGAGCTAA
Organism: Deltaproteobacteria bacterium; assembly: GCA_031257535.1. Classification (GTDB taxonomy): domain Bacteria; phylum Desulfobacterota; class Desulfarculia; order Adiutricales; family Adiutricaceae; genus JAIROO01. Next base: position 15,022 of record JAIROO010000062.1, read on the forward strand.
AATCCTATGGGGCCAACTTAAATATCGTGCCTCGGGGCGCCTCCATGCTTACGGAAATGTATTTACTTAACGACGAGCCGCCCGAAGGGGAGGACCTTAATTCCAAGGCGGCCGAGAATTTTATTCCCGAAAACGAATTATTTAAAATCAAGATGATTTTTTGGGCATACAATATCGTCGATTTCGCTCCCTATCTGACCGTTCCCGTCAGTTTAGGCCCGAAAAAAGTCCTTTTGACTGGGACTTGGTTTAACAAACTTTTATCTTTACCCACCGGCGACGAGGTCAACGTGGGAGTTACGGCCTTAAAGTCTTGGTGGAAGTTAGACGGCCCGCCCGGCGACGACGCGGCCGAAAACGAGGTTTTAGTTGGCCAACGCTTAGCCCAAGACCTAAACCTTAAAAAAGGCGAGCTAATCAAAGTTACGGCTGGCCCGAATACGGTTAGTTTAAAGGTTAGGGCCATTTTTGACGGGGGCGGGCCCGAAGACGACCGGATTTACGCGCCCTTAGCTTTAGCTCAGTCATTAGCCAACCGCCCGGGTCTAGTCGAAAGCGTCGAGGTCTCGGCTTTAACCACCCCGGAAAACGAGTTGGCCCGGCGGGCGGCTTTAAACCCAGGGAGCTTGTCGCGCTTGGAGTGGGACACTTGGTATTGTACGGCTTACATTAGTTCGATCGCTTACCAGTTAGAGGAGGTCCTGCCCGCGGTCCGCGTTAAAGCCATTCGGCGGGTGGCCGAGTCCGAGGGGGCTATTTTAGGCAAGATTCAGCTTTTAATGATCCTTTTGACCATCTTAACTCTCCTCTGCTCGGCTTTGGCTATTTCCAATTTAGTGACCGCCGGCATCATGGAACGCGGCGTGGAGATTGGCCTTTTAAAGGCTTTGGGGGCCTCTAATTTTTCGGTGACCGCTCTCTTTTTGCTCGAGCTGTTTTTAGTGGCCTTAATTGGCGGGGCCATTGGCTACGCTTTAGGTTTTGGCTTGGCCCAGATAATTGGCCTTTCGGTCTTTGGGACGACCATTGACGTGAAAACCGCGGTCATTCCCATAACCGGCCTCATGATTTTAGCCATCGCTTTAATGGGTTCGCTCCCGGCCTTACGAATTTTATTAAGCTTAAAACCCACCGAAGTTTTGCACGGGCGGTAAGACATGAATAAGAATAAAGCCTTCGCTTTTCGGCTCGCGATCTTTTCCTTGATAAGGCGCCGCTCGCGGCTTTTAGCCGCTCTTTTAGGCGTAGCTTTAGGGGCGGTCGTCTTATTCGGCCTTATCTCTTTGTGTCGCGATCTACCACGGCAATTTCGGGACGAGTTTCGGGCTTATGGGGCAAATTTGGTTTTCGCGGGCTTAGGGTCGGCTCGCTTGGATTTAAACGATCTAAAAAAAGCGAAAGGCCTTTTGCCGCCCAACAAGCTTTTAGGTTTAACCCCTCTGCGCTACGAGAGCGTCCGCAATCGTCTGCGGCCTTACGTGGCCGTGGGCGTGGATTTCGCCCAAAGTCAAAAGACCTCGCCTTTTTGGCGGGTCACGGGGCGCTGGCCTAACGAGCCCTTTGAAATGCTAGTCGGAGCCGATATCGCCTTAAATAGCGATTTAAAAGAAGGCTCCTTCGCCACAATCGACGGCCGTAACCCCAATCAAGAGCGCTACGCCAAAGATTTTCGGATCGTCGGGACTTTGGCCACTGGCGGGGTCGAGGATGGCTTTTTATTTATGGCCTTAGCCGACCTGGAAAAAATGACTGGGATCTCTGGGGTGGCCGATCTGGCCGAGGCCAGTTTAACCTTGGGCGCGGACGAGCTGAAGACTTTAGCGGCTAACGTTAAGGCCACGGTACCCAGCGTGGAAGCCCGGCTAGTCACTAGGATCACGGACTCGGAGACTAACGCTCTGACTAAACTGACTTCTTTAGTTTATCTAGTAGCCGTGGTTATTTTAGCTTTAACCATGATTTGCGTGGCCACGACCATGATGACCGTGGTTTTAGAGCGGCGCAAGGAGATTGGCCTTAAAAAAGCTTTGGGCGCGGAAAATAATCGGGTGGCCCGGGAGTTTTTGGTCGAAGGGGCCATTGTCGGTTTCGTCGGCGGATTTTTGGGATCTTTAGGCGGGGTCGTCTTCGCCCAGATTGTCGCTTATAACGTTTTTGGACGGGTCATGACCCCGCGATTATATTTAATCCCCTTAACCATGCTGGTTATGGTTATCGTCGCGGTCGTGGCCTCAAGGTCCCCGGTTAAAAAAGCCTCGGGCATTGAGCCAGCTTTGGTTTTAAAGGGCGAGTAGTCGTAAAAATCGCGTTTTGGCGCCTTTATCAGAGGTAACCAGTGAACCATATCTTAGAAATAGACAACGTCTCCAAGATTTACGGCCAGGTCGTGGCCTTAAGGGATTTGAGCTTAACCGTGCCTCAAGGCCAATGGTTGGCCATCATGGGTCCTTCCGGGTCGGGGAAAACGACTCTTATGAACATAGTTGGTTGCTTAGATTCCCCAACCGTTGGCCAAGTCATTTTAGATGGCTTAAATTTAGGAGTATTATCGCACGCGGGTTTGACGGCTATTCGGCGGGAGTCCATAGGGCTTATTTTTCAAGAGTTTCACTTGATCCCTTATTTGACGGCTTTAGAAAACGTCATGGTGGCCCAATATTATCACAGCCTAGTCGACGAGAACGAGGCTTTGGAGGCTTTGGCTCGCGTGGGTTTACGTGAGCGGGCTCGACATCTACCCAAACAATTGTCCGGGGGGGAGCAGCAAAGGGTTTGCGTGGCTCGAGCCCTCATTAACCACCCCAAGATTATTTTGGCCGACGAGCCCACGGGCAATTTAGACGAGACCAACGAGCTTTTGGTAATGGACATTTTACGGCAATTGCGCGACCAAGGCAGCACCATTATCGTGGTCACTCACGCTCAGGAAGTGGCCGCCCACGCCGATCGGGTAATCGTCTTAGAGCATGGCCGCCTAGTTCAAGATCGCGTAGGCGCCAAAGAGCGGGTGGATAATTTAGAGACGGCTAGCCTTATGGCGGGTTGACCTAAAAGAGGCTTTTTGGCCTTTAGTTTTGAAGAGATCCACAAATTGTTTGAAACCGGGAACAGTCTTATAAAAATTATTAAGATCGGGGTTCATAAAAATTACCTCATCTAGATCACGCCAAAGGTGCAAATCGTTAAAGGCGGTCAACCAGCAGTCGATCGGATTGTCATAATCAGGGTTTTTTTGGGCGAAAACCGGCAACTGTAGGGTATGTAGTTGCAATTTGTTCATCGCCAGTTGGCTCGATAACTCCGAATAATGTGTTACCAAAGTCAATACATGGAAATCTGGATATGAAGGCAAAAACTCAAAGTCACAAATACCGATTCCTATCACTTTCGGTATTTTTTTAACAACATCCTGTAAATCATCACCTTAGGTGTTTCCTTAGGGGTTTCTTCGATTTAAGGGCCAAAACTCGGGTTTTACGTCAAGGCCAGAAAGAAAGAAACTAAAAAACTCCATCGCTAAAGTCGAAAAGCATGCGCGGGGATAAATTTTAAGAATAGTTGAAAACGTAATAATATCAGTAAGTTACATGATTTAAGATGATAAACTCAGTAGTGGGTATAAGAATATCAAAAAAATCTGAAAACGTAATGATATCAGAGACTTACGTGGTTTTCGGCGATAAATGCGAGACTACTAAAAATTCAAAAAATATGATTAAAACTAGTATAATACCGGTTATGTTTAACTATGTCCAGAATAATAATTTCAGATTTGTCTAAGTTATTATTGTTAAATATCTGACAACGGTTTAATTATATAGATATTTTATAATACTTGATTTATTAAAACTTAATCAAAGTCAAAAATATAGTCTAAACCGACTCAGCGCTTTAGATTTTAAAAATGGTCCGTTAAAGTAGATCCTATTTTGTGTGAACATTTATAACAAATTTTAGCCTAATTAGCAGTTAAAGAACACTTAATATATTATAATTTGCGACACTGACAAACCCGTGGTGGGAGAATATATCCTACGCAGCACTTTATCGATTTTTTGCAACAAGAATTGTTTTATGGTAAAGTCTCGGGATGAGAATGAACAAAAGTAAGCTAATCAGAGTTTGTATTCTGATTCCTTATATCTTTAACCTGTTTTAGAGCTCTTTGTATAACATCCTCAGGAATATTATTAATCCTAAGATCTTTGGCGATTTTTTCCCAGGATTCCTCGCTTGAGGAGAAAAAGGCGCTCAGGGCGGTAAAAGCCACGTCACTTCCCTCGGCTTTTATTACATCGCGCTCAGAATTATTCACGCGCTGTTCTTGAAGCCAGAGATTATATTCCTTAATGGTGGCTGGGTCGGACAACGTTAACTTGAAGAGATCCACAAATTGTTTGAAACCGGGATCAGTCTTATAAAAATTATTAAGATCGGGGTTCATAAAAATTACCTCATCTAGATCACGCCCAAGGTGCAAATCGTTAAAGGCGGTCAACCAGCAGTCGATCGGATTGTCATAATCAGGCTTTTTTTGGGCGAAAACCGGCAACTGTAGGGTATGTAGTTGCAATTTGTTCATAGCCAGTTGGCTCGATAACTCCGAATAATGTGTTACCAAAGTCAATACATGGAAATCTGGACATGAAGGCAAAAACTCAAAGTCACAAATACCGATTCCTATCACTTTCGGTATTTTTTTAACAATATCTTGTAAATCATCACCTTTATGGCTACTATCTCTAAAGAAAGTTTGACAATATATAATCATTCTCTCAGTCATAAGGTTGAATTTAGATAATTGAACTTCAAGCGCTATAACTTCATTGTTATTGGTCAGTGCTTCTACATCAAGTCGATAAGAACGTATATCTAAATTCGGATTTATCCTAATTGGTTGTGGCGTAATAGACACAATTGTAGAAACATCTTCAAGAAGAGTTGAATCTGAGTCAAAAGGAAGTTGGATTCTCCTAGCGTTATAAAGTATCGAGTTAACTAAACTTTTCATCGCCAGACCAGAGTCATTAGCGTTCGAAAAGAGTCTAGCGACTACAGGATCAGCCAAAGGCGAAATTTTTTGCGGCTTTTGGCTGTTCGGTATGTTTTTGATCTTTGGGTTTTTCACTATAATAAACTTCCCAAAACTGTTGGCCTCACCAGAGAAACCCAGTAACCTATCCATTTATGAGGGCCGTCAAACAGCCAAATAAGTAGTCAAGAGCCCTTGAGGCTTCGAAAATTAGACCGCCAGCCAATAAGACTATAGTGGAGTGGGAGATTTTGGCTGGAATAACTTATTCCCATAATCCTTAAAATAATAATATAACAAACGGAGACAAGAAGCAAGGAGCTTACGCCAGCAATTTTAAATTTTCAATAAACCCCCCCATGAGTTCATTCGCGCCTTTGGATCCATCCTACAATAATTGTCTTGGTCAAGCAAATAATATTTTTGTAGGCTCTTATTTGAGCTAAAATATCTCAATTATCAGTTAACTTAGCTCGAGTTTGTGGACGAAACCCTTGCGTTTATGAAGAAAAATCCTCTTTAGCCCCTTTAAAAAAAGCTTTGTAAATTCTTGATGGCCTCGTAAAAACCCCTTTTTAAAAAAGCAGGGGTAATGGCTTTCAAGGCCCTTTCAAGGCCTATTCAAGGCACAAGAAAAAAACATGGTCCTTAGAAAACCCTTATTGCGAAAATTTTCCAATAAAAATCGAAAGTTTTAAAAAAAATGACCTCGAACTATAAAAATCCCAAATTTTCGTCCTATATTGGCCTATTAAGCGGCCTTAGCGACCTTTTTTGGGCGCAATGATTCTAGGACTCTCCAAAAGTTGACCCCTATAACTTTAAATGTTACAGACATTCGAGGCT
>JAIROO010000173.1 GCA_031257535.1 Deltaproteobacteria bacterium
CCCAACGCCGCAAAATGGCCCTCCAAAGTCAAGGCCGACTAATCCAAACCAATATTAAAATCTTAAAGTCATTTCCAAAATCAGAAGTCAGCTTAGTGGAGGCGACTTTACTGACTGGCCGGACTCACCAAGCCCGGGCCCACTTGGCCGCCCTTAAAGCCCCGGTATTAGGCGACCTCATGTATGGACCCAAAAGAAAAGGCGGGTGGGCGACAATCATGCCTTTTCTGTGGCCCTTTACGCCTCGCCAGCTTCTGCACGCCCGGCGGTTAACCATACCCCATCCTAAGGGAGGTTTTAAGTCTTTTCGGGCTCCTTGGCCAGAAGATTTTATCGCTCTCTGGCGCGAACTTAAACGGCTTGAGTCTTGAGTAATTAGAACTTAGCGTTTAGTATTTTTAGCGTTAAAAAGTTTTAGTTAAACTAATTATTTGCCTATTTATTTTTTTAATCGTTAATATTTTTTTGGCTATTAATGTTTTGCCCGTTAATGTTTTTATCTATTAATGCTTTTGGACGTAAAAATTTTAGTTAAAAAATTTTTTCTATAAAGCATTTTATAATATATAATAATATATATTATAAAATGCTTTAACTATAAAATTATCTTTATAAAGTATCTTTAGCTATAAATAATCGACTTTAAAAATTTCTACTATTTCGGTTTAAATTTTTATTGTTAAACTATTTTTAATTGTCAAACAATCTTATTTTTTAAATATTCTTGCTTTTAAAAATATATTTTTATTATTTTTATTCTAAAAACAGCCTACCTCCATGGCGGTCGCCAAAGGACGCGAAAATGGCGAGACTTACCCTCGTAAGACTACCCTTAGCTAAACACGTCTTCACAAAATTATCCTTTCTCTCCGCAAGGCTAAGTCCAGCTTGGTCTAGCCAGGAAGGGGCCGGCCCAGTTACGCCTTATAAAGGGGCGGTAACCCAAGCCGAAACCACCCTAACCTTAGGCTCTTTGGTTCGCCTTTTTGGGGTTGGCCTTCTGATTTTAGGGTTTTGGGCTGGTGGGCCAACCAGCGACTTAAGAGCCCAAGCCGTAAACAAAGCCGACCCTTGCGGGTCAGGGTCTTTGGATCCATCGGCGGCTAAATCTAAAACTCCTTGCTCCCCGAGTTTAGTGACTCTGCCTTCCATCGCCCCGGTGGTGGAAAAAGCCAAACTCGCGGTCGTTAATATCTACTCTTTAAAAACCGTCAAAACCCCAACCCAACCCAGAAATAGGACTGGCCCGCCTCCCATCCCGCCGGAAGATTTTTTTGAGGATTTCATGGAGGAAGAAAGACCCGAGCGCCCCCCTAACCCCGAAGCCCCCGAGGGCCTAGTCGACCCTAACGTCCCGCCCCCGGTTCTGGAAAGAGTCCAGGGCTCGGGCTTTATCGTGGACAAGGAAGGCTACGTCATCACCAATAACCACGTGGTCGAGTGGGCCGAGGAGATTACGGTCAAATTTGGCGAAGAAGAAGAAATCCCGGCCGAGATCGTGGGCCGAGATCCCACGACCGATCTCGCCCTCTTACGCCTCACCAAACCCGGCGACTATCCATATCTAGTTTTTGGCGACTCGGACAAGGTCAACATTGGGGACTGGTTATTGGCTATTGGCAATCCATTTGGTTTGGAGCACACCGTAACCAAGGGCGTCCTCTCCGCTAGAGGCCGGGTTTTGGGGGCGGGACTATACGACGACTTTCTCCAAACCGACGCTTCCATTAACCCCGGCAACTCCGGCGGGCCTTTATTAAACTTAAAGGCCGAGGTCGTCGGGGTCAACTCCATGATTTACGCCGGGGGCTCGGGCATTGGCTTTTCCATCCCCTCGCGTCAAGTCAAAAAAGTCGTTGAGCTCTTAAAAACCAAAGGCTACGTGGAAAGAGGCTATATCGGGGCCGTGGTCCAGCCCTTAACCGACGATCTGGCCGCCTCCTTTGGCCTTAAATCAAAAGAAGGGGCTTTAATAGGCGACGCTTTGCCCGACGCTCCAGCCAGTCAAGCTGGCTTAAAACCCGGCGACGTCATTGTCGAGTTTGACGGCCGGGCGGTTAAAGGGGTCGACGATCTAACCGCTTTGGCCGCCGAAGCCACGGTTGGCCAAAAAATCCAGGTGGCGTTTATCCGGGACCAAAAAAGAATGACCGCTGACTTAACCGTCTCCCGCTTAGACGAACCCGTGCCCGACAATGGCGGCTCGCCGCAAGGGCTCACCCTAGACCTGGGCTTAACTTTACGGGAAATTAACCCAGAGACGGCCAAACGCTTAGGCGTGACCGCTGAGGCTGGTCTATTGGTTGAGCAATCATTGGCTAATTACCCCGCCCGGAACGCGGGAGTTTTCGCTAGAGACGTGATCTTGGAAATTGACCAAAAACCAGTTAAAACCTTAGTGGATTACCACGCCGCCTTAAGATCCCACACCCGAGGCGAGCCAATCCTTTTGTGGTTAAGGCGGGGGGAGAGGACTATCTACCGCTCGGTGACAGTCGCTAAGTCGCCTCTAGTCAAAGACCAAAAGTAAGACGTAATCATCATCTAGATCTAGAGCTAGCTGAAAATTTTTATAATTAACTTTTATGATTAAACATGGAAAATTAGACTGATAATTAAACACGATAATTAGATTTAACGACTAAACGTGACAATTAGACTCGACAACTAAACGTCATAATTAGATTTGACAACTTAGCGTGACAATTAGGCTTGACTACTAAGCGTGACAATTAGATTTGACTACTAAGCGTGACAATTAGATTTGATTACTAAGCGTGACAATTATACTTGACTACTAAGCACGATAATTAAACTTGATAACTAAGCACGATAATTAGATTTGACAACTAAGCGTGACTATTAGACTAGACAACTAAGTATGACAATTAGACTTGACAACTAAGCGTGACAATTAGACTTGACAACTAAGCGTGATTATAATACTTGATAGCTAATTTTAATAATTAAGTATAGTGATTATGTTTGACGATTAAGTCTAACGATTATTTTTGATATTTAAATTTCATTTATCTGTTGGTAGGAGTTCTAATGGGCGTTGTCGCCATTATTTTGACCATCGCCGTCATGCTAATCGGCTTGGCTGGCTCGGTCCTCCCGGTCGTCCCGGGTCTGCCTATTATTTTTGTGGCCTATTTAGGTTACGGGATTTACTCGGGCTGGCAGGCTTACGCTTTTTGGACCATGGTCTTAGTGGGCGGGGTGGTGGTTTTAAGCGTGGTCTTAGATCAACTGGCCTCGGCCATGGGAGCCAAAAAATTCGGAGCCGGCAAAGCGGGGATGATTGGGGCTTTTGTGGGGGCCATTTTAGGAGCTATTTTTTTTAATATCGTCGGCCTTATCGCCGGGACTTTCGTGGGAGCCGCGGTCTTTGAGCTGGTCTTCGCCCGTCGCGACCTTTACGACTCTTTAAAAGCCGGGACCGGAGCTTTAGTGGGCTTTCTCGCGTCGAGCGTCTTTAAGTTCATGCTAGGGACGATTCTAATAGCCTTATACCTTTTTAAGGTCGTCATGAACGGCGCGCCATAATAAGGCTTTTTTCATAGAAAACTTATAAGAAACAGCAAACTTAATTTTAGGCGTAAACCCACTGTCAAGGCCATTTTCCGGCTTTAAACCGGTTTTTTTAATTATACGAAAGATCGCATAATTTTAGTTAAATAATATCGCTCTCGGCGATCCAATTAACAATACCTCCTAAAGGAAAAAAAATAA
>JAIROO010000186.1 GCA_031257535.1 Deltaproteobacteria bacterium
AAAAACGCCGCCTTCCCTTGGCCAAACGCGACCTTAATCCTTGATATCACGCCGGATTTAGCCTTAACTCGGATCAGCTATAGAACTAATAACCACTTAAACCCAACCTTTGAGACCTCAAAGAGCTTAACCGCGACCGCGGCTATCTTAGAAGATCTTGACTCCTATAATTTAAAGGGCTTATATCGCTTAGATGGCCGAAAACCCCTAAACAAGCTAGCGACCGAGGCCCTGGCCATCTTGAACCCTTTACTTAACCTTTAGTTTCAACTTTGATTATAGTCATGCCGCGGACCCTCCCTTTAATCGACGCCCATTGCCACCTTTTTCTACCGGATTACGCCGCCGATCTTGAGCCCACCATTTCGCGCGCAAAAGCGGCCGGGGTTATCGCCATCGTTAACGCCGGCCTTGACGCGGCCAGTAGTTCGCTGGCTTTAGACTTAGCCGACCAATACGCCGGCCTTTTCGCCACCGTGGGTTGGCATCCCCATGAGGCTGACCAGTACTTAGATAAAAACCTGTTAGAGCTAGAAAGTTTGGCTAAAAGGGCTAAAAACGTGGCCATAGGCGAGATTGGCTTGGATTTTTACCGCCAAAACTCCTCTAAAGAAGCTCAAGTTAAGGTCTTTAACCAGCTTTTGGCGCTAGCGGCCTCCTTAAAATTGCCCGTGGTTATCCACTCCCGGGCGGCTTTTAAAGAAACCACGGCAATCTTAAAAGCCCATCGAAAAACCTTAGGCCCTATCCTCATGCATTGTTTTACGGGAACCGTAACCGAAGCCGAGGCGTATCTGGCTTTAGATTGCCACTTCTCTATCCCCGGGGTCTTATCCTTTCCTAAGGCTCATGATTTAAAAAAAGCCTTAAGCGTAATCCCCAAAGAGCGGCTCCTAATAGAAACCGACGCCCCTTATCTAGCCCCAGTCCCCCACCGCGGGCGCCGTAACGAGCCCGCTTTCCTTAGCTCGACTCTTTTAGCTTTAGCCGAAACAATAGATTTGGAGCCAACTAAGACCGCCCTTTTAACCACCCAAAACGCGAGCCGCTTTTTCAATTTGCCTTTAGACGATCTTAAGGAGCCCTCATGACAAGCTTAAGGCGCGGCCAGATTACGCCCCTAGTTTTAGCCTCCGCCTCGCCCCGGCGCCGCGATCTTTTAGCCGCGACTGGTTATGAGTTTACGATTGACTCGGCCGAGATCGACGAATCCACCGCCCATAATGAGACGCCCACCGCCCAAGTTGGCCGATTGGCCATGGCTAAAGCCGAGGCCGTCGCCGCCCGCCATCCCCAAAGCCTCATCTTAGCCGCCGACACCTTGGTAGCCATAAAAGAGACGATTTACGGCAAACCGCGCGATCTCAAGGCGGCCAAAGAAATTTTGTTAGCCTTAAGCGGTCAGACGCACGAGGTTCGGACCTGCTATTGTCTGAAAAACCAGGCCCAAAACATTAGCCTCGCCCGAACCTTTCTGTCCGAAGTCACATTTCGACCTTTAAATGAGCTGGAAATAGATCTTTATTTAGCTAAAGGCGAATCTTTGGACAAAGCCGGAGCCTACGCCATCCAAGGTTATGGCTTAAGCCTAATCCAGACCGTAAGAGGCTCTTTGACCAACGTTATGGGTTTGCCCCTTTTGGAAGTCGCCCAAGACTTGGCCTATTTCTTGACCAAAGATTAGGTCAAAGACCTGTAGCCTTAAATTACCGCCCTTTTAGCCAAAGAGAAATGGGACGTTTAGATCCGCGAATTGGATTTGGCTAAGGCCAAAGAGGCGAAACCTTTTTGTTTTCTTAGTCAACCTTTTTAATTTTTTTGTTCAAGAGGTTTTAGGTCCATTAATTTAGGGTCTAACTCCTTAACAAAACCCTAAAGAAAGCTTCTTTCGCAATCGTCGGGATCGTTTATCCAGGACCCGGCCATTAGTAAGCCGACCGTCAAACACATGACGTAAAGCTCTAAACATTCGTAACTGGCGATGACGTTGGCGGTGGCGTCAAAGAGGATCTTGATCTCAAAGGGAAACTCCTCGTCGGGCTCGAAAAAATCGATTTTAACCGGCAAAAGAGGTAGATCCCCAAAAAGCCAGCCCCTAGCCCCGGCCGGGGATAAACCCAAATCTCGGCCCCCGAGCTTCGTCGCCGCCGTGGCGAACCTCACGTAGTCCCCGTCGATCATCTCCAAGGGTTTAGCTAAATTGGCGCTAGGGCTAGATGGGGAGACGCTGATGCCGGTCAAGCGGTTTAAGGGCACGTACTCCTCTTTTAAAGGACCGCGACCTCGAGTAGCGAGGTAATGAGCGACGACGCTCTGAACGTCCACGGAAGCCTTACCCTCGCCCACGGCCGTCACCCCATCTGGGCTAACCAAAAGGGGTTGACCCAAGAAAGTTAAAGGAACCTCGCCCTTGGCGTTAAGAGTCAGACCTAAGTCCGCGGCTTGACGAGGGAAATCAATGGTCTTTAAGGCGGCCAATTGGACCTGGCAATAGTTTATCCGGCTTTGGATGGTTTTGGCTTTGCTCATAGCTCACCCGTTATAGCGTGAAAAGAAGGAAAATTTATATTTATATGTCTATGAACCATATTTTAGTAGCAATTTTATGGTCATAATTTAGCTATAGCTCACCCTTATAAGCGTAAAAAATAAGAAATAACCATAGTCCATAGCGCGTCTGTTTTAACCTTATTCGCTCTTAGGCTCAGACCAGAAAAAAATGGCCGCTCCCCGTAAAGCCAAAAAGAAATCAATTTTTTCGCCAAGGCCGCTTAGGATGGCTTAACTTCCGCTTTCGGGTGGATTACAACTTCTTTTAGGATAATCTTTTTTTTCGCGATCGTCCAAAACTCTTTTTTCCCCGGTCTTGGCGAATAAGACGCCAATTTCTTAAAGCGAAACGGCTTGGAGCGAGGACCCTACCCTTCGACCTTATGGCTCTATCCATAAATACGAAATACGCGTCGCCAAATCTATCCATAAATACGCGTCGCCAAAATAGATATCGTCATAAAAGGCTTAAAACACAATTTTTAGCTAACTATAAGTTTACTCTATAAGTAATATTAACATAAAATCATTAAATTACATAATTTAAGTCTTTAACTAACTAAAAATTACCGCTGCCCTAAGCCCCCTAGCTCTAAGCGACCCCAATCAAAGCCCCTCAAAAAACCAAAAAAACGTAACGCCTTTAGGAAAAAACGCCCCGCCCTTTTAGGCCCAAAAAATCCCTCAAAAGAAATTTTACTTGACGCCGACCCTTTTCTAAGGTTAAAAGAGATTAAAGAGTCAATATAGCCTTTTTGTTTTTCAACAATAAAATTTAAGGCCCCTTTGGCTCACGCTTTTTTTTGGGCTGATCAAAAATTTCTGAAGGCCCCGGACGCCAGCGTCCGGGGCCTTTTTTCATTTTAGGGCCAGGTTTTTTAGGGTTTTAACCTTAACGCCCCTTTCTTAGGAATGATTTTAATGAGTTATCTGGAGGCCAAAGTTCCGCCTATTCGGGAGCTTAGACGACCTGAAACGGCCTTGGCGCACGGGGAGTTCCGTTGTGGAGGCGGACCCAAAAAAGCGGTTTGCGCCATTATGGCCCAAGCCGACCGGGATTTTACCCAAGGCTCTATTTGTCCCTTACTCCCTGCTTTAGGCATTATGACTAGCCTGCCGCAAACCGTGGTTCTCCTCCATGGGGCGGTAGGTTGCGGCAGCTGCGCGGTGGGGAATAACGTCAACGTTAGGGCCGGCAACGCCGCCCGGGGTCGAGCCGACCTAGACGCTTTGTGGTTGTCGACGGCCTTAAACGAGGACAACGTTATTTTTGGCGGGGGCGAAAAACTGGCCTCCGCCCTAATCGAGGCCGACGCTATCTATCAGCCAAAAGTTATCTTAGCCGTCTCCGGGTGCTTACCAGGGGTAATTGGCGACGATATCGACAACGTGGCCGCCGAGACCCAGCCTAAAGTTAAGGCCAAGATCTTGCCGATCCATTGCGAGGGCTTTAAATCGCGGTTTATGGCTACGGCTTACGACGTAATTTATCACGCTTTGGGCCGCAATCTTTTACCGCTTGAGTCTGGCCCCAAAGACAAAAACGCCATTAACGTCATGAACGTGGGCTCCATGGGTCTCGCCGACGAAAAAGAACTGGCCCGACTTTTAGGGGAGTTAGGCCTTAAAGCCAATTTTTTCCCGGTCTTCGCGAGCCCCGATAGTTTCGCCTTAGCGACTAGGGCGAGGGCTTCCATCAGCGTCTGCCCCACCCACGACGACTATTTTTTAAGCCATTTATGGGAAAAATATGGAGTCCCGGCCATTATTCGCCACATGCCCATTGGGATTAAAAACACCAGCTTGTGGTTGACCCATTTAGGCGAAGAACTAAATATGGCCGCCCAAGCTCAAGATTTGGCGGACAAAGAAGAAGCCAAGTTAAACGCGGCTTTAGCTCCTTACAAAGAATTTTTCGCCGGCAAAACGGCCTTCGTCTCGGCCGGCGAGTACCGCTCCTTAGCCACGGGCCTTCTTTTAAGGGAGCTAGGCTTTAAATTATTGGGTATCCGCTCCTTTCACTTTGACGGATTCGCCGAAGTCGAACTGGCTAAACTCGACCAGGGCGAGGAATTTATTTTTAACGTGGCCAACGTCCAGCCTTTTGAGGAAGCCAATCTATTGGCCCGCTTAAGACCCGATATTTTCCTCGGTCACTGGCACGGCAACTCCACGGCCGCCCGTTTAGGGATCCCGGCTCAGGTTATTTATAACAGTGGTTACGCCTATATTGGTTACCAAGGAGCTTTTGATCTGGCCAGACGCTTAAAAAGGCGCTTAACCAACCCGGCTTTTTATAAAAGAGTCGGCCGTTTCGCTAAATTGCCTTATCGAGCCGAGTGGTACGCGGCCGACCCCTTTAGCCACATCCGGGCCCAAGAGGCGGAAAGCCCGCTCACGGCCCAAACCCAGAAGGCCAACTTCGCGGAGGCCCGCCCATGAGTGGCTCGTTTTTAGAAAGGCCGCGCTTTTCCTGCTCCTTAGGCGGCGCTTTAGCCGCGGCTGGGAACATCCAAAACGTCGCCCCCATTCTCCACGCCGGGCCAGGGTGCGCCGGCAATTTCGCCTGGTCCAACAACGGGGCCGCGGCTTTGGCCGTCACTGGCCCTTGCTTGGGCTTAAACGTCCCGGCCACCAATATCCAAGAAAAAGAGGTCGTCTTTGGCGGCTTAGACCGCTTACGAGAGGAGATCTTAAACGCGGCCAAAATTATCCAGAGCGAACTGTATTTTGTGTTAACCGGCTGCCTACCCGAGGTCATTGGCGACGACGTGGAAAGCTTGGTCGCGGAAATCGCCGCCCAAGGGCTACCCTTAGTCATGGCCAGCGCGGCCGGCTTTAAAGGCGACTCTTTTCATGGTTACGAGGCGGTTTTAAAAACCTTAATCGCCAAAGTCATTAAACCTGCCCGGGTCAAAGACGACAAACTGGTGAACGTCTTTGGAGTCCCGCCTAGCTTAAACCCCTTTTGGCGGGGGGACTTAAATGGCTTTAAAGAGCTTTTGGGTTTATTGGGTCTATCGGCCAACGTCTTCTTTGGGCCCAGCCAGAGCTTTAAGGGCCTAACCCAAGCCGGAAAGGCGCGAAAAAACATCGTCGTCTCCAGCCTATATGGCTTAGAGGCGGCTGAGCTTTACCAAGAAAAGTTTGAGGTGGATTACGTTTTAGCCCCTTACCCCATTGGCGCGGCGGCCGCGGAACGATTCTTGACCGTCGTGGGCCGGGCTTTAGAAATCCCCCGCCGGAAAGTTAAAAAAGCCATCGAAGAGGCTGGCCAGCGACATTACGACTATCTCGAGCCCCTAGTCGACGTCTACAACGACATGGAAGCCCAGCGCCACGTCTTAATCGTCGGCGACGTCAACTACGCTTTAGCCTTAACCGACTTCTTTTCTCAAGACTTAGGCTGGATCCCAGAGTTAACGGTGATTACCAACCCCTTAAGCCCCGAGGAAGAGACCCGAGTCTTAAAGAACCATATAGATCTAGGGGGTTTGGCCCCCAATAGGCTAATTTTTGAAAGTCGCCTCTCGTATATCGCGAAAGCCGCCAAAAACGTCTGGGGCGGGCCAGGCCTAACTTACTGGGACTCTAAACAACCGGTCTTCGTGGCTGGGAGTTCTTTAGAGAGAGCCCTCGCCGCCGAGCTATCCGCCACCCATTTAAGCTTAACTTACCCCATCGCCAACCGGGCCGTTTTAACTAGAGGTTACGTTGGTTACAGTGGGGGTTTACGTCTGACCGAAGACGTGGTCGGCGCTTTTATCGCCAACCGCTAAGGCCAATCATGGTTAAATCTCTCCTTTGGCCCTTAAATCGCCTCAAAGAAGCCCCAAGCTTACGGCCTATTTTTCATCATTTGGCCGTTTGGGCGGCTCTTTTGGCCTTGGCCTTAGACGTTTATTTAAAAGACAGTGGTCTCCAGCCGCCCACGGAAAGGCCATATTTTCGGTATTTTCTGGTTTTAGCCTTAATTTGGCTAGTTATCGCGCCCCTCATCGTTCGTTCGCCGGAGCTAAAGGCCAAAGCCCTGGCCAAAGACAACTTTTACGCGGTGGCTTTGCTTTTATTAGCCATCTTAAACGTCGTCACCGGCAAATACACCCTCATTCCGGCTATCTTTTTCCCGACCCCGGATCGAGTTTTGGCCGTTTTAGTCGAGGACTTTAATTATCTCATCCTCGTCTGCCTATACGCCTCGGCCAAACTTTTGCTGGCTGGCTTTTTCTCCGGGGCCTTAGCTGGCCTTATCACTGGGGTGGCCATTGGTTTTTCCAAACCGGCCGCCTATTGGCTAAACCCTTTAATTAAGATCTTAGGGCCTATTCCGCCCACCGCTTGGATCCCCATCGTCCTCGTGGCTTTTCCCACGACTTGGGCCGGGGCGGTCTTTCTCATCGCTTTAGCCGTCTGGTTTCCGACCGCGGTCATGACTGGCAGCGGTATTTTAAACGTCCAAAACGCCTATTTTGAGGTTTCCAGCGCCTTAGGGGCTAAAAGGATCTACCAGATTTTCTTAGTCGGCATCCCCGCGGCCATGCCTTTAATTTTTAACGGGCTTTTTAGCGGGGCTTGCTCGTCGTTTTTAACTTTAATGACCGCGGAGATGATTGGCGTCAAAAATGGCATTGGTTGGTACATAAACTGGCAAAGGGAGATGCTCTCCTACGCCAACGTTTACGCGGGCCTTATTGTCATCGCCATTTCCTTTTACTCTTTAATCACTCTCTTTTTTAAAGTTCGGGACCGGATTTTAGTCTGGCAAAAAGGCATGATCAAATGGTAACCGCCGCCCCCCAAACCGAAGGGGTCATCGCCATCCAAGGGGTTTCCAAGATCTTTCCCCACCCCGACGGCTCTTTAGTTAAAGCCTTGGCCCAGGTGGATCTGACGGTCGCGGCTGGGGAGTTTGTCTCCTTAATTGGGCCTTCGGGCTGCGGCAAATCGACCCTTTTAAGGTTAATCGCCGGCTTAGACCAAGCCACCACTGGAACTTTGGAGCTCGATGGCCAGATTATTCGCGGGCCCGCCGCCGAAAGAGGCCTGGTCTTTCAAAACCCTTATCTTTTTCCTTGGCTAAACATTTATAACAACGTGGCCTTTGGCTTACGGGCTCGGCGGGTCTACAAACGACAAAAACACTTGGTCGCCCGTTACTTGGAGCTGGTCGGTCTGGCTAAATTTGGCCTGGTCTACCCGCATCACCTCTCGGGCGGTATGGCTCAGCGAGCTTCTTTGGCCAGGGCTTTAATCAATCAGCCCCGGGTTTTGCTATTGGACGAGCCTTTAGGGGCTTTGGACGCCTTTACCCGCATGAACATGCAAGACGAGATCTTACGTATTCGCGCCGAGAGCCTCATTACCATGGTTATGGTCACCCATGACGTGGACGAGGCCATTTACCTCTCTGACCGGATCGTCGTCATGACTCCAGGGCCAGGCCAAGTGGAAAGCGTCATCTCCGTGCCATTTAGTCGCCCCCGAGCCAGGAACACGCCCGATTTTTTGAGCTTAAGAAGCCGGATCTTAGAGATTTTGAATTTCGCCGGGCGTTTGGACGAGCCGGCCTACCAAATTTAAACGGTTACTTAGGGTCGCCCGCCCTATAGCCAAAATCCTTAAAAAAATAGGTAACATTATGCCAAAAATTTTAGTTTACGCGTTGGCCCTGGTTTTAGCCTTTATCTTGGTCCCGGGGTCCACTAACGCGGAAGAAGTTAAAAAACTGCGCGTCGGCATTAACGGCAATCTTTGCGAAGGTCCCACCCATATCGCCTTAGAAAAAGGTTTTTTTCAAGCCGAGGGTTTAGACGCCGAGCTTATCCGCTTAGCCCCTGGCACAAACTTTGAGGCCATCACCGCGGGGAGCGTCGACGTCAGCTTTGGCCTTTTGGCCACTCTCATCCAGCCTCTGTCCAATGGCTTACCCATTAAGATTACCACTGGTCTCCACACTGGCTGCGACAAGCTTTTAGTCAAACCCGACTCGGGGATTACGTCTTTAAAAGACCTAAAAGGCAAAAAGATTGGCGTGCCCTCCCTGACCTCCAGCCCCATCATGTTCGCCCGCCGCGGCTTAGCCCAAGCTGGGGTTAAGGTCGGCGACAAGGACTCGGAGGTGGAGTTTGTGGTCTTCACCAACGCCGAGCTGCCCTTGGCTCTATCTAAAGGGGCCATTGACGCTTTGGCCGCGAACGATCCCGTGGCTTCTTTAGCCGCCCGGGAGTACAAGTTCTCCATCATTTTAGACTCGGCTAAAGACGCGCCCTTCTCTAACCAATATTGCTGCGCGGCTTACGTTAGCGAAGCTTTAGCCAAAAACGATCCCGAAACCGCGGCTAAATACACCCGGGCCATGCAAAAAGCCGCCGCTTGGATCCAGAAAAACCCCGACGAGACCGCCAAGATCCAGGTGGAGAAAAAATACGTGGCCGGCGATCCGATCTTTAACGCCTCGGTTCTCAAAACTTTCCGCTATATCCCCTCGGTCTCTGGAGCCGTGAGCGCCTTTGGCATTACGGCTCGCGAGCTTAAGGAAATCGGTATTTTAGGACCCCGGGTCGACGTGGACGCCCTCCACAAAAACTCCTTCGTGACCCTGCCCAACGTCCCGGACTCGGTCGAGTAGCCAAAACTCGCTAAAAAAGACGAAAGAGCCTTTTTTAGTTATAATCTTTAAGGCTCTTAGGGCGCGGCCGCGCCCTAAGAGCCTTAAACGTTTTTCGGCCGCTTTCTGGCCTTGACGCTGTCCGCTTTAAGAGCTAAAATAGTCTAAAATGTTTTAAAATTGACTCATAAGCCGTCAATCATTTTCGCTAATCCAAAGTTCTCTTGAAAATCATAAGCCTTGTTTTTAGTCAGCCCCGCCACTAAAGGAGTTCCTTGGCGTGCCAAAGTTTAAGCTCCCCCCAAAACTCCCCTTTCGCTCCATTGGGGTGGCGGGTTTGGGCCTTATAGGCGGCTCTTTGGCCAAAGCCTTTTCGCCATTTGACGGTCTCAAACTGTCCGTGTTTGACCATGACCCCCACACCATCAAAGAAGCCCGAAAAATCCGGCGCTTTAGTCAAGTGACCGACGACCCCGAGGAGTTCGCCCTCTGGCCTTTGGATTTGGCCTATCTGTGCCTGCCTGTGGCCCATAACGTGGCCATGATCCGCAGATTGGGACGGCTGAAGGTCGCTTACGCGGTCACGGACTCGGGGAGTTCTAAAAACTCCACGAACGAGGCGGCCTTAGAGGAGGGCCTAAACTTCTGCGGTGGCCACCCCATCGCCGGCAAAGAGGTGGCTGGGTTCGCCCACTCCACGGCCGATCTAATCCGCGAGTGCCTTTTTATCTTAACCCCTGATCCCCGATTTGGCCCTCGGCAGACCTCCCTTTTAGCTAAATTAAAAGCCTTACACGAGCGCTTAGGCTGTAAAATCCGGCTCATGAGCCCAGCGGCGCACGACCACTTGTACGCTCTGGTCAGTCACCTCCCTTATTTAACCGCCTCGGCTTTAGCGGGGACGGCCTTAAACTTAGGGGGTCCAGAAGTCTTGCCTTGGGTGGGCACGGGTTTTAAGGACACCACTAGAGTCGGAGCCTCGCCGCCCGCCAAATGGGTGGAGGTGGTCATGGACAACGCCGAGAATCTAGAAAAAGATCTCGGGGCTTTAACTGAGGTCTTAAATCAAATGCGCGAGATCTTAAAAGCCAAAGACTCTGGCCGGATGATGGAGCTTCTGGAGACGATCTCCGCTTTTAGACGCCAAGTCGATAGCTTCGGGCCTAAAATCAAAAGCTAGAAAAAATTTGAGTTTAGCTTTAAGCTAAATTTATTCCGTTAAAAATCAGATTAAGTTTTGAAAACTTTTGCCTCAAGAAAAGCTCTAAACTCCACTTTAGACGATAAAAACTGATTCTCGATTAACTGATAGCCTCGTAAAGACCATTGTTTTTTTCATTTTAGACGCGCGACTCTACTAAAAACGCTAATCTAAAGTTATTGTGACTACCTTATTCGGAACAGCCATTTAGGGCTTCCCGTGTTGCCATAAATATAATTCGCTCACATGTCATCTCCATTACCCCGACGGAACCTAAAAAAACTACCGCGCTTCTTACTTCACGACTCTAAAATCACCCGCCCTTCGAGATGGATCCTCGCGGGAAAAAGGACCCGACGCCTACGCTCTCTCTAAACAACGGGATTTTCCATTTTCATGGCGGGTCGGCTTCAGCGACTTACAATTCGAGGCCTAAACGGAATTAATTCGCTTTATAACCCGCGAGCTCGCCCACCCCATAAGAGGACTTTACGTCAAAGGCTGAAAGCCATTTCGTTACCTCCATGACTTCCAAGGTCGCTACCGGCCGGAGTAGTTAGCCACCGGGTGGATATTTCAGTCCACTAGATAAGCGCGCCTTTTCACAGAGCGCGAAAAAAAATGAAAAATTAGTTATTTATTTAAGTTACAAACATAATTATAACTGCAAACAGATTTTATTATAAAAAATAATAAATTATTGTCTGTTATTGACTCAATTACTATTTTAACATTTAGAAGATTTGTATGTTAAAAATTTAAGATTTTTATTGAATAATTTTTTCAAAAAGGAGTTTCTAATGGCCTCAGGACTTTAGCCTTATGACTAGACGCCATCGTTCGCGCTTTTGGAGCCAAAACCCCAGAAAAAAGGAGTTTTTACGAAACCTTCAATTTTTGGTGATGTCGGCGAAAAATTGGCGGATTCATCGTTCCGTGAGTAATTAATATCAAAAGACTATATTTATATGTAAAACTGGTAAATATAAAATTTTGGTTGCTCATACGCCTCTATAGATAAAATACGAGTATTAACGGCATTTCTAATTCAAAGAAGGTGAGTCTTGACCAGATATTCTGTCGATCTTCAGTCTCTATCTTTTGCGTTAACCCTAAATGTGAAATATTTAGTCTCACAGGGCTTGGCGACATATCCTTCCGACGCCATTACGGGAAGGCCCGCCGTCCTTTATATTATTGTCGACGCCGCGGCCAAACTTTCTCCGCTACCCACGGCCCGCCTTACTTCAGTTCCAGTTTGAAGCCGGAAAATATCGAACAGATCCGCCAACGCGCCA
>JAIROO010000223.1 GCA_031257535.1 Deltaproteobacteria bacterium
CGCCGAGCCTAACCAAGACTCGGCCAAATCCGACCCGGCTAAACCTCAAGTCGTCACTGAGTCTGTCCCTAAGATTGACCCGGCCACCGAGATTATGGAGGCCCCAAAACCTTGGTTTCATCCTCAGGCTTGGGTCCCTAAAGAGCTGGCTTTTTATCTTTTTCTGGCTCCCTTCTTCTTCTGGCCTCTCGCCATTGGGGTCTTAATCCTCCAGATTTACTCCCAGGACTTGGAAGGCGTCCCCTTAGATAGCCTCAAAAACTATCAGCCGCCGACTATCTCTTACATAATGGCCGCCGACAGCACCCCCATGGCCGAGATCTTTAACGAGCACCGGTTGGTTCTGTCCTTAGACCAGATGCCGCGCTTGGTGATCGAGGCTTTTTTAGCCGCCGAGGATGGATCCTTTTATGAGCACCAGGGGGTGGATCTGTTTGGAATCATAAGGGCGGTGTTGGCTAATTTTCGAGCTAGACAAACCGTTCAAGGGGCCTCAACCATCACCCAGCAGATGATCCGGACCTTTTTGTTAACCAACGAGCGGACCTACGACCGGAAGCTAAAGGAGATGATCTTAGCTTGGCGAGCCGAGCGGATCTTAACCAAAGACGAGATCCTCTTTTTATATTTAAATAGGATCTATCTAGGTCGAGGGGCTTATGGCGTGGAGTCAGCGGCTCGCCTATATTTTGACAAGAGCTTAATGGACGTGACCTTAGGCGAGGCGGCCATGCTGGCGGGTTTAGCTCAAGCTCCGGGGCGATTACAGGCCCACTTAGGCACCGAAAGAAGCTTAGACAGGCAAAGGCACGTGCTAAACCGGATGCTGACCGAGGGTTTTATTACCCAGGAACAAGCTCGGGCCGCCTTAGATACGCCTTTAAAGTTTTTAGCCAGAAAAAGAAATCTCTTTCGTCAAGTGGCCCCCCAGTTCGCGGAGCTGGTCCGGATCCAGATGAGCGATTATCTCGGGGCGGATCGAGTCTTAAACGACGGCCTTCGGATCTACACCACCTTGGATTTAAAAACCCAAGCCTTAGCCGAGACCGCGGTGCGGACGGGCCTGGACAACCTCGCCAAAAGGCAGAGGATGAGCCCCTTGGTGAGAAGGCTCTCAGCTAGGGAAGCCATAGACTATACCCGGCGAGCTAGAGTCAGCTTAGCTAACCGAGCCCTTTTAGTTAACCATGAGCCAGCGGGGGTGGTCAGTAAAGTCGAGTTGGGCGAGACCCCTGGGTTATGGATCGCGGTTGGCGACGAGTCAGGGTTTATGCCCGCCAAGTCTTTGGCTTGGCTCTTAGGTCGACGTAAACTAAACGAGGTCTTCGCGGTTAACGATCTGGTCATGGTCAGAGCCCTAGGCCAAGACCTTAATTCGCGTCTGTGGGACTTTGAGCCCGCCCCGCCCCCCGAGATTCAAGGGGCTTTGGTTTTAATGGAGAACAAGACTGGACGGGTATTGGCTATGGTGGGTGGCCGGGACTTTGGTTTAGAAGGAGTTGGGGCCAGCGACTTTAATCGGGCCGTCCAAGCCTTACGTCAGCCCGGCAGCTCTTTTAAACCGTTTGTTTACGCCGCCGCCTTAGACCACGGTTATACTCAGGCCTCGGTGGTTTACGACGTGCCTATTAGTTATCCCGACGGCCCAGGCAGGGTCTGGCGGCCAAAAAACTATGGCGGTAAACACGCTGGGCCCATGACCATGTTTGACGCCTTAAGAAACTCGGTCAATATTGTGGCCGTCAAAGTCTGCGAGGCCGTGGGACCGCCGGTAGTGGTTGATTACGCCCGCCGCATGGGCATCACCTCCCAGCTGACCCCCACCTTGTCCTTGGCCTTAGGCGCCTCGGAGGTGACCTTACTTGATTTAACTAAGGCTTATACGACCTTTCCAAACTTAGGCTCTTGGGTCTGGCCTTCCTTCGTGACCGAGGTTCAAGACCGTTGGGGCCGGACGATCTTGGAGTTTAAGCCTTATTTTACCGAAGCTATCTCCCCGCAAACGGCCTATATCGCCTTAGACATGTTAAGAGCGGTGGCCAGTCGCGGCACCGCGGCTCGCGTGGCTGGGGCTTTAAAGGTGCCGGTGGGCGGCAAAACCGGGACCACCAACTCCCAGGCCGACGCTTTGTTCGTGGGTTTTACCCCGGATTACACCTGCGGAGTCTGGGTCGGCCGCGAGACCAGAGTCACTTTAGGCCCGGGCGAGCAGGGTGGTCGGACGGCGGCTCCTATTTTTATAGATTTTATGAAAGAGTTTTTAGCCGACAAGACGACCGGCGAGTTTCCTATTCCCGAAGGGGTGGTGCGCCGGAGCTTAGGCGCCGAATATGACGACCAAGGCGAGTACTCCTCGGCTAGCTACGTCTTTAAAACCAACGAAGTCGGTCGGGGCCGGATCGACACTAACTTAGGCGACGACTTTGAGGCCGTGGAAGGGCCTTTAGACGCTAGGGCCACGACCCAAGATGAGCTGGACCGACGCTTGTTTGATTACTTAGGCGGTTACTAGTTAGACTTAAATACGACTATTTAACCAAAATAAAAAGATATATATTAGCTTATTACCAAATAATAATATTAAAAATTTTGTTATCTATCATTGTTACGCGTAAATTTTTTAGACGTTTAAATCTAAAATGACGCTTTAACATAAAACATCTAAGATCGATTATTATTAAGACTGTTAACCCCTCATGCGTAACTCTACTCCATCTATTCTCCTCGCTACTAGTAACCAAAACAAAATCCGCGAGCTTAAAGCCATCTTAAGTCCCTTAGGCTTGCCCTTAGTCGCCTTAGCCGACCTTAAAGAGTCTTGGCCCGTCCCCATAGAAAATGGTCAAGATTTTTTGGCCAACGCCTTAATCAAAGCTCGTTATTACGCGGAAAAGAGCGGTTTAGCGGCTTTGGCCGACGACTCTGGGCTTATGGTCAAAGCTTTAGGCGGGGCTCCAGGGGTTTACTCGGCTCGTTATGGGGGCGAGAAGTTAAAGGGCCTGACAAAAAAAGAGTATCTTCTCCAAGAATTGGCGGGGGTTACGGATAGACGGGCTAAGTTTAAGGCGGTCTTGGTCTTGGCTAAACCAGACGGGTCGAGCCTAGACTGGTCCGGCGAGCTAAAAGGGGAGATCGCCTTAGAGCTTCGTGGGACCTTAGGATTTGGTTATGACCCGATATTTATTGAGCCAAAATCAGGCTTGACTTTGGCTCAAATGTCATTAGAAGAGAAGAATCATTTGTCGCATCGGGCTAGGGCGGGGGAGGCTTTAGGGCGGGATCTGGAAAAAATCATCGCCTTTTTAAGCGAAACCGCCTAAATGACGCAAAAAAGTTAAGGGATTTAAAAGCCAAGACCTAAGGTCGTCAAACTTAGCTCTCCAAACTTAGCTCGTCAAACCTAAGCTCTTCAAACTTAGCTCGTCAAACCTAAGGTCGTCAAACTTAGCTCGTCAAAACTGGGTCGTCGATGTTAGCCTCATCTAAAGTCCGCATCTCGTTAAAGTGGGTAACCGCGCAATGAGCCACGAACATAGCGATGGCCGCTCCACTGCCTTCGCCTAACCACATATTCAGATCTAAGAGGGGCTTTAACTTAAGATGCTCCAATAAAGCCGTATGGGCCGGCTCTTGGGAGCGATGGCCAGCGATAAAGTAGCGACTTAAGCCTGGGGAGAGTTTTTCGGCTAAGGTGGCGGCGGCGGCGGCGATAAATCCGTCAATGACAATCCCGGCTCTTCTGATGGCCGCCCCTAAATAGACCCCAACCATAGCCCCAATCTCCAAGCCGCCAACTTTAGCTAAAACGTCGATGGGATCTTTGGGGTTAGGTTTGTTGATCTCAAGGGCTCTTTTAACCACGTCGATCTTGTGGGCTAGCTTGTCATGGGGCAGACCCGAGCCAGGACCAGTGGCCTGTTCTGGGGTTAAGCCTAAACAA
Source organism: Deltaproteobacteria bacterium (assembly GCA_031257535.1). GTDB lineage: Bacteria > Desulfobacterota > Desulfarculia > Adiutricales > Adiutricaceae > JAIROO01. Next base: position 3,941 of record JAIROO010000223.1, read on the forward strand.
GTCACGCAGATACAGGAAGAGGGGGTGGTGTTGCCAATACCCATCTCCCCTGCCGCCACTAGATCTAGGGGAGGTTGAGCCAAAACCACGTCTAGGCCGGCTAAAACGCTGCGCACGGCCTCAGCCCTAGTCATGGCTGGCCCCTTAGCCAAATTTTTGGTGCCAAAGGCGATCTTTTTATTAATAATTAAAGGATTGGGTGGAAACTCATAGTTAACGCCGACGTCCAAAAGGATGGTCTTAGCCCCCACGGTCGAGGCTAAAACCGTAATGGCTCCGCCGCCGCGGGAGAAGTTTTCGATCTGTTGGCGGGTAACGCTCTGAGGATAGGGGCTAACTCCTTCTTCCGTGACTCCATGGTCGCCAGCGCAAACCACGATGAGCTTATTTTCGGAACGGGGTCTTAAAGAACTCTGAACGGCTGATAATTGGATAGCCAAGCCTTCCAGGCGGCCTAAAGAGCCTGGGGGCTTGGCTAGACTGGCCTCTCTTTGGGCGGCCGTTTCGGCAATAGCCAGGTTGGGAGGAGTGATTTGGCAAAGGTGAGAAGCTAGAATGTTTTCTAAATCCATAAGAAAGTCGATCTCGCGAAAAAGCGGCTTTAAACAAAGCCTTCAAAACAGGTAGCTTTGAACAAAGCCTTCAAAACAGGTAGCTTTGAACAAAGCCTCAAAACAGGTAGCTTTGAACAAAGCCTCAAAACAGGTAGCTTTAAACAAAGCCTCAAAAACAGGTGGCTTTAAACAAAGCCTATAAAACAGGTGGCTTTAAACAAAGCCTCAAAAACATGTAGCTTTAAACAAAGCCTCAAAAACAGGCGGCTTTAAACAAAGCCTCAAAACAAACAGCCTTAAATAAAGCCAAAAAAGCTGTTTTAACTAATGCCTTAAACAAAGCCTTAAAATATCGGCTTTAACCAAAACCTTAGACAAAGTCTTAAAATATCGGCTTTAACCAAAGCCTAAAAAAGCGGCCTTAAATAAAGCCCAAAAAATGGCTTTAACTAAAACTTTAAAACGAATGGCTTAAAGAAAGCCTTAAAAAAGTGGCTAAAGCTATAAACAATAGACTTAAAACAAAATCTTAAAAAAGCGACTTCAAGCCAACCCTCCCCACAGGGACTTTAAACAAAGCCCCAAAAAATGACTTTAAAGCCAAGCCTATCAGAAAAATCAGATACCTTTATCGGCGATAAAAGCGGCTAGATCCGTGACCCGGCAGGAGTAACCCCATTCGTTGTCGTACCAAGCCACGACTTTGGCTAGGTTGCCTTCTAAGACTTGGCAGAAGGGACCGTCGACGATGGAGGACAAGGGGCAGCCCTTATAATCCATAGAGACTAAGCCTTCGGTGTCATAACCTAATATACCTTTCAGCTCACCCTCGGCGGCTTCCTTTAAGGCGGCTCTTAAGGTGTCGGTGGTGGCGGGTTTGTTTAAAATGGCCGTAAAATCCACCACCGAGACCGTGGGCGTGGGCACCCTTAACGACAGACCGTCAAACTTGCCCTTAAGTTCTGGGATCACTAAAGCCAAAGCTTTGGCCGCGCCCGTTGAGGTGGGGATAATGTTTAAGGCCGCCGCCCTGGCTCGACGCAGATCCTTATGGGGCAGATCCAAAATCTTCTGGTCGTTGGTGTAGCTGTGGACGGTGGTCATGAGACCCTTTTCAATGCCAAAAACCTTATGAACCACGTAGGCCGGCGGAGCCAAGCCATTAGTGGTGCAGGAGGCGTTGGAGACGATAAAGTGCTTGGCTCGGTCATATTCGTTTTGGTTGACCCCCAAAACGATGGTCTTGTCCTCGTTGGTCGCGGGGGCGGAAATAATGACTCTTTTAGCTCCAGCCTCAATATGGGCCTTAGCCTTGTGGGCGTCGGTGAAAGCTCCAGTCGACTCTACGACCAGATCTACGCCGTTAGCTTTCCAAGGGATCTCCTTGGGATCTTTACAGGCGTAGCTTTTAACTTCCTGGCCATTAATGAAGAAACTATCGCCCTTGACTTCCACTTGACCAGGGAAACGTCCATAGTTGGAATCGTACTTTAAAAGGTGAGCGTTGGCCTTAACGTCGCCAAGGTCGTTGACCGCCACGACTTTGAGTTTGTCCGGATGCCGTTCGAGGACGGCTTTGAGGACTTGGCGCCCAATTCGACCAAAGCCGTTGATGCCGATGTTGATGGTCATCTTTTTCTCCCGCGAATATAAAAATTACCCTCAAAAAAGAGAGCTTAGATCCCGAAATTGGATTTTTTTCCCTGGCCGCTATAATCTTAAATTTAGCTTAGGTTTATGTCAAGCAAGACGAAAATTAACGAAGGGCCTTAAGGTCGAGTCTATCAATTAAAGACTAAATTATCTTTATAAACGCTATTCGTTTAGTCAAAGTATAAAACAAAGGTAAGACTTTAAAACGCAAAAGAATCAATATGAACGGTTAATTCTCGGACACTAAGTATTATTTTGGATAGACTTAATGTCTCAAACAACTAACCTTTAGGCTAGAGGTCATAAAGGCCAAAAAGAGGGCGTTAAGGATTTGGAGCCAGAGACATTTTAGCTAAAAAGCCCCTTAAAAACCAGAGGAACAAAAAAGTTACTTTGCCGCCGGTGGGAACGGCCGTTTTCTTGAGAAAAAAAGTAAAGGCTTCGGTCGTGGTTTTCACGAACTGACTTCTGATTTTTGGCGTTCAGCGAAGAAGCTTGGCCGACCTTGGAAGATAGTCGCCGACCTAAGAGGCCTTGGTCGGCTTAAAAAAGGCGACTAACAGGCCTGGAAAATTAAAAAAATAATCTTTTTTTTATTTTTTGTCCTTATAATATCTGGCCGCAGACACCCCAAATCTAGCGCCACATATAGATATATAAAGAGGGCTTTTATATAAGTGGCGAACAAAACACGGTTTTTGGCTCGCTCCCCTTTTTTGGTCGTTCTCCCTTTTTGACTCGCTCCCTCCCTTATTTGGCTGAACCATTAGAATAAATTAACATTTATCTCTCTTGGCCTGACCATAATTTTTGCTATAATTCGAAATTCGATAAGTCTATTTTTTAGTTTTTGGCCTTTTTGAAGGAGATGCCGTGAAAGCGCCAACTAAAAGAAAATCGTCTCGCTTTGTGGCTCCAGACCCTTTTCCAGTCGACGCGCTAGGACCCAACGAGTCTTGGCGCCTCTTTTCCATCATGGCCGAGTTTGTCCACTCTTTTACGGCCATGAGCAACTTGGGCCCGTGCGTTAGCCTTTTTGGCTCGGCCCGTTCGCGGCCTGAAGAGCCATATTATCAGTTAGCCGAAAGAACCGCCTTTCTTCTAGCCCAGAACGGTTTTGGGGTCGTCTCTGGCGGCGGGGGTGGGATCATGGAGGCGGCCAACAAAGGAGCCGCTTTAGCGGGGGGGACTTCCATTGGCTTAAACATTGAGCTGCCCCAAGAGCAGATTCCCAACGAGTTCGCCAACGTCCAGCTGGATTTCCACTATTTTTTCATCCGCAAGGTTATTTTTGTCAAATATAGTCAGGCTTACGTGGTTTTTCCGGGAGGGTTTGGGACTTTAGACGAGCTTTTCGAGTCTTTAACTTTGATTCAGACCAACCGAATCCGGCCTTTTCCGACTTTTTTAATGGGTTCAAACTATTGGCGGGGTTTAATAGAGTGGATGAAGGACCAGATGCTCGGGTCAGGCAAAATAGCTCCCGAAGACCTGGATAGCTTCTCCATCGTCGACGATCCCGAGGAAGTGGTCCGCCTGATCCGGAAAACCGTGATTCTTTAGCTTAAGCGGGGTTTTAAAGCCCCTTTGGCGATAGAGGCTTTTTTTTGGCGCTTAGTGGTTGATTTTTAGAATTTCTCCTTAGAAAGCTAAAAAAATTGGCTAAGTCTTAGATGTCTGGCTTTTTTACCTAAATTGCATTAAAATAAGCCTATATAGTTGTTAAAAGTCATTTGACGTTGCATACGTCAAATCATTTTAATACTCTTAACCGCGTAAAAAATATCCAGAGTCAAGTATTTTTTTAGCGAGTAAATTTTAGCTGGCCGTAAAGGTTAGTCGCGCCGTAAGGGGCTTTGAATAAGGGAGTTTAATGCTAAAAACGTTCGGCGCCTTTGTCGCTACGGCGATCTTGGCCTTAGGGCTCGCGGGCTGCGGGGTTAAACTCGTTCCTATAGAAGAAGACTCCGCCGCCCGGCCCGCGACCTCGCGGGCCGGGGCGGCGGCCCGGCCTTTAACCGGCGTCCCAGCTCCTTGGACCGCCTTGGCTGGGCGATTGGTGGCTAAGGGGTTCCCGGAAGATAGGGCGCGTAAGTTTTTCGCCTCTCCCGCCTTAGTTTTTACCCAAAAACCCATGGAGACGAAATTAAGGGAGCTATTTGGGATCTTTTACCGCTCGGATCTGACTAAAGAGGCCCAGGAAAGCCTTTATCAATTGGGTTACGAGATCTTGATCGACGGTCGAAACGGTCCGGGCACTAAAAAAGCCATAATGGCCTTCCAAAAAGACCATAACTTAACCCAAAATGGTCGCTTAGACCTGGTTTTAGTTAAGGTCTTAAGCCATTTAGTTAAGAAAAAGCGAGTCAGAACCTTAGCCGACTACAAACCTCCCGCCGTGACTCCGCCTAGTCGCTCGGCCACATATCCTCAGTTTACTAAACCCTCGGCTCTGGCTCAGATCCGGAATCATTACGCCCAAGACCAAGCTATCTTTGACCAGATGGCGAGACTCTATGGGGTGCCTGGCGCTCTGGTCGCCTCTATTATGTGGATTGAGACGGGATACGGGTCTTTCTTTGGCTCTAACAAAGCCGCGGCGTCTTTAGCCTCCATGGCCGCGGCCGAGGATTACTCGTTAGTCGCCCCTTACGTCGCGGATCTGGAGGTGGACCCGGACGCGAAAGCCTTTTTAGTGGAGAACGCTAAACAAAGGGGCGAGTGGGCTTTAAACGAGCTGGAGAATTTACTGGTTTACGCCTGGGTCAACAACTTAGATCCCTTGACTTTTTCAGGGTCAATCTACGGGGCCATTGGCTATGGGCAGTTTATGCCGTCGAACGTGGCTAAATACTCGGTGGACGGCGACGGGGACGCAAAGATAGACCTATTTAACAAACCCGACGCGATATTTAGTATTGGCAAGTTTTTACGGGACCACGGTTGGCTGACGGCGAAAAACGAGGAAAGCCGGCGCCAGGTCATCATGCGCTATAATAAGAGCGGGACTTACGTGAACACGGTTTTATACGTGGCGAGGTTTCTCGACCCGAACTTCGCTAAGGACTAAAGGCCTTTTTGGAGAAAGATTAGGGTTAAAATAGCCGGGTTTTTAGTCAGGCCCCGAAAAGTAGCTTTGTTACTGGTAATATAGGTAATTTTCTATCTTCTATAGATTATATAATGCGTGAAGCAGATATAAGAAAATCAGTTTTGATCATCCCTCTGATAGAGTTAAGTTCTTCTCAACTACTATGTCTATAATGTTAGCTGCTATTGATGCTTCATTGAATCATATACATATGTATTATAATAGAGAAGACAAACAAGGAACATATACTTTCAATAATATGAAACTTAATGCAATATATAAAAAAAAAGATATGTTAGATATCATGAAAGCTTTTTTATAAGGCATAGATTATATGATTTAACAATGAATATTATATATGTATCAGACTATAGATACAAAAAATCTATCAAACATGACAAAGAATTTCCTATTCCATATAAATTAGCTAGACGTATGCCTTTTAAAGAGTATATCAATTATTTTGTAGAACAAGAGTTAAGTTCTACAGATCAAGCTTTACTTAAACGTATAACAGTCACTAATATATTGACTAAATACTATCATTTATAATATAGTGATGAGCATACTAAATTAATGACATTAATTAATAAATGATTCTCTAATGAAAATACAACTATTAAACGTTTATGTATGGTGACTACTGTTGCTGAATGCTTATATAGCATAAGTTATTTATTTTTTTCAAGTTGATCGGTTTAAATAAAACTATAAAGTAGAACATGATGGAAAAGATATTCCTGTTGATAGTATGTTTTATTTTCCGTTAGGATAATATGATATCAAAATTCTCTATATATATGAAATAATACATTCATCTACGGTATATGCTCCGACTATACGTGAAGTTCCTGATGCTTTTATAACTAAAGAACATTGGCTAATACGTCTACAATATGTTTAATGTATTGGTATGGTACAACTATTAGATATTATACCATCTAAGTTTGATAAGAAAATGTCGTTTAATGTAAGATATGGTAATATTAAACAACGTAATATCATTCAGATATTGAAACTGAAATTTAATATTATTATCAAGACTTTTTAATAGGATATAGTAATGGCTAATATTGTTGATGTATCAAATTGTAGATAATCAAAACGATTTAAACTTGCTAAGGATCATATAAATGTTTCAAAAAATATATTGAACTATGTCGCTTCTGATATACTCTTTGGATCTATCAAATAGATGTTAAAGGGCTTGATTATAAAAAGCCGGTTCTGGTAGCGTAAATTACGTTGGAAGAAAAAAAATCGCGGCAAGCCTGATAATCACGAAAATTAGCTGGAAATGATTGGATTTTATCGAATTTTGTTAGTTATTTATTAAATATAGGTAAATATTCTTTTTTTTTGCTCGTTTAATCTTTTTAGCAGTTTATTTGCTGTTTGAACTTATTAGTAGTTTGTTTTTTTGTTAAAATGATAAATTTAGCCTTTTTGTGGGCAAAACAAGCGTAATCTAAAGTCTAAGTTATTACAGCTGACCTTTGAACCGGACCAAAGCCATAGCGGTTAAACTAATGGTTTTTTGGCGTTTAAGGTTAACCTAAGAGGTCGAGGCTTAAAAGAGGCGGCCTCTTAGTCTGACAGACAAATGGCCGCGAGGGAAAAAGAAGGCGTTATGGTCGAGCGATCCCAAAACCAGGATTTTGAAGGCAGGTTCGCTGAAGAGTGGTCGATAATTCAGTCAAATCTCAAAAAACCCTCTATTTTGGTTATGGGGGGCAGTGGAACCGGCAAAAGCGCCCTCGTTAATCTTGTCTTTAAACAAGAGATCGCCACAGTGGGTGGCGGGCGACCAGTCACTCGCGGGATTATCGCTTACGATAATCCTTATTTAACAATTTACGATAGCGAAGGCTACGAGAGCGGCGATGAAGACCAGACGCGCTACAACAATTTGATTTTTGGTTTTATTGAGGAAAAAGCTCGGTCCGTGGATACAGCCGTGGATATCGTCTGGTATTGCCTAAGTGGTCCCTCGGCTCGCTTTACCAGTAGAGACGCGGAAATTATCCGTCAGATCTTGGCTCTTAACAAACCCTTGGCTTTGGTTATCACCCATATAGACGTCACCACGGCCAAGCAAGTTGAGGGTCTGACGGCGGCTATTAACGAGTATAATCTTAACGCGCCTATCTTTTGGTCCTCGATAGATATGAATTTAAAATTCGATAATGGCTTAGACCAGCTCCATGAGTGGTCTAAAGAGCGTTTAGACGAGTCGCGGCGCTTTTCTTTTATCGCCGCTTCCAACCGCGATCTCGCCGCTAAAGAACATAGTGGCGCCGCTATAATAAAGCAACACATCGTCGCCGCCTTCGCGTTTGGTTTCGCGCCCATCCCATTTGCCGACGCGCCCATTCTCATAGCTAACCAAGTTGGTTTACTGGCTAGGCTGTCAACTCTTTGGAACATGTCGTCTTTGAAAGACGATTTGGTCGCCACTGGGGGCTTGGAAATTGTCATGGCTAATATCGGGAGAACCCTAAGCGCGAACCTACTAAAATTAATCCCGGGCGTAGGGAGCTTACTTGGCGGGGCAATTAACGGGGCCTTAGCCTCGGCCTTAACTTACGCGTTAGGGATAGCTTTCAATAAACTGTGCCGTCGGATTTTGGAGGACCAATTAGCTGGGAAAAAGACTGATATATTGAAGTATCTAGACATTAATTTCTTCCCCAATATCAAGAATTTATACGACGAGTATAAGAAAAATAAATCATCACCATCTAAAATTTAAATCACAGGAAACTGTTAGCTGGAATGATTATGACACATTGCGATAATGCTGAGTTTATCAGGGCTAATATTCTGCTACTGGGGCGGACAGGCGTTGGTAAATCGTCGCTTCTTAATTATTTTTTTGGCGAGGACGTGGCCGAAGTCGGGGAAGGCCAACCCACCACCCCTTTGGGTCTCCACCGCTCACCGCCTTTTACGCGTCGAGGCGTTGAGTTTGTGGTTTACGATAGCTGGGGCTTGGAAGCGGGTCAGGCCGGGTTATGGAAAAAATTTATTGACGAAGAGGTCAAACGGAATAACGCCCTGGATATGCCAGACTGGTTCCATACCGTCATTTATTGCGTTGACGCCCAACGCTCGCGGCTCGAAGGTTTTGAGAAGACTGAAGTCTTAAAGCCTTTATTGGCTGGCGGCAACAGGATCCTTTTCGTTTTAACCAAGGCTGGGCTCAAACCCAGCGACACGGATAAAGTCGCTGAGGCCATAAAAGAAGATTTTCCTTACTGTAAACAAGTTAGAGTCGAATCAATAGATTCTACCTCAATGCATGGTCATGTAATCAGTCAAAAGAAAGGTAAGGAAGAACTTTTACATAATATTTGTCAAAATTTATGGAGTAATATCGTAAATAAATCAATTAATAAGTTTAAAAATGACTGTCATAAAGGTATATACGATATCACATCAGTTACTTTAAACTATTATGACCAAGAATCTGCGCTTTTTGAAATTATTACATTTTTTAACAAAGAATTTAAGGAGAAAGTGATCAAATTTGCCGAAGATAAAGCTAAAAAAACCTTTGACATGGCCTTAAAGATATTAAAAAATAACTTACGCCAAGGCCATAGGCTAGTTAATAATATTGAGTTGGCCATTGATTTGGGCTACGTTAACCTAAATAGGGCTAATTTTTCTCAACATCTAAAATGGTCCAACGACCTTAAGGAAGACTTCGCGTTTTTTTTGGCCAACCTAGTTAAGTCGTTTGGCGCGGTATTTTTCGGTCGTCCCGTTCGGGATGAAGTGAAAAACGCTTGCGTTCAATATACCTTAGACCTAGAAAAAGAATACGAAAAAATCGCGGAACGTTTTAATAGCTCTTTTGGGGACGGTCTTAGCTCCAATCCAGACCAGGATATTAAGAATTTGATTAAGGACGGCCGATTCTTTGAAGTTTTCAAACTCTCTCATAAAATAAATAGTATTTAAGATATTTTACTAAAAATTATTTATTAGCTGTTAATTATATTTTTTTAATCTTTTTTGAGTTGATAAAAAAAGGGAAATATGGCCTCTGAGTCCAACGAAAGGCTGATCCAACTGCTCGAAAATATCCAGGCTAAAGACCCGAACAACGCGTTGCTGGCCCAACTTTTTAAGCGGCATGACGAATCCACCGTCCGCGATCTGGTTTTAGATTTGCGGAAAGACGCCTCTAATACCTTAGGTTGGTTTTTCGACGAGCCAGTGGATTACGACGAGTGCGTCGTCCGGGTCGCCAAAAAAATAGGCGTAGACGAAGACGATTTAACTAACGACGAAATCCAAAACGAGTTAATTATCTGTCAAGCCGTGTTTAAAAAATATTTAGTTAGTCTCGATCCTAAAGAAGCTGAACAGAAGAAAGAGGAAATTTTTGAGGAAATTGGCGATAAGTATAAAGAGTTCGCCAGTGAAATGATTTTGGGGTCAACTACCGCGTTTTTGGCCATTGTTCAGGTAATTGGCCCAAAAGTGGTTCAAGGGATCATGTTGCGGGTCATAGGTCGGGTTTTAGCCGGGCAGGCGGCTATCAACGTTTCTCGGTTAGCGTTTACGGTAGTGCCAATTCTGAACGTGATCATGGGCGTGTGGTTGGCGCTGGATATAACTGGCCCCGCTTATCGTAAAATTATTCCTTCGGTTTGTAATATCGCTTTTTTACGTCTCTTTGATGCGAAAAAAATAAATTTCACAGTATTATGAGTTTATAATAAGGTATAGTAACTATAAAAAATCCTAGTGTTGAAATTTTAGGCGCGTGGCTCTACTATAAACGCTAATCTAATGTTAAAGCGATCACTATATATAGTGTATAAATAAACACTAAAAAATTAAAAGGGCTATTTTACGAGCGTGTCTTTTAAAAAAGGCTTCAAAAAAGTAAGTAATATACAAGATAATTTATTAAAAATTGTATATTAAATTGCAACTTAATTTTTACTTACCATTTTTTTTTGGTTGATCAAAAAGGAGAAATTTGTCATCTAAGTCCAACGAAAGGCTGATCCAGCTGCTCGAAAACATCCAGGCTAAAGACCCGAACAACGCGTTACTTGCCGAACTTTTTAAGAGGCATGACGAATCCAACGTCCCCGATCTGGTTATGGACCTGCGGAAAGACGCCTCCAATACCTTTGGTTGGCTTTTCGACGAGCCAGTGGATTACGACGAGTGCGTCATCCGGGTGGCCAAAAAAATAGGCGTCGACGAAGACGATTTAACTAACGACGAAATCCAAAACGAGTTGATTATCTGTCAAGCCGCGTTTAAAAAATATTTCGCCGATCTCGATCCTTACGACGCTGAAAAGAAGATGGAGGAAATTTTTGAGGAAATTGGCGAAAAGTATAGAGATTTCGCCAGCGAACTCTTTTTGGGGTCAACAACCGCGTTTCTGGCCATTATCCAAGTCATTGGCTCAAAAGTGGTTCAGGGGATCATGTTGCGGGTCATAGGCCTAGTTTTAGCCGGGGAGGCGGCTATCAACGTTACGCGATTAGCCACAATGGCCGTGCCATTTCTGAACGTGATCATGGGCGTGTGGTTGTTGCTGGATATTACCGGGCCCGCCTATCGTAAAATAATCCCTTCGGTTTTTAATATCGCTTTTTTACGGCTCGTGGAAGCGGAATAATATCCTTCTTTCTAACTAATTGACTTAAAAATTAGCGTATTACTGTTATTTATAATACATATTATCTCAAAGAGTTAAACTAATTTTTAAGGCTCGCTCGTAAAACCTCCTTTGTTTTAAGGTAGATTGTATATAATATATAGTTGTAGCTATATTCTTATATTAGCGTGTATATTGTAGTTATAATTATATTTTGGCTTGTATAGTGGAGCTATGGTCCTAAAAATTCAAAAACATGAATTTTTTAAAGGCCATCTTTGAAGAGGCTGGATCAAGCGAACGCGCGAGTTAAATATTTGGCCAAAAAGTTTTAGCGAAAACGCTAAGGCCCCCTTGATTACGATTTTCGTTTACTAAAGGGTTATTGTCGTAGATCGCCACCTTATGGCTTACCAAATTGGCTCCCGTTAACCAGCTCAAATCTAACCACTAGTTAAAAGAGGGCGAAAAATAAGGGGAAAAAAAGGTCTTCGGGCTAAAAATTTTGACCAAAAACCTCTTGCCCTTTTTTTAAAATAGCGCTAATCTAAAACCAACCAGGTAGATGTTGAGCTTTTTCAAGAGCTTAACAGGGAATCCCGTCGAAATCGGGAGCGGGCCCGCCGCTGTAGCCGGGGACAAACGCGAGTTTTACGACTTGACCACTGGCCTTATTTGGGAAGGCTGGGAAGGTATCGCGTTTTGGACGATCCGGAAGCCAGAAGACCGACCTGGTGTTTAACAGACCAACTTCCTCGCGGCTTTTGGGAAGTTTTTGGCGTTCTAGGATAAAAGGGCATCCTGAATCAGCCGTATGGCCGGTTCAGGTTTTTTATTTGGTTTGGTCTATTTGGGAGGCCAAACCATCGCCTTTGACCTTCCAGTCGCTACGGGAAAAGGTCCGAAAACCTAGTTTTTCGGAAATATTATATATGGAGGTGTGCCGAGGATAGTTACCTATAGGTGGCCCGGCGTAGGGAAGCCCGTGAGACGCGGGCGCGGACCCGCCGCTGTATGAGAGGACGAAAACGGTAATTTTTCTATGTTTCGCGTTACTGGTCAGAGCGGCGCGAGGCGTGGGGGATTTAGGTCACTGGCCGCGAGGCTGGGAAGACGCCGTGACTAGGACGATCCTCAAGCCAGAAAACCTGGTCGGGCTTTGGAAGGCGTTTGGCACGAGGTTTTGCCGTTGGCGCAGGCCCTTTGGGTAACAGGGAGATCCCCTTGGGCCCTTTTAAACCACTGATTGTTCAAAAATCGCTAAAACTTAGGATCGAGTAATATCCCCTGGCCAGCTCTACCTCCCTGACCGGTTGGAGAAAGCTTGATTTAGAAGATTTTAGAGGTTGACAGGACGGTCGATTAACAACCGGGCTTTTTGCGACCAAAAAATGGTCGCGTCTGGCCCGGTTTTTTTATGGCTAAAAGAGTTTAAGAATCAAAAAGTCAGCCCAGGCTTAAAAAAACCTTGCCGTTCTCGCGTCAGGATTTTTAACCACGGAAATTATCAAAGGATTGCCATATATGAGTCTTTAGGTTGGTTTAATCGTACAAGTTTAGAAATATTTGTAAATACAATAGAATGTCATAATTTCATAAAAAATTGCTTATAAAAAAACTATCTCCGGCCGTTCTATTTATCAAATTTAACTTGAAGACATAGAAGACATAAATAAAAGAAGCTTCTGAAGATTTTTCATGTCCAAATTTTGAATTTTTAACCCAATAGAGTAGCCCAAATTATATAGAGACATCGCGTCGATGTGCCGAACTGTCCCAGCCTGGCTGTCAGGGAGATGGGAAAGATCCGTTTTTTTCTCAAGACAATTAAGGCCATTGAGAAGTCCGTCTTCAAAGGCGCAGGCAGCGCAGATATGGCGGCCTGGCTGGGCCTGAGAAAGTGGCATAGATTCATAAAATGGAGAATATCGATGATTTTTAGAACAAAAGTTATTATGGGGCATTTTATAACTCCAAAAAAGGCGTAAAGGTGAAAGCCATGCAGAGCGGTTAATGACAATGAAGGCTAAGTTAGTCTGACTATGTCCAAAATTAAGTAAGTAGGATTATAAATTCATACTAGAGGCAATTAATACGTCGAAAGATAAGGATAAAGTAACAATTTATGGAAAATCAAGTAAAGTAATGTATTAAAAAATAGCTCGAAAGAGCCCCTAAAGCGGTTTAAAGAGACAAGTCGACTTAAAGGGTCAGCCGTTAGAAATAACAGAAGGGTTTTTGGCCGCCAAAAGTTCCTTGGTTACCAGAAGTTCTTTGGCTAGCGGAAGTTCTTTGGCCACCAGAAGCTCTTTTGGCAAAATTTTACCATATTAACTCGCCCTTCTTAAAGAAGCTGACCTTTGCGGCGGACCGAGAAGAGGGTTAACAGAAAGAAAGGTCCCCCAAAAAGGGCCGTGATTACCCCAATCGGGATCTCGGCTGGAGCTAAGATAACTCTAGCCAGAAGATCGGCCGCCACTAAGAAGATCCCGCCTAAGAAAAAAACCGCCACCGACAAGACTCGGTGGGACCAGCCTAAAAACCAGCGGGCGGCCTGGGGCACCATTAACCCCACAAATCCAATGGGGCCGGTTAAAGAAACAATGGCCCCGACCATGACCGAGGCTAGGACGAAGATGAGGAGTTTGGTTCGTTTGACTTCCACCCCTCGGCTAGCCGCTAGATCCTCGCCAGCCACCAAAAGATCGATTTCTGGGGCTAGATAGCGGACAGCCGCGGCCCCAAACACGACTATATAGGCCAGATCCGCTAACCGGGCCGTCTCTAAACCCACCAAAGAGCCCATCAACCAGCCCATAATCCTTAAGGAGTCGGTGGCCGAGCTTAAGTACTGGATAAAAAGGACTAAGCTGGAAAAGAAAAAATTAACGATAACCCCCGCCAAAAGCATGATTGAGGTCGATAGGCCCCCCTGGGAGCGAGTGGCTAAGTAAACTAGGGCCATCGACAGAGCCGCCCCCAGTAAAGACGAGCCTAAAGGGCCAATCCCGCCTAAGAACGTTATCCCTAACCAAAAATATACCGAAGCCCCTAAAGCCGCCCCACTAGCCACGCCTAAGGTAAAAGGGGTGGCTAAGGGGTTCCGAAAGAGGGCCTGAAAAATCAATCCCCCTAAAGCTAAACCCGCTCCGGCCAAAAAAGCGGCGACGGTTCTGGGGGCTCTTAAACTCCAGAAGACCTCCGCCTCAGGCTGACCTGGGACCGTCAAAGAGCTAAAAGAGATGACCTCCGCCCCTAAAAAAGGGCTTAAACACAGGCCAATCAGACTGACGAGGATCAGAATCGCTAGTTTAAAGTGGTTAGTCATTGGGCTAAAACCACGGGTCGACCGTCGAGAGGGTGGGCCAGATGGACGAAGCGGTGGTCAAAGGTCTCCTCCAAGATCCGCCCGCTAAAAAGAGCCGGGGCCTCGCCAAAGTACTTTAAGCGCCCCTCTCTTAAAACTAAGACTAACCCGCCGCTAAAGGAGGGGTGGTTTAAGTCGTGGGTCACGGTGACCACGGTTAACCCTTGGTTTTGATTGAGGTTTCTTAAAAGCTGGTCAAGGGCGAAGGCGTGTTTGGGGTCTAAAAAAGCCGCTGGCTCGTCTAAGGCTAAGATGGGAGTCTCTTGAGCTAAGGCCGCGGCTAAGTAAGCTTTCTGCCTTTCGCCGCCCGATAAAGAGTTTAAGGGACGGTCGGCTAAGGCGGATAAATCGGTTAAGTTTAAGGCCTTAGCTATGACCGACTCGTCTTTTAAGCGGTCAGGTCTTGGATAGCGAGATAGGGCTATCAGCTCGCGAACCGAATAAGGCGGAATAAAGCCCCCCGCTTGGGGAGCGTAACCAATCGCCCTAGCCAACTCTTTGCGAGGGTAGTCGAAAAGGTTTCGACCATTTAAGAGGATCGCCCCTTTAATCAGGGCTTTTTCGTGGAGTCGTAATAAAGCCTTAATTAAGGTGGATTTCCCGGCCCCATTAGGCCCCACCACGGACAGATACTGGCCTTTGGCGAGACTAAAGGAGATATCGCGTAAAAGCCAATGACCGTCAATGGCTAAGGAAAAGTTTTGAGCTTCGATGACAGCGGTCATGAGGTCTCCCTTACGGCGGGATGAAAGAAATCGGTCAGGCGGTCGATGGTTAAGTAACTACGGGGACCAGGCACGGTGTCGGACTGTTCGGTTAAAAAATAGATCCGGTCGTTAACCACGGCTTTAACGGAGCTTAAAGATAGCCAGTCGCGCCGGATGGTGGCCAGATCGTCGGCTCCAAAGATTACGTCCACGATTACGTCGGGATTTAAAAAGACAATGGATTCGCGGGACAGGCGGGGAAAGGCCAAAGACCCTTGGTACGCGTTCTCGGCTCCGGCGATGGTTAAGATCTGGTCGTAAAAGCCATCGCGACCGACCGCGTTGATCTCAGTGACGTAGCCTAGACCCTCGTAGTTACGCATGACGGAAAACAAGACCTTGGGTTTAGGCCGGCCTAAGCTTCTCTTTGTGGCTTTAAAGACGCTTTGGTCAAGCTTATCTAAGATGGCTTGGGCTTCTTTCGCGTGGTTAAGTTTTTGGCCTAAGTCTAAAACCGAAGCCCTAAAACCACTTAAGGAGCGGGTGTCAAGGGCTAAGGTGGTTAGGCCTAAGCGATTGAGCCGAGAAATGCTGGTTAAGCGGTCTACGGGGATGGCCACCAGATCCGGCTTTAAGCGAACAATGGCCTCATAATTGACCTCGCTAAAGCCGCCGACCACGGGTTTACTCAAAACCGAAGGGGGATAGAGGCAGAAACGGGTGCGCCCTACCACGCGGTCGCCTAAGTCTAAAGCGTAAAGAGTTTCCGTAACCGAAGGGGCTAAAGAGACGACGCGGCGGGGATTGGCCGGAATAGGAGGGGGAGTGGCGCGGTCGGCTAGTTCTCGCCGGAGCCATAAGGTCGCGACTAACCCTAAGACTAAGACTAAAACCCGGGCCCAGAAGGCGAATTTTTGGACGAAAACGGTCATGTCCCCCAAAAAGGGAGACCTCCCCTCCTACCTCCTAAAGATGATTTTAGACAAAAAGATTTTTTGGCCGCTTTTTTAAGCTTAAACCTAAAACGGGCTAAAGGTCAGAGCCGCGAAAAGCTAATAACCCATTAAAGATAAAAGTATAAAAGTAATAGTCAGATAGTTATAGGAAAATTTAAGGCCTAAAAAAACTAAAAAATCTAAAAAAAGCTAAAAACCTTAAAAAAACCAAAAAAAACAAAAACCTTAAAAAATTAAAAACACTAAAAAGCCAAAAACCCTGAAAAACCTTAAAAACCAAAAAATATTAAAAAACCAGAAAAAAAGTCTAAAACCTTAAAAAACCTTAAAAAACTCTAAAAAACCAAAAATAATAAAAAAACAAAAAAATCTAAAACCTTAAAAAACAAAAAAAGCTAAAAACCAAAAAAATATAAAACCTTAAAACCCAAAAAAAACTAAAAACCTAAAAAAACAACAAAAACGCGAAGATAAAGACAAATAGTCCTTATAACCCTAAGTCTTGGCGGCTGGGTTGGGGGCCATTAGCTGGCCAGGTCAGAAACTTAGGGGCGATAAGATCGCGGGCGACAAGCTCAGAAAACTCTTTTTCCGCTAAAGCTGGCTCTAAACTCGTGATTTTGGCGTATCTTTGGCGAGTCAAGGGGCCCACAAAGTCAGCGGCCAAGATGGCTAAAACGTTTTTCTGGTCCTGGGACAGGCCAGAGTCAGGAGTCTGGTTAAAAGCGACGGCTTTATTAATAACCAGGTCAAGACGCTCGCTCGCGGCTTTAATGGCTTTTAAGATTAGCTTAATTTGCCAAGAAATCCAAAGGGTCACGTCAAGGCTAGGTTTAAAGAGGGTGGCCTTAAAGAGCTTTAGGTAAGTTCGGCGGTCCGCGTTTATGGCTTTGGCTAGACTGTAATAACGATGGGCTTCGTTTCCTTTAGCCCCTAAGATTAGATCCGCGGTTAAACGGCCTAAACGACCAGAGACCGCGAGATAAGGTTCGACGATTAAAAACCATAAGTGACTAAGGGCGGCTTTAATGGCTAAATCTGGCTCAAAAGGCGCGCTTAAAAAGGCGAAAAATCGGCTCATCTCCTTGGGCGCGTCGGTGGCTAAGGGGGCGGGCAGATTTTCTTGAGCGAAGGGTTTCGCTCCCGGTCGGGGCGGGCAGGGACCATAAGCTTCGACTCGATAAGAGCCTAAACCAGCCACGGTTAAGGGCCTGGTTAGAGCCTTCCGCCAGCGGTTTAGCTTTTTAGGGGTTAAAAGGCGTAAAGGGTTGGCCTTAGCGTCTAAAAGAAGATTGGCGTAATTATTAAGAAAAGTCTCCTCGGCCGTAGCTAACCACAAGTCGCCAATGGTCAGCCGGGTCAAGGCTTGACTAAAGTCTAAACTTTTGTCGGCTAAGACAGCCGCCACCGCCTCTGGATCTAAAAACTCGTCGTCTAAGCTAAAAGAGGACGTTAAATCCTCAAAAAGAGTCACCCTTTTTAGCTCAGCCAAAAAAATCGGCTCAATCAAGCTCAATTTATTGGTTAAGAGCTTCTCCTCGGCCGCCAAAAGGGCTAGATCGTTGGCCAAAGCCTCGTCGTCCCATTTAAATTTGGGCCAATCTGGTTGGTTAAAAATCAAGTCCTTGGGGTCGAAGTCCATGGTTAGTCCCTTTAAGGCGTTATCGGCTTTTAACCTCATTAACCTAAAACTTTCATGACTCGCCGCGTCACCCCGGAGTCATGAAACAAATTTTTTAAAAAAAAATATTTGTTTCACGGTAAAAGGCTAGTCCGCAAAATAGGCGCCAAAAAAAAGGGGTCTCTCTACGGCAAAAAAGTCCACATCTCTTTAATTTTAGCCTTTAGCCAACTAAAAGGGCGGAGCCATTTTAGCGCTTTTGTCTAGTTTAGCCAAAGTCTAAACTGGTCATATTAGATGGTCTGGACTTTAAGGCCAGCTACTAACCAAAAGTTTAGCCACGTCTTGGCCCTTGGCCTCCAGAATAGGTTGGCCGTCGATGTCGTCAACCTCGTTCGTATGATCAATTATTTGTTATGATACGAAATCAATACAAAAAATATTAAAAAATATTCATAGATATTTTAACACTAAACAATATATTAATAATATTTTTATTAATTAGATAAAGAATTATATATTAATATCTTATAAACATCTTAAGTATAATTTAAAAAATTTTCTGAAGCTGGTAAATATTTCATAACTAATATATTTATTAATTAACGAGGTTTTTAATGTCAAAACAAAATGACGATTTTTTTTGCGAAAATAAAACCTTGGTCTGAAACCAAAAATAAGATTCTTGGCTTCTACCTAAGACCTTATTTTCAGAAAATACTCCTCACGCGTAAGCCAATTTATTACTTTGATTGTTTCGCCGGCAAGGGGAAATTCGACGATGGCGCTGACGGCTCTCCGCTCATCGCCATAAAAGCCCTTAAAGATTCATTGGCGGAGTCTACTGCCACGGCTCCACCCAAGGTTCATCTTTTTTTTCAACGAACCTCTTTTTTTCGACGATCTTGAGCTGAATTTGCCTAAATCACCATGTAATTATGACATTAAAATATTAAATTATAAATTTGAAGAGTTTATTAAAGATGATTGTTTCAATAACAACTTTACAAATAATTTTTTCTTCTATATTGATCCTTATGGAATAAAACAGTTGGATTTTGATTTCTATAAAAAAATAGGTGGCTATAAAAAGAGCGTTGAATTACTTCTTAATCTAAATTCTTTTGGATTTTTTAGAGATGCCTGTAGTGTTTTTAAGTATAACAATAACGAAATAGAGTCACTTAATCGTATTTATGGAGATAATTGCTGGATAAATATAATTAGAGAGTATTCTGAAAAAAAATTACTGCAGATCAAGCTGAAAATAACATTTCTTTTGGTTATATTAATAAATTAAAAGGTTTATTCAACTTTGTAATAGACATACCTATATATGGTAAAATCAATAAAAATCTAAAATATAGAATAATTCATGCCACTAACCATGTATCCGTTCACGCGCGATGGTTGATTCTTGCCAGCGTCTTTTCATTTTGGGGCCCTTGCGCCTGACAGAAGCCTTGGCCAAACCAGACGCTTTTATCTTTTTTATGGCCCTCCGCC
>JAIROO010000329.1 GCA_031257535.1 Deltaproteobacteria bacterium
TTAAAGGGGCCTTGGCCCTGGCTAGGATCGTCTTGAGCGGATCTGATTTGGCGGCCAAAAATTCCCGAACGTCCCTTACACCCCTTTTTTTGGTCGCGTTTTTGGCCAGCCAAGGTAAGCTTAGAGACCATGTCCCTCGTTGGCTTTCGGGACGATACGCTCAATTTGTAGAGGGATATTCTCCGCCCCGCGATAGGCGCGTCGGCGGCTAAATTTTTCCAAAAGGTATTCCCTGATGGAGTCCTGAAACAAAATTTTTTTAAAAAAAATATTTGTTTTAGGGTAAAAGTTTACGATAAGGCGGCCGAAAGTGGCGAAAAAAAGCCAAAGCTCGGTCCCAAACGGGGCAATCAGACATTTACCCCGCCTATTTAGGCGTGTTATAGCGGTTAAAATACTTTCTTTAGTCGGATCCTTCCCCCGCCCGTCGCCGTCTGGCTAAGCCACTCGCTCCCGCTAAAAGTATACCCTTTTTCTAAAGGACCTTGGCGCCAGATTCATTGGCCATCTAAGGGGGGAGCGCGATTTTAGGGACTAGCGGAGGGAGTTTTCGAATTTAACTAAAAAAGCTTTTGTCAACCCATCTTTTTTTTACGGGGCGGACTCGTTTTGGGGTTCTTTTGGTCGTTTTTGGGCTCGCGATTGTCGCCCGGAGTCTTTCTCGCTCTTTTAGCCAAAATTTCGCCGGCCTATTCCGGGGGCGCGGCTTTCTTGGCGCTGAGAGCGACCCGGACTTTACCGACCGCGACGCCAGGTTTTTTCGGCGTATAGCGGCCGAAAGACAAAAAAGCCCGGGCGCCTATGAAAATAAAAAAAATCCCGACGCCCAAAGCCACCATGGCTCCGTTTTGCCCCGCGTAGGCCAGACCGACCAAGACGGACAAAAGGCCTACGCCGGAGAAAACCAGTCCACCTAATAAAAAGAGCTGGACCACGTTAAAAAGCCAACTTTTTATCTTTAAAAAATTTTTTTGGCCTTAATCGCGGCTACCTAAAATCCGAACGAAAAAGAGAAACAGGTTAATAAAGTCTAAAAATAGCTCTAAAGCTCCCATGATAACAATTTTGGCTTCAACGTCTTGGTTAGCGAAGCCCCCAGCGAAAATGACCCGCAGCTTTTGGTGGTCGTAGGCGGTTAAGCCAGCGAAAATCAAAACGCCGAGCCAGCAGATAATGTAGTCAAACATGGGGCTTTTGGCGAAGACGTTGACTATGGAGGCTACAATTAAACCGATTAAAGCCATGAACAAAAATCCGCCCCAGGCTTGGAGGGATTTTTTGGTCAATAAGCCATAAGCGGCCATGGACCCATAAACGGCCCCAGTACAAAGGAGGGCCTTAAAAATAATGTCTGAGGGGTAGACCAAAATAACAATTGATAAGGTCATGCCGACGGCGGCGGAATAAGCCAGGAAAAGTCCTTGGACTATGGGGGTGGCCAGTTTGTCGCGCAAAAAATTAATGGCGAAAACTAGGCCCAGCTGGACGGCGATAATGAAGATCCAAGACCACGAGCCAACCAGAAAAGAGTACCAGGCTTCGGAGTTGGCCAAAAGATAGCCGACAAAAGCCGACAAGACTAAGCCGCCACACATCCAGGCGTAAACTTTTTGAAAAAACGAGATCTCAGCCGCGTTGGCCAGGGATTGTTCTTGGATCAATGGCGGTTTCGCGAGTTCAACCATTACAAGCTCTCCTATAATTTGTTATTTTGGAAAATATTTTTGGCTTTAAGCCTTCAAAATAAAAAACGAAAATCAAAAGGCCCTTAAAAGACCAAAACCAAAACAAGCTTAAGGGCTAAAATGGGCGTATTTTTTTCTGTCGCTTTAAAATAATAAACGACGGCCAGTGAAAAATCAACGTCAATGACGTTGGTCATTAGGTTTAAAAAGTCCCTTTAATTTTAAAGTCGTCTGACCATCTTTAAGTCGTTCGCGGCCAAGCTCTTTTTTATTTTTTAAGGGCGCTCATAGACAAAATATAGCGGCGCTAATATTTTAAATTCTATTATTTAGTAACGTCGCGCTTTTAAAACTTTAAGGCCAGGGTTTTCGCGACCTCATATTCCGGTCGAATGCCCTATAATAAGACCTTATTGAAATAAATAATCCTGACTTGTGAAATATAAGTCAAATAAAAGTAAAAAATTTTTAAATTGTTTTTTTTTGGCGGAACAAAAATCTGGCCCGTTGACCGCGGCTTGACCTTAAACTCTATAGACTTTTTAAAGGCTCCGCGCGCTAAAAAAAACTTTGGTTGAAATTTTAGTAAAATAAGGAGTTTTTAAGGTTTATTAGTTAGATCTTTTGTCTTTTGTCTTTAGATTTTTATGGCCCTTAAAGGTCAAACCGCCTGAGCCGCAAGACCCAAACGCGGGTTGGCCGCTTTAACGAACTTTCGTGGGTTTAGGCCTTAAAGTTTTTTTGGTGGCGGTTTTTGGCCATTTTTGAGGTCAAATATAGGCCAAAATTATGATTAAAAAAACTTGACAAGACGCTTTAGGTTGACGTAATTTTAGTCTTAAACATCGGTAAATACGTCTACGCTCTTTAGGCGAACTTAAAAATTTAACTATTGAGGCGGTTTCTCCTAAAAAAATGGGCGAGGTTTTGGTTAGGGTCTTAGAGGGGTTTTTAATTCCTGGCCTTTCTTTTGCTCCAGAATTTAAATATAA
This sequence comes from Deltaproteobacteria bacterium, assembly GCA_031257535.1. Lineage (GTDB taxonomy): Bacteria > Desulfobacterota > Desulfarculia > Adiutricales > Adiutricaceae > JAIROO01. Next base: position 2,678 of record JAIROO010000329.1, read on the forward strand.
AATTACCATATATAAATAACTATAACATAATTTAATGACTATTAACTTAATTTGTTATTTATAACCACGTTTAATTATTGCATATATTTTATATATTTTTATATCAAATTATTTTCGATTAAACAATTTGATATTAATTCTAAACTATCTTTTTGGTTATCTATAGGCTAAAATGAAACTTACAGATGAAGAATCCGCTCTTTTCTATAGCGTTTGGATGCCTTTATTATATGGGGTTAATGTTAAACACAATTTTAGTCCTAGATTCCCGAAACCGAACCCTAAGCTGGTCAAACCAGTTCATTCTGACCAAGCTCTTCCTATTCGAGATAAAATTTGGGATGAACCTCAATTGATTGACGAATTTTTGGCTGACCCAGAACTCTGTTCGTTTAACGAGGCGGAGCGAAAAATCGTCTTAGACATTCGGGCTCATTTCCTCAAAGAGACTTTTATCCTGACCGAACATCTGCCGAAATACTCCGTGATGATGATGACGACCGGCGATGAGGAATCCACTCGGCTTTATGGGGTTTTGGGGTTAGGCTATTCAATTAAAGCCTCTGTTTTGATCCCCCCACCAGTATTAGTTACAACTGTTTTATTGCCTTTCCAAGGCAAGATTATTTATGACGGTATGGGCAGATTTACGCCCCATCAGTTCACTGAAAAAGAACTAGACGCCATTTTCGCGATATATCGGGCGACCAAACGTAGATTTGGAATTTTTGAAAGCCTTAACAGCCACTCAGTCGCGCCTTTAGAGCGGAAAAAAAAGAGCGCCGTTTCGCGAAAAAAAACAAAAAGAAGACGTTAGCCGCTTACCCCCGCCTAAAAAGGTGAATTGGTTAAAATAGTTTTCAATTCCCAGCTCCCTTGGCCCATTGTCAAGCGTTTAGGACAGTCAAGGCCAGCGCCAAATTTATCTTGAAGTTTCGCGGCCACCAGCTGGACGAGAAATAGGGAGAATACGCTTAATTAAATGTCATTGGCTATAGCTAAGTCAATAAATAGTTTTATTTAATCCTTTAAATTTCTAAATATCTAAAAACGTAATTAGGGCTTAGGCTTAGTTTTGGTCGCTCTTTAAAGTCTATTATGGTCCAAAAAAAAGGTTACTTAGTTAAAACCTTTTGTCCTTTTTAACGATTTTTTTATTTTTTTTGATTTAATGTTATAATTAACTAAAATTACTCCAAATATATTTTTAAAATATAGTTAATTTTAATTATTTACTAAATTATACCTTATATAATTAGTTTTTAAAATAAAAATGTCATAGTAGACTCATTATTCCCGCCTATTTTTTTTCTCTAAAAAAACGTTATAAGATAGCCTTAATCAGGTAAATCTCAAAATGTTTCCCAAAACAGTCGAGTTCAGAGGTTGACCTTAAAGTCAAATTGATTATAGTTGAACTGGTTAATCGGCTCTTGTTTTAGCCAAGTCTTGGCGCTAAGATTGGCCGCGAACAAGAGATCATTCAACTATAAGTTGGGGAAAGGAAAAATTTTGCCGCGAATTTTGGCTTTAGACGTGGGCGAAAAAAGAGTTGGCGTGGCCGCGACCGACTCTTTAGGCCTAACGGCCCAACCTTTAAAAACCCTCGACCGGCGACCGCACGCCCTTTTTTTGGCCGCTATCGGGAGTCTTTGCGAAGAGCGGGCGGTGGAGGTGGTCGTTTTAGGCCTACCTCGCCGGACCGACGGTCGACTAGGCCCGGAAGCCCAAAAAGTTTTGTCCTTGGCTTTTGAGCTGAGATCGCGTTTGGGTTTAAACGTCGTCACTTGGGAAGAGTGGTTAACCACGGTCGAGGCCGAGCGTCTTTTAATAGAAGCGGGCCTAAAAAGAGAGCAAAGGCGTAAAGTTATCGACCAAACCGCGGCCACCTTGATTTTGGAGAGTTATCTTAAAGGCCAAGACAGCCAGGCTCAAGGGGCTTTATGAGTCTTATTCGTTTACCTGGCTCAAGTCGAGTCACGCCCGCCCCCAAGATCCGGACTGGGCCTTCAGCTTTTAGCCGGGTCTTCGGCTTCGTGGGGGTCATCGTCTTAGGGGCGGTCATCGTCGGCTTTTTAAAGCTGATCGTCTATTCCCAGAACTTTTTGCCCGCCGAGACCGTGAGCCGGGAAGTGGTGGTGACCATTCCGCCCGGCGCCTCGAACGTGGAGATAAGTCAGATTTTAAAGCGCGCCGGGGTCATTCGCTCGGCCGAGGCCTTTGTTTTCGCCTTAAAAATCCGCTCTTATTTACGTCGCCCCGCGAGCCTTAAAGCCGGCGAGCAGGCCTTAGACCCCGCGGTCGACGTTTGGGGGGTGATCGCCACCCTCCACAAAGGTCAGTTTAAGCTCTATCCTTTTACCGTGCCCGAAGGTCGCAACATGGTGGAGATAGCCAAGGCCGTGGAAGAAGCGGGTCTGGGTCGGTCCACGGACTTTTTGGTTCTCTGTCGGGATCCAGCTTTTATCGCTTCTTTGGGATTAAGGGCCTTAAGTTTAGAGGGTTTTCTTTTTCCCGAGACCTATAGCTTTCCCCGAGGGACTCCTTTAAAAACCATTATTGGGTCCATGACCGGGCAGTTTTTCCGGGTTTGGAATAAATACTCGGCCACCGCGGCCATGAAGGGCATGTCCTTAAACGACGTCGTGACTTTGGCCTCGATCGTGGAAAAAGAAACTGGTCGACCCGAGGAGCGGCCTCTCATCGCCGGGGTCTTTTTAAATCGCTTAGACAAGCGCATGCGGCTTCAGACCGATCCCACGGTCATCTATGGTTTAGTCAATTTTAACGGGAACTTAACCCGGGCCGACTTAGAGACTAACCACCCTTACAACACCTCCGTGATTGAGGGGTTGCCGCCTGGACCTATCTGTAGCCCAGGCGAGGAGGCCATTAAAGCCGTCTTAAATCCGGCTTTAGGGGATTATCTATATTTTGTCTCGCGGAACGACGGCACCCATCATTTCTCTTCGACCTTAGCTGAGCACAACCGGATGGTCAACCGTTACCAAAGGTCCCCTAAACGGGGATTTTAGGTTGGGCATAGTGGCCTATCTCCGCCCCCATCTCATAAATTTAAGCGTAATTGGCGAGACCATTACCTCGTTTTTGGTCAATCTCTTGGTTTTTACCTTTATTCTTTTAATGGCCCGGGTCATCTCCTTAACTGACCTGGTGATCGGCAAAGGGGTGGACGCGGGGGTTATTTTTCGGGTATTTGGTTTAATATTACCTAAAATGCTCTCTATGTCTATACCTATGGCAGCTCTTTTGGCGACTTTAACCACCTTTTTAAGGATGTCGGCTGACTCGGAGATTACGGTTTTAAAGGCCTCTGGGGTGTCAATGTATCAGCTTTTGCCCCCGGTTTTGGTTTTTGGCCTGGCCGCGGCTTTGATTACGGCCCTGTTTAACGTCTGGCTCGCTCCGGCCGCCAACACCAGTTTTCGGGCCGAGATCATGGCTTTGGCTAAAGCCCGAGCGGATCTGGCCATTAAAGAGCAGGTCTTTGTCCGAGAGTTTCCCGGGCTAACCATTTACGTGGGCCAGTTGCCGGCTCACTCCGAGACCATGGCCAACATTGTCATTAACGACCGCCGCTCGCCCGGGGAAAACACCTTGGTCGTGGCTAAAACCGGCCTTTTAGACGTGGATTTAAACCAAGAGATGCTGTTGTTTCGGCTGCACGACGGGGTAATTGATCGGGTGTATCAAGACCGCCAATCGGTGGACAGCATTTTTTTCGACACCTATGAGCTGAAGGTTTCCCCTGGGTCGGAGTTTGACGAAGCGGATAACGATTATTTTTCTTTAGGTCGCTCCGAAATGCCTACTAAGGGCTTACGGCCTGAGGCGGCCCGGCGAAAAGCGGCTAACAAATCCAACTATTTGATCTATCTTTTAGAGTGGCACCGGCGCTATTCCTTTTCCGTGGCCGCCTTGCTCATGGCTTTGATCGGGGCTCCCTTAGGGGCGAGTTTTCGGACTAAAGGCCGAAACTTTGGCCTAATCATTGGCTTAGGGGTCTTTGTCCTTTATTACTCCGTCTTCTCCTTAGGCTGGACCTTAGGGGAAACTGGCCGCTTAGCTCCTGTCTTAGCCGTGTGGATCCCGGTTTTTATAGTTTTAGCCTTGGTCGTTTGGCTCTTAAAGGGGGTCAATAAACTCCAACCCATGGATCCCGGGGAAGCTTGGGCTCGCTGGCTCCGGCGGCGGCGACAATTAAAGGCGGGGACATGAAGATCGTCGACCGCTATATGGCCAGTCTTTTTTTTCGGTATTTGGGTTTGTGTTTAGCTGGCTTTTTGGCTTTGTTTTTGACCGTGGAGTTTGTGGAGAAAATCTCCGAATTTGTGGGCCATAACGTGTCCTTAGCCACGGTGGCCATCTATTTTTTGGCCCAAATCCCCAACGTCTTAGTTCTTTTGACCCCAGTGGCGACCTTGGTTTCGGCGCTGATTGTCTTGGTAATTTTGGCTAGGAACTCGGAGATCGTGGCCTTTAAGGGGAGCGGCCTTAGCCTTTATCGTCTCTCGGCTCCTTTTTTAGTGGTGGGTTTAGTCTTAAGCGCGGGGGTTTTTTTGTTAAGTAACCTCGTGACTCCGATAACGCAAGAGGTGGTTAACAAGATCTGGGAGGGCCAGGTCCGTAACCGCCGAATTGGGGCCACCGCCCAAACCGTGGAGGATGTCTGGTTTAAAGATCCTCGGGTTTACACCCATTTAGGCTCCTATAACGAGGGGAGTGGCGAGGCTTTGGCCTTGTCTTTAGTGGTTTTAGACGAGGATTTAAACTTAGCCCGCCGCTTGGAAGCCAAAAGAGGGGTCTTTACCGAGGAGGCTTTGGTCCTCTACGAGGTCCAAGAGAAGATCTACCGGTTTGGGCCGGATGGCCAGCGCTCGTTTCTTTTCGCCCGCTCCGACCAGGTGGCCCTGCCTAAGTGGCCCAAACCGCCCGCGGGAGTCGGTCGACGCGCCTTCGCCAATAGCGACGAGCTTAGCGTTTTAGGTCTGTCCGATATTATTGGCCGCCTTTACGCCGAGGGGTTTCATCCTATTCGTCAGCTAGTTGACCTTCAGTTTAAGTTCTCAAGGCCATTTATCGCCTTTATTATGATTTTAGTGGGGTTGCCAATAGGCTTTTGGCGGGAAAAGGGTGGATCCGTGGCTTTAGGGCTGGTGATTGGCCTGTCTTTGTCCTTTGTTTACCTTATTTCTCTGGAATTGGCTCGGTCGGTTGGCTACACTGGCCTGGTCCCGCCGCTTTTGGCCGCCTGGCTCCCTAATTGTTTTTTTGGTTTAGTGGGCCTATACCTTTTTACTTACGTCCGCCAATAACTCTAAAACTCTCCCTCTTTAGCTATAGGCGCGTTTAGATTATAGGCGCGTTTTTTTTTGGTTTTTGGGCGCTTTTTAACGCTAGGGTCGCCAAACTTTAGCGGGTGGATTGAGAATTTTTTAACGAAAAACTGCTTTTTTAGTTTTCCAAAAAGAGCGATGGCTCCCTTGCCCTTAACGAAAGACGGAGGCGGGCGACTCGCCTGGCCGGCTGGCTGAAAGGGTGGACTTTTTAAGGGGCCAAAAGATAACCGCCCTGGCTCTTGACTCAACCTTTTAACTTAAATGATTAATAAACCTCTAGACTATAATGTTTGGCGTTGTTTTAATCAGAAATTTGATTAACGTTCAACTTGATTAGTTTTTTATAATTATTATAAAAATAATAATAAATTATAAAAGGTTAAAATCTTATTTTTGGTTATAAGCTAAGGTTTACTGGCCTTTTTATACAATTTTTTGGCCTCGGCGTGGCCTTGGGCGGCGGCCTTTTGCAGCCATATCAAGGCTTCGGCCTGGTTTTTGGGCGCGCCTTCGCCGTAATAATAAATTTTGCCGAGGTAAAACTGAGCGGCGGCTAGGCCTTGGTTCGCGGCCTTTTGATACCATTTTATGGCTTCGGTCAGGTTTTGAGCCACGCCTTCGCCGAAATAATAACAGCTACCAAGGTTTAACTGCGCTATGTCTAAGCCTTGTTTGGCGGCCTTTTTATACCATTTTACGGCTTGAGTTATGTCTTTAGTCACGACTTGGCCGAAATTATAAAAGTTACCAAGGCTTAACTGCGCTTGGGGGCTGCCTTGTTTGGCGGCCATTTTATACCATTTTAGGGCTTCGGCCAGGTTTTTAGCCACGCCATGGCCGGCTAAATAAGAGGAGCCAAGGTTAAACTGGGCCATGGGGTCGCCTTGGTCCGCGGCCTTTTGATACCATTTTGCGGCCTTGACCTGGTTTTTAGGCAGGCCTTGGCCATAATCATAAGCGAGGCCAAGGTTATATTGGGCGCAGGCCAGGCCCTGATCCGCGGCTTTTTGAAACCATTTTATGGCTTCGGCCTTGTTTTTAGTCACGCCTTCGCCGAATAAATAAGCGACGCCAAAGTTAAACTGGGCGCTGGCAAGGTCCTGGTCCGCGGCCATTTTAAACCATTTTACGGCTTCGGCCTTGCTTTTGGGGAGGCCTTCGCCGAGATAATAAGAGATACCAAGGTTAAACTGCGCGTCGGCCAGGCCCTGTTCAGCCGCCAAACGACACCACTTAGCGGCTTCTTCAAGATTTTTTGGTACTACATTTCCCTCACGATAAAGGTCAGCCATTATAAATTGAGAAATAGGGTGTCCTTCATCAGCTAGTTTTTTGCTTAAATTGTACGCTTTAATAAAATTTTGCTCAACCTCAATGCCATATAAATACATTAATCCTAATTGTGACATGGAATCTGGATCGCCATCATCAGCCATTTTCATTAAAATATCTAATTGATTAGGCTCTTCATGTTTAGGCTGGCGTGGGACAAACTCAAAAATACCATTATTACTTTTTTCCCCTTGTTTCATGTTGTATGACCTCTTAAAAAAGTTATCTTTATGATTGAATGATCATTTATATATAGTGTATTAGTGGTAATTATAATTTTAGATACACTTATATAGCGAACCAAGCGTCTAAAAATTCTTAATATAGGATTTTTACGAGTCCATCAAAATAGAATTACTATATGTTTTGATGGGATTGGCTTCTTTTACCACTTTTAGCGTTAAGGGAAGTATCAACTGATTATTAACTTACGTTTTTTGTGACTCTACTGTATAATATAAGTCACATTTATAGTGTTTACTGTAAAATATATATTAAAAAGACACCAAAAAATTAAAAAGGAGTTTTTATAATGCCCTCTTAACTAATTAATAAACCTAGACTATAATGTTTGCGCAGTTTTAGCATAAATTAGTTTAACGTATAACTTAACAAGTTTATAATAATAATTATTATTATAATAATAAATAATATAATAAATTATTAAGAGTTAAAATTTGATTTTTGGTCGCCAGCTACGAGTTGGTGGCCTTTTGAATCAATTTTTGGGCCTCGTCGTGGCCTCGGGCGGCGGCCCTTTGCAGCCATATCAAGGCTTCGGCTTTGTTTTTAGGCGCGCCGTGGCCGTAATAATAAGATTCGCCAGGGAAAAACTGGGCGTCGGCGTCGCCTTGGTCCGCCGCCTTTATATACCATTTTACGGCTTCGGCCAAGTTTTAGCTACGCCTTCGCCGCGAGAATAACAGTTACCAAGGCTGACCTGGGCTAAGGCGAAATCTTGTTTGGCGGACTTTTTATACAATTTTACGGCCTCGGTGAGGTTTCTAGCCACGCCTTGGCCGAGATAATAACAGTTACCAAGGCTTAACCGCGCGGCGGCGTGGCCTTTGTTCGCGGCCCTTTGGTACCATTTTACGGCTTCGGCCTGGTTTTGAGTCACGCTTTGGCCGAGACAATAACAGTTACCAAGACATAACCGCGCGGCGGCGAGGCCTTGGTACGCGGCCTTTTTATACCAGCTTACGGCTTAGGCCTGGTTTTGAGTCACGCCTTGGCCGAAATTATAAAGGTGACCAAGGATAATCTGCGCGGGGCCGACGTCTTTTTCCGAGGCGATATGAAACCATTTTAGGCCTTCGGCCTGGTTTATAGCCACGCCTTGGCCGAAAAAATAAGCGTTGCCAAGGTAAAACGAGGCCGCGGCTTCGCCAAGTTCCGCGGCCTTATGAAACCATTTTAGGGCTTCGGTCTTGTTTAGAGCCACGCCTTGGCCTAAATCGTAAGCTTGGCCAAGGTTATACTGGGCTATGGGTAGGTCTTGTTCGGCGGCCTTTTGAAACCATTTTACGGCTTCGGCCTTGTTTTCGGGTACGCCTTCGCCGTGATAATAAACGATACCCAGGTTAAACTGGGCCAGGTCAAGGCCTTGTTCAGCTGACAAACGATACCATTTAATAGCTTCTTCAAGATTTTTATGGACTACCTTTCCCTTATGGTAAAGGACAGCCATTACAAATTGAGAATAAGGGTATCCTTCATCAGCTAATTGGTTGCATAAATCATACGCTTTAGCAAAACTTTTGTTAATATCAATGCCAAATAAACATTTAAAGCCTAATTGTGACTTGGAATCTGGATCTCCATCATCAGCCATTTTCATTATAATTTTTATATCATTAGACTCTTCATGTTTAGGCTTGCGTGGAACAAACTCAAAAATACACTTATAGTTTTTTTCCCATTGTTTCATGTTAGACAACCTCTTGAAAAACTTATTTTTATACTTGAATGATCGTTTATGTATAATATATAGTGGATTATATAATTTTAGATACGCTTATATAGTAGAACTAAGCGTCTAAAATATCGTAATATAGGGTTTTTACGAGTTCATCAAAATAGAGTTACAATATATTTAGATGGGGTTGATCTCTTTTACCGATTCTAGGCGTTAAAGGAACTATCGCCTGATTATTAACCTCCGTTTGTTTAGGAATAAGGCCTTTATTAAGGAGTTGGACCTTTATTCGAGATATAAGACTTAAATATTAGTCTTTAGGCTTAAGTATAAAGCCTTTAGGTTTTAATTATAACAATAGTAAGAAAAATTAATAATCTTTAAGACTTAATATTTTTCAAATATTTAACCATATTTTTGAGGCTGAGTCAAGGTTTTGGCGACATTTTCAGCAATTCTAATTTTGGATTCTCCTTTCTACAGCAGCTATGGTGTCGCTTGGAAAGGTGATCAACTGCTTGGGAAGAAATTTTTAAATCACGGTTTTCCCTCAATTATTTTTGGGCAT
>JAIROO010000005.1 GCA_031257535.1 Deltaproteobacteria bacterium
CATGCCCTTGGTGTGCACGACCTCGTCGGGTTCCTCGATAAACTCCAACGCGATCCCCAGCTCGTTTTTCCACTTGTCGACGTAAGGAGTCATATTGCCGATGGAGCCCGTGGGGATCAGCAAAGTCAAAGTTTTTTTAGTCGCCGCGGCCGCTTTTTCCTTGGCCAAAGCCCAGGCCCTCTCCTCGGGCCCGTTGATGGCCGCCCAGGCTTTTAAAGCGCCTAAAGGGGACAAAGACACGGCGTTGGCCACGGTTAAGCCCACGCCCAAAAGCCCCATCCGTTTTAAAAAAGACCGGCGATTCATCTTGCCAGCCTCGTAATCGGTTAAAGTCGTCTCCAAATTCTCGTGGTCAATAGACTCCATTAAAAGCCTCCAGTTGGTGGGGGAGCCTTAAAAATCGCTGGCCAAAAGCCAGGGATTAAAAGCCCTTAAGCCTAGAAGGTCGCCTTTTCGTTTAAGGCCAACCGTGTTTTTCGCCTTAAGCCAGTAATTTCATTTGGCTAGAAGGGGGGAATAGACAAAAATACCGATAATCAGGCCTATGAGGGTCTATGACTTTTGCCTAAAGGCCTAAAACTTTCGGCGCGGCTTTTTTCTTACGGCCTTTAAAGCAAGGAATGTGCCAGAGAGGATAAACAGGATTTTCTTAATTATTTACGCGGTATTTTGCTTATAAACATGAAAAAATATAATAAAAGATATGATTTTTAAAAAACCAAAAAGCCGCCCGAAAGGCGCTTAAACCAAAAAAAACTACGAAAACGTCAAAAGATCCAAGGCGAAAATCTCGCCAAGAATCATACGCGTATGTCGGTAAGTCGCCTTTAAAACAATTTTTTGACCTTTTAAGGCCCAAAATCTTGGGCAAAAGCCTCCATAAAACGACTTAGAAGTTAGAAAATGACGGAAAACGAAAAAACGACCTTTAAGCTTTGGCGAGAAATCCCCTTAACAAACGTTTTTGTCATTTTTAGCCCTTGGCCTTAGGATTTTGGCTCGCTAAAGGGCCTAAGATTAAATCCGCGCCCAAAAAAATCGGTTTAGACCAAGAGTAAAGAGAAAAAAAATCAACGTTTTTAGTTAGGTCTTAAAGCTATTGTTACTACAATTTTAGCGTTATTTAAACCTATTTTTAGCTAAAATCCTCGCCTAAAAAAAAGGGGGCTTTTAACTCAAAAAAAATCGTCAAGGGTCTTTAAGCCTCTAAAGTTTTGGGGCGAGCGGCCATTAAAATTTGCCAGGGGGCTCACTTGTAATGAATCCAGGCTTCTGTTAAAATGGCCAAATATTAAATTGCGCTTCTCTCCAATAGATCAATTTTATTCTTAAAATGATCATGCGTTTTTTACTCTCTAGTTCATGTTTAAATTTATATTCCATACATGTATTTTGTTTTTGTTTTAATGTTATATGAGGCTGTTTTATGGCTGTTTCTCTAGTCAAAGGCGCAAACATCTCTCTCAGTGGTGAGGTTCCGGGACTAAAAGCGGCCCGGGTGGGTTTAGGTTGGGACCCCCGGGAGTCAGTGGGCGAGGATTTTGACTTAGACGCCTCGGTCTTTCTTTTAAACCAGCAAGGTCAAGTTAGTCGAGACGAAGATTTCATTTTTTACGGCAACCTTAAATCCCAAGACGGATCCATAGAACACGCGGGCGACAATCTGACTGGCGGCGGCGAGGGCGACGACGAGGTCATCCACGTCAACCTTGAGAAAATCCCGGCCTCGATTCAGAAACTGGTTTTTACGGTCACCATTTACGAGGCCGAAAAGCGCCGCCAAAACTTTGGCATGGTGGCCAACGCCTTTATTAGAATCGTTAACCAACTAGACGACCGGGAGATCGCCCGCTTTGATCTTTCCGAGGACTTAAGCGTCGAGACTGCCATGATCTTTGGCGAGATTTACCGCCACAACCAAGACTGGAAATTTCGAGCCGTGGGCCAGGGGTACGCGGGGGGCCTCGCGGCTTTGGCGAAACGCTACGGGGTCGACGTGGCCGACTGATTTTAAGCTAAAAACCTAAAGCGGCTTTTAAACGTGGCCTAGAACCAGTTTTTAGCGAAGCCAAACCGCTTTTTTAGCGAAGATAAACCAGCGCTTTTACGATATTAAACCGCTTTTTTAGCGAAGATAAACCAGCGCTTTAGCAATATTAAACCGTTTTTTTAGCGAAGATAATCCAGTTTTTTTAGAAAATAAACCAATTTTTTAACGAAGCTAAAGCGTTTTTTTTAGAAAATAAACCATTTTTTTAGAGAAGATAAACCGCTTTTTTAGCGAGGCTAAACAATTTTTTAGCGGAGATAAATCGTTTTTTAGCGTAACTAAATAATTTTTTAACGCGGTCAACTGATTTCCTTAAACCGCGGTTTTTTAGCTTTAACTTAACTAACTTCTAACCATAACTAAATTGCTTCTTCCAACGCCTATTTAATGTATTTTAATACTTTAAAATATTTATTCAATATTTTAATTATTCATTAATACTTTTAAGGTCGGGAAAAATAATTTATGACTAATATATCATTATGAAAAAGAATCTTATCACCATTTTAGTCCACAATCGGCCAGGCGTGCTCTCCCACGTGGCTGGTTTAGTCACCAGAAGGGGCTATAACGTGGAGTCCATCGCCGCCGGCCCGACCGAAAATCGCGCCATCACCCGGATCACCTTGGTCGTGTCCGGCGACACGGCTACGGTGGAGCAGGTGGTCAAGCAGTTCCAAAAGCTCATTGACGTGATTACCGTTCAGATCTTGGATTACGTGGACGCCTTAACCGGGGAGCTGGCCTTAATTACCTTAAAAGCCGGGTCTGGTCGGCGCGACAAGATCGTGGGTTTGGCTAGTTTACTGGGTTTTCGCTTAGTCGACGTCCAAGCCGACCGAGTCACCGTCCAAGTCGCGGGGTCCACCCAAGACGTGGACACGGCTATCGCGGCCTTAAGCCCCTTTACCATCCTCGCCATGGGTCGGACCGGCCTCATGGCTTTGCCTCGCCAAGGCGGCGAGGTCTCTTAAACGGATTACGCTAAGATGTCAGTTTCCCAGATCCCGCCTAGGCAAGCGAAGTTTAACCGCGTCACCTTAGAGACCAACGTTAGAGGACAACTAAATATTGACGGCGGCCCCATCAAACTTTCCGTTTGGCCGGGTTTTTTCCGGCACATGCTCGACACTTTGGCCGTTTACGCTGGCTGGGGATTGGAGCTGACCATTAGTGGCGACGAGGACCAAGACGCCCACCACGCGGTTGAGGACACGGGTCTTTTGATTGGCGAGTTATTGGCCATCTGCTTAGGCGACTTCTCAGGTCACCAGAGGTTTGGTTATGGGCTAGTCCCCATGGACGAGGCTTTAACCGAAGCCGCTTTAGACGTCAGCCGCCGGCCTTACTTTCGGTTCGAGGGTCAGTGGCCCCAGAGCCGGACTGGCGACTTTGACCTGTGTTTAATCGAGGAGTTTTGGCGAGCTTTAACCCAGAAAGCCGGTTGGACTCTCCACGTCATCCTGCGCCACGGGTCTAATAGCCACCATCTGGCCGAGACGGTTTTTAAAGCCATTGGCTTAGCCGCTCGCCAAGCCTTAGCCCCCAGAGCTGGGGGACCTTTTTCCACTAAAGGCGTTTTGTGAGCGAGCTAACTTTTTACCCGGCCATTGACTTAAAAGAGGGTCGTTGCGTGCGTTTACGGCAAGGCGACTTTCAGGCCGAGACCGTTTACGGCGACGACCCCGTGGCCATGGCCAGGCGCTGGGCGGGCCAAGGGGCGACCTGGATCCACTTAATTAACTTAGACGGAGCCAAGGACGAGAGCGAGGCTAACCAGAAAGTCATAGCTAAGGTTATTAAAACAGTCCCGGCCAACTACCAGTTAGGCGGAGGGATCCGGACTCTTGAGGCTATGGCCGCCTGGCTGGACTTAGGCGTGGCTCGCTTAATCTTGAGCACCTTAGTCCTAGAAAACCCAGAGCTAACCACGAAGGCGGCTAGCCGCTTTCCTGGGCGGCTAGCCGCCTCTTTGGACTCCAAAGGCCGCGATTTAAAAGTCCGCGGCTGGCGAGAGAGCGCCGGGGTCGACGTCATAGAAGCGGCCAAAGGCTTAAAGGCTTTAGGCGTAAGCCTAGTTATCCACACCGACGTGGCCCGCGACGGGACCTCGGACGGACCCAACCTAAGTCTCGCCGCCGAGGTGGCGAGGAGCGCGGATCTACCCACCTTAGTCGCCGGCGGGGTGGCTGGGCCCCAAGATCTCGCGGCCATTAAAAACTTAAACGCCCCTTTGATCGTCGGGGCCATCTCGGGTCGGGCCATTTACGAAGGGACCTTAACCATCGCCCAAGCCAACGCGATCTTTCGGGCTCCCACGCCTTAATTTTTTGGCCAACTCCCTCTTACCCCATGAACCCCCTCGCCTTAGAGATCTTAGATTACCCCTTAGCTTTAGAGGAGCTAGCTAGTTACGCCCACTCCCCGCCCGGAGCTAAAGCGGCCCTTAGCTTAACCCCAGATCTGACCGTCAGCGAGCGCTTAACCTCCTTCGCCCGAATCGAGGAAGCCACTAAGCTCTTAAACCTAGCCGAAGGGCCATACTTAGGGGATCTAGTCGACCTTGGCCCTTTTATTAAGGCTTTAGGGCCAGTCGGGGCCGTCTTAGAGCCTTTAGAGCTTCTAACCATTGGTCGGGTGGCCTTAGCCTCGCGGGAGGCTAGGGAGTTTTTGTTAGAGGCGAAGGAGGAGGCTCCCCTCATTGGCGCCTTAACCCAAGACCTCAGCCCTTTTACCCCCTTAGTCGAAGACGTTCTTAAAAGCGTGGGGCCAGAAGGCGAGATCTTAGACACGGCTAGCCCGACTTTAGCCAGATTAAGACGCGAATTGGTTAGCTCGCGGGCGGCTTTGAACAAACGCTTAGGCGAGCTTATCCGCTCCCCAGAGTTTAAACCTATTTTAATGGACGAGATCGTGACCACCCGCGGCGAGAGGTTTGTGGTGCCGGTGAGAGCCGGAGCCGCCTCTCGCTCAAGAGGCTTGGTCCACGACTGGTCTAAAAGTGGGGCCACGGCTTACTTAGAGCCCATAGAGACCGTTGAGGACAATAACCGTTTAGCCTACTTAAAAAACCGCGAAAAAGAAGAGATCGCGAGGATCTTAGCCTCTCTTTCCAGCCAGTGTCGCGACCAGGCCGAGGCTTTAGCCAAAAGCGCGGCCGCCTTAACCCTTTTAGATCTTTATCTCGCCCAAGGTCGCTTAGCCCGGGCTTGGCGAGCCACGACCCCTCTTTACCAGCCGGGGGACGGGTTTGAGCTTAAGGCTTTACGTCACCCTCTTTTAGAAAAAAGATTGAGCCAAAGCGGCCGAGCGATTGTGCCCTTGGATCTTATGGCCGACCCTCATGAGCCAGTCTTGGTGATCTCTGGCTTAAACGCGGGCGGCAAAACCGTGGCCTTAAAAACCCTTGGCCTAACTTTAGCCTTAGCCGCGACTGGTCTGCCTATTCCCGCGGCTTGGGGCTCGCGGTTAGATTTTCCGGTCGAAGTTATAGCCGTCATGGGCGACAACCAAGACCTCACGGCCGACCTGTCGACTTTCTCTGGGCACGTTAAAGCCATCAACGCCACCTTAAAGGAAGCCCGCGAGGGGGTGGTCATCTTACTGGACGAGCTGGGCGGGGGCACGGATCCGGCCGAGGGCGCGGCTTTGGGTTTAGCCGTTTTAGAACAAATTCGCCACAGCGGGGCCATCTGTCTCGCCGCCACCCATTACCACTTAATTAAAAGCTGGGCCGCCTTAACCCCCGGGGTGGTCTCAGTGGCCGTCCGCTCCTCGCCCTTAGGTCAGCCGGTTTATGGCCTGTCTTATGGCTCGCCAGGCTTTTCCGGGGGGTTAGCCATGGCGAGACGCTTGGGCCTCCCCGAAGAGCTGGTGGCGAAAGCCGAAAGTTACTTAGACGAGGGCCAGAAAGAAGCCTTAGCCCTTTTAAAGCGCTTAGAGGACGAACGGGCGGCTCTCCATAAAGAACGCGAAGATTTAAGCTTAGCCAGACAAAAACTAACCCAAACCGAAGCCGCGACCCGAGCTAGCCTCCAAAAGCAGACCGAGGCCTTTAAACGCCAGTCGCAAGAGCTCGACCGGGAAGTTAAGGCCGCCTTAGGTCGTCACCGGCGGGAGATGGGCGAGTTAAAAAAGACTCTTTTGGCGAGCTTAGAAGCCGGCCAGACCCCTGACCCCGTAGCCTTAAACGTTAAAGCCGCGACCTTAGCCAAAGAACTCGCGGCCAAAAGACCCAAAGAAGCCCTCAGCCCCGTAACCCCGCCTTTAACCACGGTCAACGTCGGCCAACGGGTTTTAGTGGGCAAACTGTCGCGAGTGGGGGTGGTTAAGGCCTATAACCCAGAAAAAGACGAAGCCCTAGTCGAGACCGGGGGTTTAACGGTTAAAGCGGCCTTAGCCGAGCTTTTCACGGCTCAGAGCGAGGACGAGACTCCCAAAAATCGGGTGACCTTAACCGTGAGCCGCGACGACCGCGATGGCCTAGCCCTAAACCTATTAGGACAAACCGTGGCCGAAGCCACGAGTTTAGTCGACCGGGAAATCGACCGAGCCTTACTTAGGGGCCAAAAACGCTTGACCATTATCCATGGTCAAGGCACTGGGCGCTTAAGAAAGGGTTTAGCCGCCTATCTCAAGACCCACCCTAAAGTCGCGGAACTCATCTGGCCAGGGGAAGGGCCAGGCGGGCATGGCGTAACCACGGTGGAACTGGCTTAAAAGGCGGGAAAAGTTTTTTAGGCCGGGAGCCATCTTTTTAAGGGATGGCCAAGGGACGAATAAGGAAATAAGGCCCGAAAAGAAAGGTTAAGGGGCTGACTTAAAGTTATGGCCAGAGTTTATAGAAAAGAACTTTCAACCAGTAATTTGAAATGGTCAAAGATATTTTTTTAGGCTCTAAAAGCCAAAAGCCTAAAGTTTTTTAAACCGTTTTTCTTGGGTATAGCGATCTCGCGAGGAAAAATATTTAACCAGCGACTTTTAGCGATCGCCAAAAGTCGCTGGTTATTTCAAGAAGATCGTCACTTAAAAAAAAGTCGAAAAAAACGTTTCATCCGTCGAGGCGATGGGGGGGCCGCCCCATCATGAGACGTTTTTAAGTCGCCAAAAACCAAAAAGGATTAGCCGTGCGAAAAAAGTTGATAGAGGTGGCTATACCTCTTAACGAGATTAACGAGGCCGCCTCGCGAGAAAAATCCATCCGCCATGGCCACCCCTCAACTTTGCACTTGTGGTGGGCGAGACGACCTTTGGCGGCGGCTAGGGCGGTAATCTTCGCCCAGTTGGTGGACGACCCCGCCTTTAGGCCCGACCAATTTCCCACGGTGGAAGCTCAAGTCGCCGAAAGGTGGCGTTTATTTGAGCTAATCAAAAACTTAATCAAGTGGGAAAATTCTAACGACCCAGAAACGCTTTCGGCGGCTATTACGGAGATCCAGAAATATTGCGGCGGAAAGGCTTTAGAATTTTTAGATCCCTTCGCCGGGGGTGGGGCCATTCCTTTAGAAGCCCAAAGACTAGGGCTTAAAGTTACGGCCAGCGATCTCAATCCTGTGGCCGTTATGATCAACAAGGCCATGGTCGAAATACCGCCCCTGTTTTTGGGGCTACCCCCTATTAACCCGGAAAGCCAAAAATTGGGACTAAAGGGTGGCCAGTGGACCAGAGCCTATGGCCTCGCCGAAGACGTGGCTTTCTACGCCCAAGAGCTAAAAAAACTCGCTTTCGCGAACGTCGGCCACCTTTATCCGACCGTTC
This sequence comes from Deltaproteobacteria bacterium, assembly GCA_031257535.1. Classification (GTDB taxonomy): domain Bacteria; phylum Desulfobacterota; class Desulfarculia; order Adiutricales; family Adiutricaceae; genus JAIROO01. Next base: position 7,808 of record JAIROO010000005.1, read on the forward strand.
AAATTCCCGCTCAAGAAGGAAGCGCCCTTGATTCCCCTGTTTTAGCCTGGCTCTGGGCTAGAACCGTCAAATGTCCCAATCCGGCTTGCGAAAAGGAAATACCTTTAACTAAATCTTTTGTTCTATTGAATAAGAAAGAGCGTAAAGTATTTGTTCAACCGGTCCTAAAAAATGGCCAAATTGTTTATGAGATCAATGAAGGTCAACCGACAATTGAAGGGACCGTAAACCGCGGTGGGGCGAAATGCGTTGTTTGCCAAAGCCCTATAAAATTTACTTACATTAGAGACGAAGGCCAAAATGGTAGATTAGGCTCTTCTTTAATGGCTATAGTCGCTAAAGGTCAAAATAATCGAGTATATTTACCAGCTAATGAACTCCATATACAGGCCTCAAAAATTAAAAAAATAACTATTGATTTCGACGAGGCTATACCTAACGACTCTCAACATTTTAACACGCCTAATTATGGCCTGACCCACTTCGCCGACCTTTTTACCCCGCGCCAACTCACCTTTTTGACGACCCTAACCAGTCTGATACCCGATCTTTTAGCCACCATTTATGAAGACGCGAAAAAGGCGGGTTTGGCTGATGATGGCTTAGGTCTAGACGAAGGCGGCCAGGGGGTTAAAGCTTATAGTCAGGCTATTACTGTTTATTTAAGCTTTCTCATAGATAAGATGGTGGATTACCATTCTAGTTTATGCTCTTGGCACTCTTCAGGAGAAAAAATTAGAAATACTTTTTCCAGACAAGCTTTACCTATGGTTTGGGATTACGCCGAAGGCAACCCTTTTTCGGAGAGTTCCGGTAGTTTCCAAAACATGACTGATTGGGTCGTCAAAGCCATTAAGGAATTTCCAGCCACTTCTCCCGCCGTAGCCAAAATCGCGGACGCGCGAGCCGATTATTTAGCCTCCAATATTATTATTTCCACTGATCCTCCTTATTACGACAACATTAGCTACGCTAACTTATCTGATTACTTTTATATTTGGTTAAGACAAATTCTAAAACCATTTTATAAATCAATTTTTATGACTATTATGGTCCCTAAAACGGACGAATTGATAGCCGAGGCTTCTCGTTTTGACGGGGACAAAACAAAGGCCAAAATAAAGGCCAAAGCTTTTTTCGAAGATGGTTTAAAAGAGGTTTTCGCCAATTTTTACCAAAGTTGCGCCGACGATTTTCCTATAACTATTTACTACGCTTTTAAGCAAAAAGATAACCAAGGGGGTTCCGAGGAAGCTAAAGAAGCCTCAAGCGGCTGGGAAACCATGCTCGCGGCCTTGATTGACTCTGGCTTTACCATTACCGGCACTTGGCCGCTAAAAACGGAATTAGGCAATAGATCTGTCGCCATTAACGCCAACTCTTTGGCTTCTTCCATTGTTTTAGTCTGCCGCAAAAGGCCGAAAAACGCCGGTCCCTGTTCCTTCCGGGATTTTCTGAACTATTTAAAAACCGAGCTAGGCGAGTCTTTAACGGAATTACGGAGAGCAAATATCGCTCCGGTCGATTTGGCGCAAGCGGCTATTGGCCCGGGCATGGCCATTTACTCCCGGTACTCCAAAATTATGGAGCCCGACGGCTCCCCCATTCCCATTCGGAAAGCTTTGGAGCTGATCAACGACGCCTTAGACCGTCATCTGGCCGCACTGGAAGGCGATCTAGATCCAGAAAGTAGCTTGTGCGTGGCTTTGTTTTCTCAATTTGGCTTTGAGAAATTTAAATATGGCGAAGCCGACGTTTTGGCTAGTGCCAAAAACACGACCATTGACCGCTTAAAGGACAAAAAAGTGGTCTTGGCCGAAAAAGGCGTGGTCAAACTTTTAGATTTTGAGGAACTCACCGACGAAACGCCGCCTAACGAAACCAACGTTTGGCTACTAACTCAACAAATGACCGCCGCTTTAAGAAAAGACGGCCATGAAGGCTGCGCCAAACTGGCCCTTAAAGTTGGCGGCGTTGGTAAGCTCGAAAGAGCCAGAACTTTAGCCTATCTTCTGTTTGGCGTTTGCGAAGGTAAAAAATGGGCTAAAGAGGCTTTTGATTATAACTCTTTAATTCAAGCTTGGCCGGAAATCCAGCGCACGTATTTAGATCTAAAAATTAAAATTAAACAAAATAGTGAAGAGGATTCTTTATTTGAACTTTGAACTCGCGTTAAAACATTTAGTTTTAAATTTCATGGGTGATGGGTTGTTACCGCCTGTTCATAAAGTCATTGCTCAAATAAAACGTAGGATCCTTTTTTTAATTTTTCCCTGGCGCTTTTAAGGCCACTATGGTAGTCGTAAGATTATCGAATAGCTTATAAAGTAGCGACGACCGTCTAAAATCGGAAGCCTTAAAGGGGTCTTTGCGAACTTATCTAAAAGGTCGTCTTCCACAACTATAAACCTTTAAACGTATTTTTTAGGAAAAAACATGAAAGAGATTGTCAAAGGGCAAAAGATTAAGATTTCCGAATTAACGTCCAGTCGAAAATTAAACATTTCCATTTCTTTAGACTGGAACCAAAGCTCGGACGTAGATATCGCCTGCTTTGGCTTAGACGACCAAGGGCGGCTCTCCGACGACCAATATTTTATTTTCTACAATCAAAAAAAATCGCCCGAAGGAGCGATTGAGCTGGTTAGCCAGGCCAAAGCCAAAGCCGACTTTGTCGTGGATTTGGAAAGGTTGCCGGCTAAAATCCGCCGATTAACTTTTACCGTCGCCGTCGATGGCTCAACCCCAATCTCGGCCTTAGGCCAAAGTCGGCTGACCATCGCCGAGGCGGCCGGCGACTCCCCGGCTTTAACCTTTAACTTTCAAGGGGCTGATTTCACAAAGGAAAAAGCCATCATGCTCCTAGACGTCTATTTTAAAGACGAGTGGCGCGTCGGGGCTAACGCCCAAGGGTTTAGCCAAGGCTTAAAGGCTTTGCTGGAGCATTTTGGCGGGACGGCTCTGGACGCCCCAGCTCCCTCCTCCCCGCCGCCAGTCGATAAAGCCGCGTCTAAAGACAAGGTTTCCCTCAAAAAGATCACCTTGGATAAACCTGGGGAGTCGACCATTATCGATCTGGCCAAAAAACCCCAGGGCACGACCTCCTTCCACATTAACCTTAACTGGGACCAAGTGGAGAAGAAAAAAGGCTGGTTTGGCGGGAAGGAAACGGCCGATCTCGACTTGGGCTGCATGTTCGAGCTGCCTTTAGGGTTGAAAGGCGTTATCCAGGCTTTAGGCGGTAACATGGGCTCTAAAACCGATCTACCTTTTATCTACTTAGATAAAGACGATCGCACTGGGGCCTCGAGTGAAGGGGAAAATCTCTATATTTTAAAGCCTGAGATTATCCAAAGAGTCTTAGTATTCGCTTATATCTACGAGGGCGACTTTAAATTTACTGAAGTCAATGCTAGGGTCACTATTAAGGAGCCTAATGGCGACGAAATATCGATTAAACTTAATAATCCTGACCGTGTCAACCGTTTTTGCGCTATTTGCATGTTAAAAAACGAAAACGGTCAGATTAAGGTCTCCAAAGAGGAAAAATATCTCGAATCCCACGTCCATGTCGATGTCGCTTACCGCTTCGGCTTTAAATGGGTCGCGGGTAGAAAATAACTCCCCTCTTTTGGTTCCAGGTTTTTTTGGGGGGGCCAGGGGCTGAAATATAATAAAATTGGCGGCTAAGGTTCTCTTTCGGCGGCGTTGGCCAAGGGAGGGCGGATCTAAGGGTAAAGCCCAAAAATACGTAAGTTAGACCTTAGGCGAGATATATTTTATGCCATTGGCCAACAATTTATAACCAACCAAAAAAGTAGCCCCAGTCAATAGCCAAGGATAGATTCGTTAGTAGATTGATTTTAGGGGGTCTTTTTTTTCGGCGTTAGGGCGTTTTAGGGCTCCGATGGCTTTTTTTTCGAGAGTTCGCTTAGGTAACGCAGGGCGACTTCAGTCAAGACTTCCCTACGCGCTTCAAAACGGCGCTCTCCATTTTGGCGAAAGTCCTCTGAAAACCTAACCTGTAAAAATCTTCGTGGCTAGGTATTTTTTTGAAGGTAGTGGAGATTATCTCCTCTTCGCCAATTTCTTCGTCGACTATTTTAAAGATTTAGATAAATTTTTTGCCTGATATGATGGACTTTCATCACTATTAATAGATAAAGAACGACAATATTTGTCAAAATATATAACTTTAACTCTTGACCAAAATAGCGACAAAAGTTACATTTGTCAAGACTTATTTTTATTTTGATCTTAGCGGTTGGATAAAACAGCTACGCTGGCTCATATTTAGGAGATAGTTTCGTGTATCTCAATATTAACGCGTGCGTATAAACCATTGTTTTACAATTTTAAATCCATTAAACTACTTTATAAGCTGATATAAAATTTTATTAACATCAATATATTACATACAATAAACCATAAAAAATTATAAAAAAATTTTTACGATGGCGTCAATCTTGCCTGTTGTCGTCTCCTAACGTTTTTTTGTTTTTCCAAATCCGATGGGCTAGACCCTTTTGGAGATTAACTTTTGCCTAAATCGCGCGAGTGAAAAAAAGATAAACACCTTTTTATATGAAACTGAATTTTTTAATGATTTAAAACCCAATAAAAACAGGTATTTAGCGATTTAAAAAATCCGAAAAACGTTTCATACGGCAAGACGCTAGGGGCAGCCCCATCATGATAGGCTAACCCTTTGATTTTAAAGTTTTTTTGGCCCGCTAAAGCTCTTCTTTAAGCTTAGCCCTCCTTTGACTAGCTTTATCTCCCCTTTTTTATAATGAAAAAACCCTCGAAAAAACAATAAGTCCAGGTTTTTAAGCTAACGCCTTGATTTTAATATTTTTTGCGCGCCGTGGAAAGGCGCGTTTTACCTTGTGGGTTGGAATACCCATCCGGCGACCGTGTCGCTCCAGCCGGTAGCGACCTTGAGAGTCATGGAGGTAACGAAGTGGCTTAAGCTCTTGGTGGAAAGTCCCACTTTGGTGGCGCAGCGAGCGCGCGGGTGAAAACGTGAATGAACGCTGAGCAGGCCTCGAATCTGGTAATTTACCTGGGGGGGTAAAAAAACGGTTAAAAATGAGGTCAAAAAAGGGGGGTTTCTAAAAATGAAAATCACGAAAGCCTTATTACATAAGGGGATCAGAGAGATTTCGGGATCGGTTTTGGACGCGCCTGGCGGAAGGGTTAAACGTTAGCTCGCCAGATTAAAAAAAAGTTGACGACCCGGCCGGTAATTTGATAAAATATTTAAAATTCCTGAGAAGTTTATTAACTTCCGTGACTTTTACTGATTTTACTAGATCCAAAACCAAAAAGGCCAAAAGCCAACTAAGCGCCTTTTTTCGTCTTTTGGAGTGGAATAATGACCTTGAAAGAATTACCTATTGGTAGTCAACCCGTCGCTAGAATAATAGAGGAAAATTTAGTTTACGCCGACAAAACCGCTTACATCCTTAAACTCATTAAAAGTAAGGGTCAGCATTTTTTTCTGTCCCGTCCCCGCCGGTTCGGCAAATCCTTATTAATTAATACTTTGAAAGAGCTTTTTTCGGGCCGCCCCGAACTTTTTAAGGGCCTTTTGATTGACCAGGAAGGTTACGACTTTCCCAAACGCGCGGTCGTCTCGCTTTCTCTTTCCACAAACTCACAAACATCGGCGATCCTTGAGCGTAACCTTATGGTTACGCTCAAAAAAATCGCCAAAGCCTACAAAGTTTCAGTTCCAATCTCCTCGTCGGCCCAATATTTTGGCGACCTTATAGTAGCCGTGTCTGAAAAAACCAATTCGCAGGTCGCGGTCCTCATTGACGAATATGACGCTCCAGTGACTAGAAATCTGGCTAACGAAAAAGTCGCTGAGGCCAACGCCATAATTCTTCACGACTTCTTCGCCAAACTTAAAGATGACGCGGTACTTGAGCGCGTCGCGTTCACTTTGGTCACTGGCATAACTAGATTCGCTCTGACCTCCATGGACTCTGGGGCCAACCACCTAAACGATATCTCGTTGGCTCCTGAATACGACGGTATCTGCGGTTTTACCATTCCAGAGTTTGACGCCCTTTTCGCTGACCGGCTGGAAGAGACTCTTAAAAGCCTCAAAAATATTGGCAAATTTACAAAAGACGCGAAACTTAGCGACCTTAGAAACGAAATCTTCCGTTGGTATAACGGCTATGACTGGGGTGGTAAAAATAGGGTCCTTAACCCCTTTTCCATTCTCCATTTTTTTAATAACAAACGCTTTGCCAAGTATTGGATTGAATCTGGCCTCCTCATCCACTTGACTGCCTTAATCAAGGCCAGGCCATGGGATTTTATTGATCTACAATTAAAATCATATCTCTCCGAGACGATCAGAAAGACGGAATTAAATAAACTACAGATCGCCCCGGTTCTCTTCCACAGTGGGTATCTAACTCTTGATAGACCCTCCGAAAGCGCCGAGTTAAACCAAAAAACCGATAATCAAGTTGAG
>JAIROO010000080.1 GCA_031257535.1 Deltaproteobacteria bacterium
TAGTTTTGGGAGGAGACGTTTATGGCCTTGGTTAAAAAGGTGCTCGTGCCTGAGAAGACCTTTGTTAGGCCAGTCACGTTAGCCGCGGCCCTGGCCGTGGTCGAATCCCCGGCCGTGGCCACGATATAAGCTTCAGTATCGCCCAGGCGGATAATCGTATAGCCATTCGCGCTATTTAAAGTCCCGTTTATATTAATCCCCACCCGGCTTTGGGTCCCTAAGTTGATCTGGTCGACCAGATCGCTTAAGGTCGCGCTTTTGCCGGGGTTATAGCGGCCGGCCAGATACTTGGCGTTTAGAAGGTTGGTGGCTGAGGTTTCTTCCCCGTCCCAGTTGTAACCGTAAAAAAAGGAGCCGGAAACGTTGTTTTGGATCACCTCTTTAAGACCCGTAAAACCCCCGCCGCAGCAGCCTAAAGTCTTGCCATTGGCTAAACCCGAGTAAGCTCCGGTGCTAAAAACGTCGGTTTTCCCGTCGCCGCCGATCCGTAAACCTTGGGTGGAGGTGGCCCGGGCGTCGTCGCTTTTGATGAAGTAATAGTCCTCCAAATAGGTGTTATTTATCCCAAAGTGGACCATTAAACCTTTACCTTGGTTATAAGAGCTTAAAGAGCCGTCTAAGAGCTTGACCCCATTAAAATTGGTGGAGTTGGCGATGCGGTCGATCTCGGCGGCCATGGCTTGATACTCGGAGTTGACGAGCTCTCTTTCTAAGGTCGACAAAATGGCGTTGGTGGCTTGCTCGGCCAGCTCTTTCATATGGATAAGTTTCGCGTCGATAACGGCCAAAGCCCCATCGGCCGTCTGGACCAGGCTCAAAGCGTCGGCGGCGTTGCGGACGCCTTGATAGGTCGCGGCGATGTCGGCGCGCATAAGTTCCCTGATGGCTAACCCAGCGGCGTCGTCCTTGGCGGTGTTAATTCGAAGGCCCGACGACAGTCGCTCGACGCTTTGACCTAAGCGGTCGTAAATGGTTCCCAGATGACGGGCGGCTTTCATGGCGGGGACGTTGTGGTTAATAATGAGGGACATAAGGGGTTTCCTCCATGAGCTAAGAGCCGCTCTTTCCTTGACGGCCTTTTAGTTGAGACTAAGCTAAACGGTTTTCTGAGCTAAACCTCATAGTCTCGTTTAGTTAACTTATCGGAAACTCCCCCTTCGAACTTTAGCTAAATCTAAAGTTTTTTTTCTTTTTTTTGATTTTTTCCTTGGGCTATAGCTTAAGGCCTTCGTCAGCTTAACCTCGTTCTTCGCCTTAATTTTGGATTTTTGTTATTAAAATTTGTTAACAAAAATTATTAAAAACTTTCTATTAGCTTTTGGCGGCAAAATAATTTATAATTTTTTTAGCCTAAAGTTTGACCGGCTCGTTCCCAGATAAGTTATAAGGCTCTTTAGAATTCCAAAAGAGCAAGGCCAGCTTTAAGGGACGATTGTATTGACCAAAACGCCTTTTATCTATATTCTATTTTTAATTATGAGCGAGCTAATATTTCCAGAAACCATCCCGCCCTCGGCTTATAACGCCCGGCTCCCGTTAGTCTCCCTAAACAACCGGGCCAGAATCCGGGATCTGCGAACTTTGGCTACGCCCGGTTTTCGGCGGACCTTTGACCTCATTCCAACCCTTCTCCACCATAACCACGCGGATCTGCCCGGTTATAGCCCTGACCCTCAAACTCCCCATGGTCTCGTCTATTACGACATTTGGCTAAAACGGGGCCAGTTGACCGAGAAAGGGCCTTGGGCCACGGGTCGGCCAGTCGAAAGGCCAGTGGTGGAGTGTTTGGTTCTCATTGGCTCGTCGGGCTCGGTGGGGCAGACTTCGCGCTCGGATCTGGACTACTGGGTCTGTTACGACCCGGCTCGTTTAAATGGCTTAAGCTTGGATCTTTTTCGGGCTAAACTCGCGGCCATCTCCCACTGGGCCATGACCGAGAATCAGACCGAGGCTAATTTTTACCCCATGGATTTGGCGGTTTTGGCGGAAGGTCGCTTAAACTCCTTAAGCGAGGAACGCGACGGGGAAGTCGCTCCCATGCTCTTAATCGAGGAGCTTTATCGGACCATTTTGTACGTGGCCGGCCGCTTTCCTTTGTGGCTCGTCTTTCCTACCGACGGAACCGCGGCCGAGTACCTGGCCGCGGCTAGCGAGTTAGCCCCTTTAAGCTGGACCGAAAGTCCGCCTTTTTACGTGGACTTTGGCTTTCCCGTTAAACCCCAGCCCCAAGAATACTTAGCCTCGGCCATGTGGCTGACCTGTAAATCCGAGGCCGACCCCTTTAAAGGGTTATTCAAAATAATGCCCATTTTGGAGGCCGTGGAAACCGAATTCGCGAGCCCCCTTCTGTGCGACGAGGTTAAAGCCAAGATCTTCGCCTCTAACCCTTTAGAGGAAAACGACGAGATCTGGCCCGTGGATCCTTATATAGTGACCGTGGATAGGGTCGTGGACTATGTCTCGCGGCGCTTGTCCCCTAAAGAACTAGATCTAGTGGAAGAGGCGGCGGCCTTAAAGATCTTGGGCCTGGCCTCGGGGGGGGGGTTGGCCGTCGAACAGGGTCTGGCCGAACCTAAACGCCGCGTTTTAGAAAAGTGGCTCAAAGCCTGGGACTGGCCGCCGGCCAAGCTTAAACGCTTAGAAGATTACGATAACTGGCCGGCCCGCGACAAAAACGCCCAGGCCCAAGAGTTAATCAAACTTTTGTTTCGCTGCTACATGATCATCGCCAACAACCTCATGACCCACTTTCCTGGACAAGTCGACGCCCAAAACGAGGTCTTAGCCCCCATGGCCGCTCGGATGCTAGGTCGGTTTGGGGGAGCCGAGGTGACGGTGGAACGCCTGCCGTCCCATATCTTGCGCGAAAAGCTGACTGACCAGTTTCTATTGCGGCGCGAGGGCGACGTCTGGAGTCTTTACGAACGGCCCGAGGGCTCGGGCGGGGCGGCCCCGGGCGAAGGCAACCTTTTATATAGAACCTTAAGAGCGGCCAAAGCCGCGGCTTGGCTGGTCAGTAACCAGCTGTATAACCCCAAGTTCCCCGTGGCCGTGGCCGAGTCGGACCGCGAGCTAGTGACTCCAGCCCTTCTGACCGCTTACTTAAATAAGCTGGTCGAGCTTTTTCCGCCCATTAAGTTTCACGCCTTAAATCCCCAGACCATTTGGCTCGCCCAAGCCCAAGGCCCGGTTCTTTTAACCTTTAATTTCGAGGAGCCAACCGAAGGGCGGATCATTAGGAGCTTAGACGTTATTTATCGAACCGGGTGGGGCGAGACCCGGCATCAGCACAAGGACGTCGGCGATCTAACCATTGAGGCCGACAAATTGTTTCTTTTAAGTCAGCTGCTCCACGAGTCCTGCGGCGTGGCCTCGTCTGAGCCTTTGGTTTTTCTGGCCGAGGCCCAGCCGCTGATGGTCCGGGTTTTTTCTAATCTGATGGGCGCCATTAACACCCGTTTTCGGGCCAGCGCCCCGCAAGGCCAAGTTAAAAGCTTAATCGATCTATAAAATAAGTTATCTTTTAAGGTGAAATAGGCTCTCTTTTAAGATAAAAAGACTATTTTAAAAGGCCAAAACATAATTTTTTTTAGCTTTAAAAGTTCAAAAAATTTTTTGATCATAAAATAAAGGCTAAAAAGATTCTTTTAAAACTAAAAGGTTATTAGTAAAAACCTTCAAAATATATTTGGAGAGCCCCATGGCCATTATTTGCTCCGGCTCCTTAGCTATAGACCGTCTTTCGCGATTTCCCGGCCTTTTTCAAGACCACATCTTGCCCGACAAACTGGATTTTTTGAATATTTGCTTTTTAGTGGACCAGGTGGAGCGGGTTCCGGGGGGGACGGCCAGCAATATCGCTTATAATCTGACCCTTTTAGGGGAAAAGCCCTTAATCGTCGGAGCCGTGGGCCGGGACAGCGATGGGCAAGAGATAATGGCCAGCTTAAAGTCTCGGGGTTTGGACTTAAGTTACGTGGCTGAGTCGGATCTGCCAACCAGTGGCTGCTACGCCGGGGCCGATCGCCATGGCAACCAGTTGATTTTTTTCCATCCTGGGGCCATGAGCCACCCTTCGAGTTTTGAGCCCAAAGATTTGCCTGGCGAGCCGGCCGCGCATTTGGCTATCGTCTCCCCAGGCGGCTTCAGCGACATGAAAAGGCTGTGCCAAGCTTACCGCGATTTAGGGATCCCCTTTATTTTCGACCCTGGTCAGCAGGTGCCAGCCTTTAGCGGCCCGGAGCTTTTGGCCATGTTAGATGGGGCCTTGATGCTTATAGTCAACGAGTACGAGATTGAGCTATTTTTAAGGAGTACTGGCTTAAAACTGGAGGATCTTTTTCAGTATTCAGACACCGTAGTCATAACTTTAGGGAGCCAAGGAAGCCGTTTAGAGACTCCGAGGGGTGGCCAGCACATTCTCCCCGGCCCCGTGGACCAGGTCTTAGATCCCACTGGGGCGGGAGACGCTTACCGAGCCGGGATTTTAAAGGCTTTGTACCGGCGCGAGGAGATCCTCACCGCCTGCCGCTTAGGCTCGACCGTGGCCTCTTTTTGCGTGGAAGCCAAGGGTCCCCAAGGCCACCAATTTAGTCCAGGCGAGGTCTTGGCTCGGCATTTTCGGACTTTTAGGGAAACTATTAGTTCATTAGGGTAGAGGTTTTTACTCCCTAAAAGATTAAAGACTCCTAAAAAACTGGATCTCTAAGCGGGAGCGGGTTATAAATAAAGTTTTAAGACAAAAAAAGGCGTATCAAATAAAATTACGGTTAGCCAGCCAGGCGTTTTTTGGCGAGCGGTAAGTAAATGTTTAACGAGGGCACATGATATTTAAATACAGCTCCGAGCTTATAAATGGGCCGGTAAGGCCAGCGACCGTTATTTTCTTGACTTACGGCCCGGGTAGCTTAAAGGACCGCCCGGAACTGGCTTCCTTTCGCCTAACCGTTCAGCAGCTTCTGGCCACCAACTCTTTTAAGGGCGATTATCTAGAAACTCTGCCTCTTTATTTTCCCGAGCGCGAAAACTGGCTTGTTTTGGTGGGTTTGGGACCCAACGAGACCCTTTCGGCCAACCATCTTTTAGAAGCCGCGGCCACGGCCGCCAACACTTTAACTACTTTGGCCTTAAGAGAAGCCTTAATCGCCGTGCCCATCCTCGCCAAGTTCACCCAGAGCCAGGCCATGGAGCTGTGCGTCTTAGGCGCGCGCCTAGGGGCTGAGGTGCGTTATAGCTACAAGACTCAGTCCGACCAACCGGTTAACGCCATAAAAACCTTAACCTTTTGGAACGCTGAGCATCTGGCCGCCATCGCTAAACCTAAAACCGTCATCAGCCGAGCCCAGACCGTGGCTGAGGCCCAGATTCAGGCGCGGCGCCTAACCGATCTGCCGGCCAACCACTTGGATCCTTCGTCAATGGCGGAGATAGCCGTTACCGTGGCTAAGCGCTCGGTTTTAAACGTGACCGTCTGGGACGAGAACCAGATCGAGGCCGAGGGAGCGGGGGGCCTATTAGCCGTGGGTCAAGGCAGCTCTCGGCCGCCCCGGCTAGTTATCTTGGAGTATCCAGGCACGGCTCGCGGCTCCAAAACCGTGGTCTTGGTGGGCAAAGGGATCACCTTCGATAGTGGGGGTTTGAGTCTAAAAGTGGCCGACAGCATGGCCCAAATGAAAACCGACATGGCTGGGGCGGCCGTGGTTTTAGCTATTTTAGAGGCTTTACCCTTCCTTAAAACCACCCACAAAGTCATCGGGATCTTGCCGTTAGCCGAGAATATGCCCTCAGCCACGGCTTACCGGCCAGGCGACGTTATTTCGACTTTATCGGGGCAAACGGTCGAGATCGTCAACACCGACGCCGAGGGTCGTTTAATCTTGGCCGACGCCTTAACCTTAGCCCAGCGTTATCAGCCAGACTACATAATAGACGTCGCCACCTTAACCGGGGCCTGTTTAGTGGCCTTAGGCGAAAGATGCGCTGGACTCTTCTCCGACAATGAGTTCTTACGGAATGGTTTATTAAGAGCTGGCCAGCTCGTGGGCGAGAACTACTGGCCATTGCCTTTGCTTAACGAATACGACGAGGACTTAAAAAGCGATTTGGCCGACTTTAAGCAAATGTCTTCCCGGTCTGGCGGGGCCATCATGGCCGCCCTGTTTTTACGCCGCTTTATCCGCTCCAACGTGGCCTGGGCGCATCTAGACATCTGCGGGACGGCCCGTAAAAACCGAAAAAGTCCCAGTGGGCCAGAGGGAGCTAGTGGCTTTGGGGTAGCTACCATTTTAAAGTTTCTTTTCTCTTTTTAATAAAATCTCCCCTTCATTAAGGGCCAGATAACGCCTTATGCCAGACGACTTCAAAACCACGACCGGACCCTTATCGGCCGAAGATAACGTAAGCGGAGCCCAAGTTCTGGGCCATGAAGAGAATTACGACCTTAACGTCGCCTTGAACGACGCCCCTAAGGTCGAGACTGAACTCGACCTTTGCCCGGCCCCTTTAGCCGATCTTAGCCTTAACGCCCCAGCCGAACTTAGCCCGGGACCAAAAGCCGATCTCAACTCTTTACAAAATACCGACCCCAGCCCTTTATCTAAAGTCGACTCAAACGCTCCGCTCCTCAAAAGCGTTATCCCCCTAACTCCACCCGGCGACCCTAAAGTTTTAGCCGAAGAGTCATTATCAAATCAGACCCGGCCTTTAGCCGTAATCGACTTAAGCGAGGCAGCCACCCAAGGCGAAAGCCGCAATCCGGTCTACCGGGGCTTGTATCTTATCGGGCCTTTACCCGAGCCGCGGGGTCTGGACCATCAGGCCCGTTTGTCTTTAGACGTTTTAGACGATCCTTATCCCCCGGAACTGGAAGAAGCCATCGCGGAAAGGGCCAGAATTCTTGAGGCTTTGGCTAAAGCGAAGAAAGGTCGCGCCGCCAACCAAGACGAGCTGGTTACGGAGTCTTTAAAATCTATTTCGTCTTTAGAGCGGCGACTAGCCATGCGTTGGGAGAGGCTCCGGGCGGAAAACTTAAAGATGGCTCGCGGTCAGAACGTTAGGTGGAGCGAGTATCTGTCCAGCTTAAACGGTCGACACCAGTTTTTAGCTAGGAGCGTTTTATATTTACGCGGTTTGCTGGAGCGCGACGTTCGCTTGGCCCCGAAAAACGCCTTAAGGATCTTAGCCAAAAACGCCTTAGACCTCCGCGAGTCCTTGCCGGATCTCCCAGAACTCGCCCAGATAGACCCCGCCAGTTTAAAGAACTCCTCGGCCACGGTCAAAGTCGCCGAGACGATCTTGGCCAGGGTGGAGGCCGAGCGCCTTCGGGTTTTAGACCTCATCTTAAGCGTGGAAAAGAGCTTGTCCTTAGCCAGGGCCAACGACCTGTCTTTGCCCGCGGCTCCCGAGTCCGTGGTGGTTCCTAGCTTAAAGTCAGGGTCTTTCGCTTTTGACCAGGCCCCTTTACCCGCCCGACCGATCAAGGTCTTAACCTTGGTGACTTTAGGCCTTTTGGTTTTGGCCATAGCTTATTTTTTGGCGCTTAAGGGAGGATTTGGACCCCAAGCCGACCCGCTCCAGCCAGGCCGACTTTTATTGGTTAATGGCCTCGCCGCCTCGGTTAACGTTCTTTTAGCCGACGACGAGACCATCCTTTTAGGCCCGGGTAAAGCTATTTTAACTCATTTAGCCGACCCCGTGGTTAAAGCCCAGGCCTTTCTGAGCGACGGGCCCTTTATTGAAGAGGTGACGTTAAGGCCAGCCACCTTAAGCGATCTGTCGACCACCTTGGTTTATAACGTGGCGGGGGCGGCTCCCTTGGTGAGCTTAGAAGGCCCCCTTAGTCAGCCCGACTCGTTGGCTAGTCAACCGCGGCTACCTTTGGGCGACCCTAAGACTTATTACACCCGAGCTAATTATTTCTTGTCTTTGCCTAAAGTCGTGACCGAGCCCATCGCTTTGTATCCCCCTTCTAGCCAAGCCAAGGTCATGTCTGGCTTAGGTAGCGTCAGCGGCCAAGATCCCGACTCGGTCTTAAGAGCCTTAAAATCCAGGGAGTCTTCTTACGGGGCCAACGACGTCGCGGTCAAAACCGTGGTCTTCGCCCAGAGCTCTTATAACCCGGTCTGGGACGAGTGGACTTTTATGTGGCTTTTACGCTTGGTCCAGCTCTACTCCAAAGACAGTCGGCCAGTTTTAAAGGCTCGCTGGGATATTTACCCCAACGATATCTACGCGAGAAAGTTTTTATTCGATCTCTCGGACGCGAGCGAAAAGGCCAAGCTCTGTCAAGACGCTTTAGCAAGGGTGGCTATGGAGAAAGATCGGGTCGACGACCAGTATTTAGTGACTTTTTGTCTGCCCGAAAAAGAGTGGCTGACCCATGTGGAAAAGCAGATGGCGACCTTTTTAAACTCCCCCACCTTAACCTCGGCTTTAGGTCGGGTGGAGTTTAACTTTGGGCGCTATCCCGCGGCTTATCGTTTGTGGGGCGAGGCTTTACGGCTAGATCCGCGAACTTTGATCTTTGAGATGGATAACTATGGCCGTTTAGCCCGTTACTTAGGGCGGTCGGGTTTTGAGATTTACGACGAAATCAACCGGTGGACCCCAGAGATTGGTCAAAAAGCCATCTGGGAAGTCGGCATGGATCCCCTTGACCCGGCCCGGGATCTAGGGCCGTTGAAAGCTTATTGTTTCTTGGCTAAAGGCCAACTGACCGCGGCCCTAAATCTGGCCACCTTTGGCTTTCGCGACGAGATTTTGCCTTTTATCGCCGCCTCCGAGGGGGCGGATCCAGCTTATCTAGCCGAGGTTTTGGCCGGACCCCAAGATAAGGGCTTAACCCCGGATAACGCTTGGACAAAACTGGCTTTGTTAATTAAAAATGGCCAAGACTCCCAAATAGTGGAGGCTTATATCTTAGCCGAGGCCTTAGATCCAGAGTTCACGAAAAGCGTTATTAATCAGCTAAAAAATCGAGACGCCCCTTATAAGCCCGAAATCAAGGCCAACTTAAACGCCCGGTTTTTGGGCCAGATCTGTCTAGCCGCTTATCTGGTGGCCACGGACCAAGAGGCTTTGGCCGACTGCCGGCGCAAAGCCAAGGGGTTTTTGTTTAGCTCCGAACGTCCTTACCTAAAAGACGAGTGAGAACTTAGGGCTTACTCGTTCTTTTAACTTTGACGATCTTAAGCTTCTTAACGACGCTTTCGTAAAAAACCCGTTTTAATTTTTGAGGACTTTTTATATAACAATATAAGGTTGTCGCGATAACTTTAGATTCGCGTTTTTAGTAGAGCTACGCGCTATAAATGTCAAAACAAGTTACCTCGCCGCTCTCGGGAACGGGGCGTTTTCGCGCGGAAAAAAGTCAAGCTTTAGTCAGCGAAGAAGTTTGGCGGACCCCGGAAGATCGTCGCCGGCTTAAGTGGCCTCGCCGGCCTAAAAAATGAAACTTTTATGGCCAGAAATCTTAAAAAAATAGTCTTTTTTTGGCCCTACGGTATCTGACGTAAACGCTCCAAATCTAGCGCGGCGTTAAGACAAAAAAGTGACTTTCATATAAGTCGCCGCCGCGCTGTTTGCTCTTATTTACTAATATAATAGAGGAACTCTCTGGCGTTAACTTCGCCTTTTTTGGGGGTCGGCCGGGGGGAGGGGGAGTCTGAAAGGGCTTTTCGCCGCGACTAGTCGCCTCCGCGCCTAAAATTACAAAGGGTTTTTGAGGCCATCAAAGAAAGCCCAAAAAAAAGAGACTAGAGGTCGTAAGTCGCCTAGTCTCTCCCTATATATATGTAGTTATCGAAAGGACAATT
>JAIROO010000185.1 GCA_031257535.1 Deltaproteobacteria bacterium
GACCATGGTCAGAGCAATCTGGATTGGGACAAGAATACTCGTCAAGGTTGATGGTTAATGGTGTTAATGGCTCCATTATTTCCGTCTCTCCTAAAAAGACATCTACGAAGCCACTATACGCTAATTTTTAAGTCACGTCAACTAAAGTCGGCCACCACCAAAACTTTAAGGAAGGCCAAAATTAAAATCGCCGTAGGTCTTGACCTAGGATTTGCCCTTGGCTATAATGACTCCTTATGGAGTAACCCGCGCCTAGATTGAGCGAAAAAAGGCGTTTTTTTTTCTTTTTTTCGCGGCGATTTTAGGCTAGAAACTTTATTCGGGTTCGTTTTTTCTTGTTAGTCACGGCTGATTAGTAACCTAAAGGCCTTGAGCCAATTTTTTGGCTCGGGGTTTTTTTATTTACGGTCAGCCATTTACCGCCTTTAACCAAAAAGGACCAAACATTAGAGCCTGGCTCTTTGGCGATCTGGCTGACCTTTTAAAACTTTTGAGACCTCGTAACTTTTGAGAGCTCGTAACTTTGAGAGGTAGTTATGACCCCTTTAGCCCGACCTTTGGTAGCCTTTTTCGCCCTATTTTTCGTCTATTTGGCCTTCCTTACTCCGGCTAACGCCGACCCCCTTAAACTTGGCCGCAACCAAGGCGGGACTCAGACCCTGCCGGTCCTCGCCATTAACGAAAAGTTCTTCCAAAATCAAGGCTTAGACGTGGAGCTAGTCATGTTTTTGGGAACTAACGACGGCATTAACGCTCTAAACGCCGGCAAGATCGACGTGGGGCTGTCCTTTGGCACTGGCTCGCCTTTAACCTTCGCCGCCGAGGGAGCCCCTATCGTTATTATCGCCGGCAATCTAGCGGGCGGTCACCCCATCATCGTCAAACCCGAAAACGCTTCTAAATATAAATCCGTTCAAGATTTTAAAGGCAAAACCGTGGGGACCCCAAGGCTGTACACGGCCGACGTGGTCTTTAGAGGAGCCGTCCATCGAGCCGGCTTAGTTCCTGGCCGCGACTTTGAGCTAATTGAGTTTCGCCGCACCATTGACGTCCTCGAAGCCGTTAAAAGCGGCAAAGTCGACGTGGGCGTTGGCTCCAGCTCCATTACGGCCGGGGCTTTGGAAGCGGGTCTGGCCATCCCTTTATGGAGCAACGATCTCTTCGCTTACCACCCCTGCTGCCGGATCATCACCACCCGCGAGGTTTTAGCTAACAGACGACCCGAGCTGGTTAAACTTATCGTAGGTTTATTAGAGGCGGAAAGAGAGTTCGCGAAAAATCCCGAGGCCGGGGTCAAAGCCAACGCCGAGGATTTAAAGATTGACGAAAAGCTCTCGCGGACCCTCACCTTAGATCCGCACATTCAGCTGGCCGTTGACCCCAATACCAAAGGCGTGGTCACCATGTGGGATTTTATGAAAGAGAGCAAATATATTACCTCCGACGCGGATCCCCATTCCTTCATTGACGTTAGTTTATACAAAGAGGCCTTAGACAGTTTGTCGAAGAAAGAGCCAAACGATCCTTACTGGGCCAAACTTAAGACGCGTTTTCAGGAGTGGAATTGACCCTGGCCCCCTATCTGACCGTGGAAGGGGCGTCTTTTTGGTACGACAATCCCAATCATGTCGTCTTAAAAGACATTAACCTGGCCATTAACAGGGGCGAGTTCGTGGCCGTGATTGGCCCTTCCGGTTGCGGCAAAAGCACCTTGTTAAGGCTCCTCGCCGGGCTAGTTAAACCGCCGGTCGGCCGCCTAACGGCGGCCGGCCGGCTAATTGAAGGACCTGGGTTAGACCGCGCGGTGGTCTTTCAGGACTATAGTCTCTTTCCCTGGATGACCTGCCGCGACAACATTGTCTTAGCCTTAGAGCGGGCCGGTTTAGGCCAGACCAAAGCCGAACGTCGAACCATAGCTTTGGGCTACCTTAATCTAGTGGGTCTAGCCCAAGACGGCGACAAGCTGCCCGGAGAGCTGTCGGGCGGCATGCGGCAGCGGACGGCTATCGCCAGGGCTTTAGCCATCAACGCCCCGATTCTTTTAATGGACGAGCCTTTTGGAGCCTTGGACGAGATCACCAGGGCCCGCCAACAGGACCTCCTTTTAGATCTCTGGCAAGGCGGCTCTACGGACCAAAACGCCGGCAAAACCGTGTTCTTCGTGACCCACGACGTGGAAGAGGCGGTTATCTTAGGCGACCGAGTCATAGTTATGGGCACCCATCCTGGTCGGGTCGTCCGGGAGGTTCCAGTCAACTTGCCCCGACCCCGCTCGAGAATGGGGTCTTTACGGAGCCCTAATTTTCCAATTTTACGGGACCGACTTTTAACTGAGCTAAATTTAGTGGTCGACGAGCGTTTAGCCCCAGGAGTCGAGGTCGGGGCGGCCATCTAGTCGTAACGCCAAGAATAGAGTCCATCTGGTCCCTTTCGCGGAGCCAAATAAAATTTGACTCCGCTCTCGACAGGTTTAACCATGCTCTCCGATAGCGGCCAGAGCCGTTATTTTGGCTTACTTAGCTGTTTAGCCATTGTAACGCTCTTATTTGGCGCGTACGGCCTCATCACCGACGTTTTGCGTTGGCCAAACGCCTTGTTGTTTCCTGGCTGGAAAAAGATCATCCCGGCGTTTGAGGTTTCGGCTAAGCAGCTGGTCGATGGCCTTCTTAGTTCCTTAAGCTTGTTAGTCCCGGCCGTGGCTCTGTCTATTTTGGTGGGGGTGGGAGCGGGACTTTTTATTGGCCTAAGACCAAAAGTCGAGGCGGTTTTAACCCCTTTTATCCGAGCCGTGAATCCCTTGCCCTCGACCATGCTGATCCCTTACGCCATCGCGGTCATGCCCACCTTTTGGTCGTCTTCTTTCATTATCATTTTTGTTGGGGTTTTATGGCCGGTCCTCATCAACACCCTCCATGGGGTGGCCATGCTAGAGCCCCGTTGGATCGATAACGCCCGCTGTTTAAACTTAAAAGGCCGGCAATTAGTTTTTAAGGTCGTCCTGCCCGGAGCCATGCCGCAAGTCTTCGCCGGGATTAACGCTGGCCTCATCCGCAGCTTTCTTCTTTTAACCGTGGCCGAGATGATCGGCTCCAAAGCCGGTTTAGGCTTTTTTGTGCAGTATTACGCTGACTTCGCCAAATACGACCGGGTCATCGTGGGCATGATCTGGCTCTCGTTTGTAGTGGTCGTCATCATGACTATGTTTGATTTATTAAAAAAACGGATCCTTTATTGGACCAAAAAACGCTAAAAAACCAGTATATATCTTTTTTTTAATGGTTTATTTCGCTAAAGGAATGGTTTTTTCCGTGCCTAAATATAACGACGTTTTAACCAAAAAGGTCTTAGCCAAGGCCAAGGCCTTAGGGGCGAGCGAGGCGGGGATAGCTTCCGCCGAAGTTCTAAACGAGGGTTTGGAAGAGGATTTTCGACCGGAAGACGTTTTACCAGGGTGCCGCTCGGTGGTGGTGGTGAGCCTCCACATCCCCGACGGGGCCTTAGAGATCATGCGTCGAGGAGTCTCCAACTACAGCTACAATCTTTTCGGTTACGCTTACTTAAACCGGGAGCTCGACTTTTTAGCCTACCGACTCTCCAATTTTATTGAGGATTTTGGTTACGCGACTTTACCTATTCCCGGCCGCAACTGCTCCATCGGGGCCCGCAAACCTGGCTACGGCATGATTTCCTTCCGCCACGCGGCGGTGGCGGCGGGTCTAGCCTCCTTTGGTCTTAGCGGTTTGGCTTTATCCCCGCGTTACGGGAGCCGGCAGCGATTTTTGGGTCTGCCGACGACCGCTCCCTTAAGGCCCGCGGAAAAAATCTTAACCCCGGCCGAGGTCTGCGACGGCTGCTTAGAGTGCGTCGCCCACTGCCCAGCCAAGGCTTTAGAAATCAAACCGCCTCACGTCTTAAAAATGGGCGGCCAAACCTTTCGCTTCGCGAGGGCTATTCCCAGTAAATGCCGGATTATGGCTTCTGGTTTAAGCACTAAGGTCTGGCCAGGGGCTAAATTTAACCCAAAAGTCGACGTGCCGATCATTAAAGAGCCCACCCCGGCGGAAGTCTACCGTCAGCTGTGGGAAGAAAGAGACGCGCGCTTACGGGTTTTAGAGCACTCCGAAGCCACGTTTGGGGCCACCAACTGCGGCCGCTGCATGGCCTTTTGCTCAGCTGGTCACGCGGCCATGAAACGCCGTTTACTCGCGTCCGAGAAAACTGGTGGTTACGCCGACGACAACGTCTTAGCCCGCGACGGGACGCTAAAACCCTTAATCCCTACGCCCAAAACCTATGGCCGCGAACTCCTAGGCCTGGCTTAAGGCCCCCTTATAGGGTTTATAACCTAAAGGAGATAACGTCGCTTATTTAGGTGATAGTTTAGGGACAACTAGGGGATAACTAGGTGATAACTAGGAAATAACTAAGAACAACTATAGGGGACAACTATAGGAAACAACTATTGAGACAGCTTGAGGGAGGGACAAGACAATAAGACTCGCGTCCCCCCCTTAAAAAAAGGCCAGACTCGTCTGGTTTTTCGGCTAATCCTTAGCCGACGTTAAGACGCTGGCCTTACTTTTTGGATTTTCCAATAGCGTCTTACGATCATTTAGACGTTTAGCTTACAATAATTCATTAATAAACTAGCTTTAAACAAAAATTATCGCTTATCTAGACTTACTTATCCGGCTTAAATTACCCACCTAAAAGCTCGCTAGCGGAATATAAACCCTATAAGCCATCAAAAAAACGCTCGTTAACCATAAAAAGAAAGAGAGGGACTCCATTACATCCCTTAAGAGAGCTTAACCCCTTAAGAGAGAGCTTAACTCCCTTAAGAGAGATTAAACATAAAGAAAAAGGGGCCTAAAAGCGCTTAATAGCGCGAGTCCTCGTTCGTCGCCTCCAACTTAACAATGACGGGCCGCAACCCATCGTTACAACTACAAATGGCGACCCCTGGCTTTTTGACCCAATCGTTGTAATAAAACGTGGCCTCGCCAGCCCCGTGAGCTAAGGCGAAGACGTATTGGTAGATGGCTTTCCAAGCTTCGTCGCAAAAACCTTCGGGTTTAGCGTAGTCGCCGTAGAAAACCTGGCCCGTTTTCATAAGCGGACAGATTCCTAGATTGGGAACGCCGTATTCAGCCGCGAGTTCCTGGTCTAAAGTAGTTTTTAGGACGGTAATTTTAACTTTCTTCATAAAATCCTCAAGAAGATACCCCCAAAACTTAAGACGGGGGATTGAGCGTGATTGTTTGATCTCGCTAGGGCCGTTTTGGAGCCGAAACTAGGTGGCCACGTTTAAGGACTTTTGATCAACCTTTTTTGTGGGGAAATATTAACCTAAAAAACTTTTATATTTCTATTTTTCATCTAAAGCTAAATTTATCGATCGTTTTGGTTTCTCCTAAGAAAAGGTCTTCTAATTTCTTGTCCTTAGCTATTATAGTAACCGAGCGGCTTATTTCAAATTAAGTATTGATCTCTTGACAAAGGACCCACCATATAGTAACGTTCGTCTATAAAATTTCAAGACTTTGATAACCTCTAAACCGCGCGGGTTGAACTCGCGTAATCCGACTTAATTAGTAGTCCTCTATCAACCTTTTCCAACGAGCCAAGTTCTCCAAAATGGCTCTAAATATAATCATAATCTCACGGCCTTTAACCTTTTAGCCTTGAAAAAAGCCGTTTAGCCGACCAACTTTTCGCGACTAAAAAGCCTTTTGGCCAGGGGACAAGTAAATGAGTCCCTAAGGAACCAAAACTTACCCTAACCAAGCTGATTTCGAAAAACGTGGCCAAGAGACCAGCCTCGTTCTTAGGCCCGCCAATAACAAAATATCAAATTGTCTGACGTCGACCAGGAGATCGGTCAACTTTTTCCGCCAAAAGCGACCCCAAAGGAGCCTTAACGCCCTATGCCCGAAAAA
Organism: Deltaproteobacteria bacterium; assembly: GCA_031257535.1. Classification (GTDB taxonomy): domain Bacteria; phylum Desulfobacterota; class Desulfarculia; order Adiutricales; family Adiutricaceae; genus JAIROO01. The sequence continues at coordinate 5,940 of JAIROO010000185.1, forward strand.
CAAATCTTCCAATTCCAAGTGGAACTAAAACAATTCAAACCCAAAATCTGGCGACTTTTTGAAATAAACGCCGACGCCTCGCTCTCTTTGTTTATCCAGGTAGTTATGAGCCTGTTCAGGATGTACGGCGGTCACTTAATTGAGCTGATTTTCCATTCCAAAAAACATGGACTCAAACAAGTGGAGTTCAACGTAGACATTCTTGGCGAATCTGATAAACCTCCTAAAAATTCCTTAATCAAACTAAATCGCCTCTTCGCCGCGATAGGCGACAAATTCCAGGTCACTTATGACTACGGCGATGACTGGCAGCTGGCTGGGAGCCTCAAAAAGATCTACGCGGATCCGAACCTAAAAAAAGACGAGCTGCCCAGAATTCTCAAAGGGTTTGGCTATGGGATCGTCGAAGACTGCGGCGGAGTTTGGGGGCTAGAGGAAATAGTTAAAGGCAGCCGCGGCGAAAAATGCGACTTAGATCCAGAAATCCTCGAAGAATACCTCGAGGACGACTTCAACATTGAAAATTTTGATCTAGACGAGGAAAACAAACGCTTAAAAGACTCTCTGGGCGACTCCTTTTTTTCCTTGAGCGACGTGGAAGAGGGCTGGTGATGGGTCGATTTGGCTGACCAGACGGCGCCTTCCCAGACAGCTCTACCGTCGTAAAAGACTAAAAGTCTTCTGATGGCTCCCTAAAGACCAACGGATCTTTAAGACCGCCATTGTCTTTAGCGAACGGACCGATATTATGGTCGCTTTTTGAGGAAGCCAAAAATTGGGCTTTAGTCAAAGGGTTCGAAGGCGTCTTTAAGGTTACGGAAGTTTGATTTTTCCGCTATCCCAAAATCGTCGACAGTCGTTCATGGGGATAAAATATATTTTCCCTATGGCCACCCTCGCCAAAATGGTCCATTTTTTCTCGTCAAAAGCGACCCAAAAGGAGTCCTTTCGTCCTATGCCGGCCAATCAAATCTTCCAATTTCAAGTGGAACTAAAGGATTTCAGACCCAGAATCTGGCGGCTTTTTGAAGTCAACGCCGACGCCTCGATCACGGTGTTTGTCCAGATTATTATGTGCCTTTTCAAGATGTACGGGGGTCACCTAATTGAGCTAGTTTTCCGATCCAAAAAACTTGGACTCAAAAAAACGGAGTTCTGCACGTCCGTATTTGACGAGTATAAAAATCCCCCTAAAAAATCCTTAACCAAACTAAATCGCGTCTTCGCCGAGATAGGCGACAAATTCCTGGTCACCTATGACTACGGCGATAACTGGCGGCTGGTTGGGACCCTCAAAAAGATCTACGCGGATCCGGGCCTAAAAAATGACGAGCTGCCCAGAATTCTCAAAGGGTTTGGCCATGGGATCATCGAAGACTGCGGCGGAACTTGGGGGCTAGAGGAAATAGTTAAAGGCTGCCGGGGCGAACAATGCGACTTAGAATCAGAAATCCTCGAAACTTACGTCGAGGGCGGCTTCAACATTGAAAGTTTTGATCTAGCCGAAGAAAACGAAAACTTAAAATCCAATATAGCCAACCCCGAAATTTTCTTGGGCAAAGTGGAAAAGATCTGGTGATGGGTCAGTTTGGCTGACCAGACGGCGGGGGGGTGGGGTCCCTGGCCGTCCAGACTTCATTCAGCCTAGTGCCTTGTATACTGGCCGTCAAAAACTTTTTCCAATTATGACTTCTGAGCCAGTGTAGGTTTAGGGTTTTTTCAACAGTCGCGGGCGACTTCTTCGAGACAAGCGTCCCCCCCAGTGGCCAGCGCGTTATCGCGACAGAAGCTTTCCTCTGGGAGGCCACCAGACAACCATAAAGAGCGAAAAAATGGGTTAGTATCAAACAGTTATTTGAGGGTTCAAGTAAGAAGGGACTACCCTTTGTACTTTTTTGATGGCTTCGTAAAAACCCTGGCGTTGAAATTTTAGTTACGTGTCCTACTA
>JAIROO010000189.1 GCA_031257535.1 Deltaproteobacteria bacterium
GACCATGGTCAGAGCAATCTGGATTGGGACAAGAATACTCGTCAAGGTTGATGGTTAATGGTGTTAATGGCTCCATTATTTCCGTCTCTCCTAAAAAGACATCTACGAAGCCACTATACACTAATTTTTAAGTCACGTCAACTAAAGTCGGCCACCACCAACTATTTTTGGGGGCCTCATTTTTCCGAAAACCCTCGCTAAACCCGCCTTTTAATTAATTGAGGGCTCTTTTAAATACACTATCTAGTGGTCGCTAAATTATAGCTTCGTTTATACAGAACAGATAGGCGACTAAAAATTTATAAAAGGGCTCTTGCGAGATCCGCGTTTTTTTTAGTCGGCTCGTTTTTTGTCTAGCCGCTTAAGAAAAGTCTTCTAAAGGCGGAGGAGCTAAAGGCGGCCAAATTTTTTCTAGTAAGCTCCCCGCGGCTAGTAAGCCCACCTCGTCTAAGGGTCGACCCCACAGCTGAGCCCCAACGGGCAGCTTGTCGGATCCTAAGCCCGCCGGTAGAGATAGACCTGGGCCCCCGTAGAGATTTAAGGGGATGGTCATTAGATCCATTTGATAAATAGTTAAGGGGTCGTCTAAAAACGAGCCTAAGGGCCAGGCCGAGAGCGACGAGACTGGGGCGAAGATATAATGGCAGCTCTCTAGGGCTTTTTGAACGTCTACGGCGATTAAGCGCCGGACCTGGGCGGCTTTGCGAAAGTAAGCCTCGTAATAGCCACTCGACAGAGCGAAGGTGCCCAGTAAGACGCGGCGTCGGGCCTCCGCCCCTAAACCAGTCTGCCGGGTTTTAGCGTAGACTTCTAAAAGATCTCTCGCCTCGCTTTTTCGAAACCCATAGCGGACCCCATCGTAACGAGCTAAGTTCGAGCTAGCCTCGGCCGTGGCTAAGACGTAATAGGTGGCGACCGCGAACTTTAAGCTAGGCAAATCAATCTCCACGAATTTGACCCCAGCTTTGGTTAAAAGGTTTTTGGCTTCTTCTAAGACGTCTCTCACGGGGGGAGCCAGATCCGCTGTCCAGAACTCCCGGGGCAGGCCCAAGACTAAGTCTTTGGGATTAACGGGTTCTAGGTTTAGATAGTCGCCTAACGGGGCGCGAGAGACGGTGGAGTCGCGGTCGTCGGGCCCAGCCACCGCGGCTAAAAGACGGCCGCAGTCAGCGACGGTCCTGGCTAAAGGGCCAGCCTGGTCAAAAGAGCTGGCGTAAGCCACGATCCCATAGCGAGAGACTCGACCGTAAGTTGGTTTTAAACCCACGCAACCACACAGACCCGCTGGTTGGCGAATGGAGCCGCCCGTGTCCGTGCCAAAGGCTCCCGGGGCTTGGCGGGCGGCGACCGAGGCCGCGGCTCCGCCACTAGAGCCGCCGGGGACTCGGTCTAGGTTATAGGGGTTGTGGGTCGGCCCAAACGCGGAAAACTCGGTCGACGAGCCCATCGCGAACTCGTCGCAATTGGTTTTGGCCAAAAAAATTGCTCCCGCCGCCCGTAAACGCGTAACCACCGTGGCCTCAAAGGCGCTGTGGTAGTGAGCTAACTGTTTGGAGCCAGCCGTGGTCGGGGCCCCTTTTAAACAAAAGACGTCCTTAATGGTTAAAGGCAGACCCCACAAAGGCCGACTCGGGTCATAGCCGGCTTGGTCTAAGGCCGTGGCCTGTTTTAAGGCCTCTTCCTCTAAGACGGTCAAGCAAGCCGCGATCTTAGGCTCGGTCGATTTAAGGCGGTTTAAGCAAGCTAAGGTTAAGTCGTGGGCGCTAAAGGCGCGATGTTTTAAGCCTTGGCTAGCTTGGGCCAGATCTAAGCTAAAAAGCTCGTTCAAAAGATACCTCTAAGGCGCACCTTAAGCGTGTTATTAAGGCAAAAAATTTATTAATTATATTGTTAAAATCTTATTAGTCAATGTTTAATTAATAAAAATCTAAAATATTAGCTAAAAATCTTATTAGTCAAGCTTAGAATCAAATAATCTAAGAAAAATCAAATAAAAACGCTAAAAACCAATAGGACAAAACAGGTCAGAATAACCGAGGCACGCTAAAATAACGGCCCACCGTCTCTGGGGCTTCTCCCAAGATAGCCTCGCTCTTTTCGGGGTCAGGGGGGAGGGGGGCGTCTTCTCTAGGTCCCACTGGCTCAATCATGGGCGAGTACATGGGCATGACTCCGGTCGTGTCGGCCAAAGACAAGATGTCCATATAGCTGACGATCCGGTCAAAGTCGTGGGTTAGCTTGTCTAGGGCCTTTAAATCCATTTTTAAGTCTAACCGGGCGAGCTTAGCGATCTTTAAAGCGGCGTCCGAGGGGATGGCCATAAGAGTCGACTCCTTTTTGGGGTCTTAATAGGGTAATTCCTCGTTAAGCTCGAATAAAATCTGTCTTAAGGCGAGGCTAACGCTTTTGGGATCCGCCGTCCCTTGGCTTTTACGCATGACTTGACCGACTAGAAAGGAGAGGACTTTAGTCTGGCCATTGTTGTATTTTTGAGCTTCCAAAGGATGAGCTTCTATGACTTCCCGAGCCCAGGCGGTTATGGCTTCCTCGTCGGTGACCAGGCTTAGTCCCTTCGCCTTAATAACGATCTCTGGATCCGAGCCCGAGGCGAAGAGATCCCCAAAGATATCGTAAGCCACGTTTTTACTGACTCGCCCCTCGTCAATAAACCTGGCGAGTTTAGCTAAGTGGGCGGGTCTTAAAAGAGTCTCGGACGGCTCAAGGTTATTTTGCCGGGCCGCTGGAAAAAAGAGCTCGGTCATAAGAACGGCTACGCGTTTGGGGCCCGGGTAAAAAGTTAAAGCCTCTTCAAAATAGTTTAACGCCGAAGGCCAGGCCGTTAAACTAGCGATAAAGTCCTCTTGTAAACCCATATTTTGGTAACGCTCATTAATCTTCTCAATGGGTAGGGGAAGGGACTCTTTTAAGCGGGCGATAAGCTCGGGCTCGACAATGACGGGCGGGAGATCAGGCTGGGGAAAATAGCGATAGTCGTGGGCCTCTTCCTTAGTTCTTAAGGGTCGGGTCTCGCCTTTGAGGCTATCAAAATGGAGGGTCTCTTGGTCCACCTGGCCCCCGGCCGCGTAGATGGCCGTCTGCCGATGGATCTCAAACTCAATGGCTTGACCCACGAAGCGGAAGGAGTTTAAGTTTTTAATCTCGGTCCGAACGCCTAAAGTGGGGCTACCCACGGGTTTTAAGGAGATATTGACGTCGCAACGAAACTCCCCTTCCTCTAAGCGGCCGCGAGTCACTTCTAAGCGAACTAAAAGGTTGTGGAGCTTTTTTAAAAAATCAATGGCTTCAACGCTGGAGCTTAAGTCAGGCTCAGTGACGATCTCGATTAAGGGCGTGCCAGCTCGGTTAAGATCGATTAAGGTCTTGTCCCGTTTCTCGTCGTGGAGGCATTTACCGGCGTCGTCTTCCATATGGATCCGGTTTAAGCGCACGAATTTCTCCTGGCCGTTAGCTAAGGTTAAGGTTAAACCCCCGCCTAAGCCCACCGGCGGATCCAGTTGGGAGGTCTGAAAGCCATTAGGTAGATCCGGGTAAAAATAGTTTTTGCGAGAAAACAGGGAAAAGGGGCTGACCTCGCCGTCTAAGGCTAAAACGGCTTTGGCGGCCAATTCCACGGCTTTGGCGTTTAAACGCGGGAGAGCCCCCGGCTGGCCAGAACAGACTTCGCAGACGTTTTCGTTGGGTAAGGCCTCGCCGCCAGCTGGACAAGAGCAAAAGAGTTTGGTCCGCGTGTTGAGCTGGGCGTGAACCTCTAAGCCAATCACCGGTTCCAGGTTAGTCATGGGAGTCTCCAAAAAAGGGGCCAAAAAAGATCCGCGACTTTTTGGTCTTATGGCTAAATAAAGATCGAGCCAAAAAGAGATAAAGCCAAAAGCGGTATTTAAGCTTGGCCTTAATCTTAAGCGCTAAAACGCGTAATCTTAACTTAGAGAAAAGCCCCTGGTCAATAGCTTAACTTCGTTTACAGCAATTCTAATTTTGGAATTTAAGCCCCTACAAGGGCTGGGGGACCATGATTAAAAAAACGATGATACTTGGGTAAAGAGAGGCAAACTAGTTAATTGGAATCATGATTGAATGGC
>JAIROO010000255.1 GCA_031257535.1 Deltaproteobacteria bacterium
TAGCCGGAATAACCTTAAAGTCCCCCCGACCATGGGCGACCACGTGAGTCGTTAAGGTGGACTCGCCAGAAGGCGAACGATATAAAACCACAAACTCCCCCGCCTCGTCGGTCAGAAAACGGGTCCGCGCCTTTTCCGTTAGGGGATCCAAGATTAAAACCGTGGCCGACGCGACCGTGGTGGCTACTTCTAAGCTCGATTGCTCGCGGCCAAAACCGTCTAAGACCTTAAAGCGGTATAAGCCCGGCCCCTCCTGGCTGACCAAAACGATCTGGCGCGTAAGCTTAGCCCGGTAAGCTAAGGGCAGGCTATAGTCGCGGTCGACGAAGTCGTGGCGATAGGCTAAGGGGCTAAAAGCGATGGCGTAATCGTCTGGGGTAAGGCCAGGGCGATAGTTAAAGCTTAAGCCAAAGTTAGTCTGGGTTTTTCGTTGGCCGCCTTTGGTCTGACTAAGGCTTAAGGTCAATAACGGCCAAGGAGTCCATTTTAGGCCATAGGAGTACAAGAGATTAGGGGAGTTTCGACCTAACTCAAAAGAGCCAATCTGGGGTCCCCGCCACTTCTCTAGGGTTCCGGTCAAAGCTATTGATTGGGCGAAGGACGGGCGAGCCTCAACTCTTAAGTCCCAGCCACTCGCGGCTTTTTCCCAGACCGGTAGACGCGGGTAGTCGGGGGAAGGACGCCAAGGACCTACGGCCTGGTAAAGATTGGCCGCGAGTTTTAGGTTTTTGGTCCAATACTCGAAACCCAAGCCAGTTCGGAAGTGATCTCTTTTTAGATCCCCGTCTAAAAAGACGTTATAGCCAAAAGCGAAACTGGGGTCGGGAAAAAATCGTTGCCCCGCCCCTAAGGAGGCGAGTATTCTTCCTTGGTCGTTTAAGGTGAGGCTCCCTTGGCCAAAAAGGAGCCAATTAGTTCGGTCTATAAAGGGATAAAGATAGTCGACCCCGCCTAAAAACTCCCCTTGGCCGCTTAAGGTGGCTCGAGAGCGAAACTGGCCGTAGGGCGACAACTTCTGGCTAATTACCTCGCTTAAGCGGTTAACCCCATAGACGCCCATTTTGGTCGCTAAATCGAGACCGCCTTGGGAGTCGGGCCGTAAGTAGTGGCTAACCAGAGAACCTATGGTTAAGGATTGGCCGGGCTTGGGGTTAGCTAACCGCGGTAAAACAAAACTAGCCTCGATCGTCTGAGGACTTTCTTTTAGGGTTTGGCTTACGGCCGCGTTTTCCGGCGGCCAATTTAGCGAGACTAAAGGGCCACGGTCGATTTGGGCGGTAAAAGTCGCGGGGCCCGTAACCACAAGGCCTTTTAAGTGGATCTGGCCATTGTGGTCAGTCGTTCTTGGATGGGATTTTAAGTTCGGTAGATTAGGGTGAGGCTTAAAGGTTAGGCTCCCTCGGTAAGCCGCGCCGCCTTTAGCGACTTTTATAGTTAAATCGTATTGGCTAGCTAAGTCGGTGGCGGCGGCGTTTTTAGGTAAGCGCTTAGATAAGCTCGTTAAGCTCAAATTGAAAGGGCTGGCCGCGACTGGAACGAGGACCGTCGCTTCCCGCGCCCCTGGACCTAAGTCTAGGGTTAAAGGGACGCTACGATAGCCGACTTTAACTATAAGGCCTTTTATTTTTAAGCGACCAAACGCGTCGGTCTCCCTTAAAATGGGCCTTAAATTAACGAGAGCCGGATGGGGCTTTATTTTTAGCGATATTTTCCGGTCTAAGGTCGCGCCTTTATAAGTTAGGCGTAACGTCAGGTCGCTAGCCTCGCCGGCGACCAGAGAGCCCAAGGCCGTGACCGCGTAAAGGTTAGAGGCGTTGACTGGATTTTGGCTCAAAGGCTGAAAATTTTGGCCCTCGGGTAAAACCGCGCCCACAAGAGGCTGGGGATTAGGGGAATTGGGGGCCTTTAGGGGGTTTTGGTGGGCTAAAAGGGGGCTTGTGAGGGCCTTTAGGGGGTTTTTGGGGGTCTCGGCGGTATTTGGCGCGAATATTCCCGCTTTTCGAGAACCTAAAGGAGAATTCGCGGCGGCTAAGTTCCCCGATAAGACGGCCGAGTTATGAACTTTAGCCGTATTATCCACAAGAGAGCCATTATTGGCGGTCAGATTGGCTCTTAAGGAAAAACTTGAGCCTTGGTCGGCCATCTTGGCCCTGGTTAAAGAATTGGGCCGGATTTTTGGCTGAGGCCTTAACTCCTCGGTCTCGGGAAAAAGGGCGGCGGTCAAACTTAACGGTTTTTGGTTGGCTCCTTTGGGAGTCTCCGAGGACGAGCAAGCCCCGAAGGCTAGGGCCAGGGTCAGGCTTAAGGCGATAAGAGGGTTAAAAAACGTTTTATATTTGGTTAGTCGGGTTAAAGGCGGCCGAGAAAAAGCGAAGCTGGGCGTTAAGCGCATATAGGATTCTCCTTAGATAAAAGGGCTTAAAAAAAGTTTTTGGTCTTAGTCAAGGCGCCTAAGGCGAAAATTTTCGGGCGTAAACTCGCCAAAGGGCCATAAAGGTTAGGCGACCAAAGTCGTTAACGCGTTAAGATCGGGAAGCGATAAAAAAAAACTTTAAAAAAGTTTAGGTTTGACGTTTAAAGTCTCGGTTTGATTTTGGGGGTCTTCGTCTTGGGTTAAGCGGGAGATTTTGGCGCGCTCAAGGTCAAGGCGAGCTTTAACTCTTAGAGCCTCGGGGGTCGGGGCTGAGGCTAAAACGATTAATTCCTGTTCCGTGGGCGTGGGATTTCTAACCCCGATTCTGGACCTTAACCTTTGCGTCCATTCTTCTTGTTCTTTTGGGTCAAGGGTCTTTATTTGCGGTTTGGGGGTAACGGTAATTTCTAGGCGATCTCGCCAGTGGAGAGCCATTTCCGCCTCTTGGCGGTCTTCTAAAAGGGTGATTTTGGGGGAGTTAATTATTTGGCTAAAGTTTTGGGCGTGGTTAGCGTCTAAAAAGATGCCGACTAAGTTCGACTCAGAGTCTAAAACCAAACGCCGGATGGCTTTAGCGGGCGGAACTTCTTTAAAAACGTCAACGGGCTTTCCATCGATTAAGACTTTGGCGGGCGCGTCGGCTTGGTTCTCGCGTTTGGCGACGTGGATTACTCGATAATTTGGCTCGTTATCGGAAGTGGCCGGATCCAGGCAAAAACCTTTAAAATTGAGGCCGCGGGCGGCTTTAGTTAAGGTCAAGACGCCGTTGTAAACAGTGACCTCTTCTTGGGTCGGCGGAATTTTATGGTCGAGGTTTTGTAAGGCTAAAGAGACCTGGATCTTGGCCACGCGCTGGGCTTCCTGTAAAAATCGTTTGTAGTCGAAGTCGCGAGTCCAGTGGCGGGGACCAATTTTAATGATTTGGTCGTTTAATTCTTTAAAGCGGTTTAAACGCTCCATGACCAGCCCTGGCCTTAATAAACGCTGATAAACCCGGTTAATGAACAATAAGCGCGGGATCTTCTCGGCCTCAAAGTCATAATTAGGCGGTAAATGGTGAGGTGGATCTGGAAACTCGTCATCTTGGAAAATGTCAGGCGCGACGCTCATATACTTAGGACCTTGGTTCTTTGGCGAAAATGAAATAACTTTGACGGAGTCAAGTTTGGGAACTTTGGGCATTTGCTTAGGCCCGGGAGCTAAGCTTAAAAGAAATTTTTTGGTCAATTCCGCGTCCAGGGCGGCGCGTCTGATCTCTTGGTGGTCGGCTTTAATAAGTTTGAGCCAGTCAACCAAGTAAAGGGCGTGGCGCGTGGGGTCGTGGTCTAAACCAATGTCTTGGCTTAGCATCCAGGTAGCCAACTCGGTCCGGATCTCCTCTTGGGCGTAGTCAAGCTCAAAAGCTGGGCCAGCGGCTAATTCGCCGGTTCCAGTTAAAGTTTTAGTCCAGTGACAGAGTTCATGAATAATGGAGGCGTAATAGTCGCCAGTACTGTCGAAACTGTCTTTGGGCGTTATGTGGACCGTGTTGTCGCGATAAAAAACGCGGTCTTTTTGGTCGTTAACGACTTTTACGCCCGAGCCCGCGATAATCGCCTCCACCCACTCGTCGGGTTTCCAAGTTATGGCCCTGGGCGGAGTCGGGGGGAGATTTTGCCCATTAGGGTTTATTAATTGGGCGGCGTTAAAAACCTTGTAATAGCGAACAGGCGAATTCGTCTTGTCGTTTTGAGTTTCAAATCCACTTTGGGGACCATGGCTGAAAAGTAAGTCCTTCTCGCTTAGGCCTTCGGTTCCGTCGTGACTGACCCAAAACTCGACGGTTTTGGCTTTTTGGCCTTTTTTGATCCAATAACCAAGCTCTTCGACTTGCCAAGAAGTCAGCCAGCGTGGGTCGTCGGGCCGGGCCATGGCTAAAGCGACGCGGTTAAGGCCGCTGTACACCGTGCCGCTAAACTGGTTGTAAGGCGACCAACCCATGGATTTCCAAGGCTTTTCCCAAGGAGCGTCTTTTGACTCTAATAAATCTCGAACGATCTCCTCGTATAAGTCTGGGGCGGACGATGGATTTTGACCATTAGAATCAGCCAATTAGGCGCCTTCCTCGGATTGGTCGCGGTGCCTCTTTTTTGGGCTTAGACTTTAAAGAACCTTTGTCAGTCTTGACCTTCGCCCGCTCTTTTAGCGACGCGGTTTTTGGTTTTTGGTTAAAGATCGCGGCCAAGGGATCGTAGAGAGCTAAACTCATAAGCCGCTTAGGGCATAAATTTAGGCTGTCGCTATCTGGACGGAGGTTTTGGCGTAAGGTTAAGTTCGGCCTTATTTTTAAGTCTTGATTTAATATTGCGTTTAAGTTTAAGTCTGGGGTTAGAGACGCGTTTAAGTTGGGCCTATAGGCCGCGTTTTGTCTAAGCCAGACCGTAAGCCAGATATTTATGGGAAAGTTATTTTTTAAATTATTAGACATAATTCGCTCTTGACAATTTCGCGATAAACCGCTCCCTAACTTTATTGTTTTGGCGTGAAGCCAAAAAGGGTGGCGCGAATTTTACGAGAAGATAAAATTTACGTTTGGACGCTATTATGGCGTCGCGATATTTAGGCCGAGGGCCAGGGTTAATTTTATTTAAGAGGAAATTTAACCAAGGAAACGAGTGGGGATATCCAAATTTTGTTTTTTAGCCAAAGGACAAAAAAACTAAAGCTATCGCATGGCCGGTTAAAAAATTGAAAAATCGGTCGAGGCGAATTTGGCGTTTAAAATAACGGAGATAATTCCTATGACGCCTTAAATGGCGCAAAGCGTAAAAAATCATAAAAAAAACGAAATCGCCATAAGACGCGTTATAAGCTAGTCACCAGCGCGCTCTTAAAAATAATTACAGTTCGAAGAAAAAAACCTTAAGTTTTGATTATAAAAGCCTTAACTTTTAATAAATCGTCTTAGACGTTTTTTTCGTTTTAGCCCTAAAATTACGGCCAAAAATTAAGTCCAATTATTACGGCTAAAATTTAGAGCCAATTGTTACAGCCAAAAATTAGGCCATTTTTTACAGCCAAATATTAAAGCTAAAATTTCGAGCCAGTTATCGAGGCCAAAAATTACGGCCAATTATCGCGGCTAAAAATTACGGCCAGTTGTCGCGGCCAAAAATTACGGCCAGTTATCGCGGCCAAAAATTACGGCCAGTTGTCGCGGCCAAAAATTACGGCCAATTATCGCGGCCAAAAATTACGGCCAATTATCGCGGCCAAAAATAACGGCTAAAAATTGCGTTTAAATAGTTAACCTAAAGCTTACGACTAAGGCTTTCGGAGCTAAAAAAACAAATGTTCGATCTAAAAATTTTAGAGTCATTTTTGTTTTTTATTTTTTTAACAAAAAGCTTTTTGTTTTTTTAAGGCCTTGATTTTTAGATTTTAAGGACCCTATGGCCTTTTCCCGTAAATTTGGCTTAAAAAGGTTTTTGGTTTTTTTAAAAAGGGTTTTTTAATATTTCCAAGGATCAATATCGAACGTTTTCGAAAGGGAGTTATTAGCCCTCCCTTGTCCTTTTTTTCCCGACTCGTTTTGGCTTGACTCATTTAGGTCAATTTCGGTTAACTCAATTTCGGTTAGGTCAATCTCGGTTTGGTTAATCCCGGCTCCCTCAATCTCGGTTTGGTCAGTCTCGGTTAGGTCAATCTCGGCTTGGTTAAAATCGGTTAGTTCAAGCCCGGTTTGGTCAATATCGGAGTGGTTAAAATCGGTTAGGTCAATCTCGTCTTGGTTAAAATGGTCATGGTTAAAATGGTCACGGTTAAAATTGGCCTGATCAAAATCCGTCTGGTCAAAATCCTCTTGGTTAAAATCGTTCTTGGCGTTTTCGCTTAAATTTCGCTCCCCATATCTTAAGTTAAGCTCATTTGACTCATTGTCATTTGGCCTGGCCCTTTGGCCGTCAATTTCTCTCGCCTGGCTTTGGCCTATAGATATTGGTTCTTCGTAATTAGGGCCTTCCTCGGGGTTAGAATAATCTTTTAGGGAAAAATCATCGCCAAAAGGAAAGTTGTCCATATTATTTAACCCGTAATCATTTCCGAAAGGGCCTTTAGGCCCAAAAAAATCCGGCTCCTCCTCATCCTCATAGTCTCGCCGTGATTTTAATTTCTCTCTCCTTTCATATTCGGCCGCGTCTAATTCTTCGCCTTCGCTATTTGGCCCAATATCCCTACAGCCGTCGCGGTTATTCGCCGGCTTTTTCTCTTTCTTTTGGGCCATAATTTTTTCGTACTCTAATAGGGTTTTGGATTTTTTCCTGGGCCTAGGCGGTAGATACCCGGTTCGCGACAAGAAGTAGGTAAAAGCCTCTATGGCCTCGTCGACCATGGGCTCGGTTAAGCTTTTCTTTTGCTCGCGTTCTTCTTGATAATGGGCTAAGGGCCCCGCTCCTTCGACCCAGGAGGTTCGCTGCCCTAACTGGTTTAAGGCGTAAAACAAAGTCCGGTTAGTGGGTTTTAGCCAGATAAATAAGCTGGTCGGTAAAATGGCTACGTCTCGAGCTTTAAGTAAGAGAGCCACTAAAAATGAGTTTCGAAAGCTTAAGTGACGTTTAAGGTCTTTCGGCAGATCCTCCGGCTTAAACTTCGCGAGAACTTGGTGAGCGCCGCGCGAAAAGGTTTGTCTGGTCTCTTTGTTCCAGTTTAAAGCCAGTTCGTCTAAGATTCGTTGACACAGACTTTTGTCGCGCTGGATTTGGGACCAGAAGGCCATGGCGAGGCCTCCATAATAATCCTTAAGGTCTTCTTGTTTAAGGCTTAAGGGCGGGCCAAGCTGGGCGACGAAGACTTGTTTGGTTAATTCCTCGTTTATTTTTGGGTTTTGGGGCCAGACTTCTTTTTCTAAGGGTTTCGAGGTCCGCGGATCCCAGACGTCTTCTAATTTGACGACCTGGCCTTCGTCGTCTAGGTAAAGCCGGTTTTTGATGGCGAAAACAATGGGATTATAGAAAGTGGCCCACGGACCATCCAACCTCGACTGTAAGTTAATGGGGCCAGTTTTAACGATTGGGGCGAGGCAGGGTTTGACTTTGGCGTAAGTCTCCACCATGCCCCAGGCGTTCAGTTTCTTTTGCGGGACCCGTTTTTTGTGGGTTAAGACAATGTAAATCAAGGCTATCGCCTGTAAGGGGATGGTCACGACCCCTAAGGCCAGGCCAGTTTTTTTGGCTAAATACTCGGCTGAGGCTAAATCTAAGTCATATTCGGCTATATTCTTTAGCTTTCCCCAATCGTCCGACCACAAGGCTAAGGGCTTTAACATGAGGCGCGTGGTTTTTAAAAAGTAAACTCTTCGAAACTCGCGCCAATAGTCCTTGGCCATGATGGCGATAATGACCACCAAGAGGAGAGTTAAAAGGATCGAGTTCCCGTTTTCGGACGATTTTGTTGGACTCATCTAGAGCTATTCTGACCAATTAAGGCGTTGGCCTTGTTTAAGGTTTTTTTCAGATTTGAGGTTTTAGCCCTAAGTTTAGCCACCCGCGCGTAAGCCCGACCTTTTTTGGGATTTCGGGAGTGGTAATAGGCCAGGGCCTTTTCTTTATCTTTGGTCTCTAAGTAGTTGAGGCGTAAAATCCAGACTCCAATAGCCACGTTGGCGCAGCCATTGTCTCTCACGTCTTTGGGTCGAACCCCTAACTCGGCTAAGATGGGCAGCCAAGTGGAGTTGATCTGCATGGGCCCTAAGTCGTAAGTGCCGGTTTTATTGAAATTAACCCGTCCCACTTGACCGCCTTCGGTGGCTAAGACGCCCAAGGCCAGCTCCAAGGGCACCTCAAAACGCCGGCTGGCTTTTTTTAGGCAGTCCACGGTCACCGGGGCTAGCTCGGCTAAAGTCGCATGGGGAAGCGAGGCGACGTTTAGGGTCAAAAAGCCGACTAACAGGGCTAAGGGCTTATTTACGCCTCTCATTTATAGAGATCCTGGAAGGAGAACCCCGGTAAGCTATAGTCTTGGCTATTTAAAACTTTCTGGGCGTTTCGGCAGATCTCAGATAAGGCCTCGCTTAAGTTGGGGATACCGGGATAACCTAAGAGTCCGTAATTCTGGGCGTAAATGGCGGCGAAGCACTCGCTGACGATTTTTTGGCTCATATCTTTAAGGACTCTATTGGCGTCCTCGCGTTTTTGGTTCTTGTTCTTTTCGGCGACTAATTTGGCCTGGCCCGTCTGGCAGGCCACTTGACACTCGGTCTCGGTGGCTAAAGCTGGTTTGGCGTAAAGACCAATTCCCAAGGCGACGATTAGGGTTAGGCTTAAGGTTTTAGCTAGATTAAGGCTTTGGGTTAAACGCCGCCTTCGGGCGAGGGCGTTTTTGACCTTTTGAAACCAAGGCTCTGGGGACGCGACCTTTGGCGGCCGGGGTTCTTTTTCGGAGTCGATTCCCGTAAATGGCTCTGGGCCTAGTTCGCGGGATCCGTCGCTAATCGATTGGTTAGAAGATAAGGGCGAATAAAATGGCATAGAATTCCTTTTTTTAGGGTTAGGGCCTAATTGAAGCCCTAAGCTTTTTAAGGGCCACTAACCTTTAGTTTTTTTAGCCTGAAATTTAATTAGACTACTTTATGTTGTTTAATATTTAAGTGGTTAATAAGCTATATAGTTAAATTATTAAATAGTCAAATAATTATTTTATCAGTAGTTAAATATTCAAAAGCTCAAATACTTAGTCTATTAAATGCTTAGCCTATTAAATACTTAGTATATTAAATGCTTAGTCTATTAAATATTTAAATTATTAAATATTCAAACAGTAGAATGTTAATATATTTAAATATTCAAATATTTTAACAGTTAAATAGTAGAATATTTATAACCTATGACAGCCTAACGTTACCGCGTTTGTTTCCGTTTTTTTCTTAAAGTTAAGTCCGGCCCAAAAACTAAAACCTTATTCGTTCTCTAAAGCGGCGTCTTTCCCCGACCTCCCTTTCTGGCCCAGTAAGTTTGACCTTTAGTAAGGGCCAGGCCGCGGCTAAAGTTAAGCCCCTTCTTTCCAAGATGGCTAAAAGCGTCACCGAAAACAGGGCTAAAAACAAAGTTAGCCAAGCCCAGCGCAGTAACCACAGACCTAAGGGAAAGACCACCCGCGCGTCTAAGATAAAAAATCTAGGTTTTAAGGCCGTCCAAGCCCAGGGTGGGGTCATAGGCGGACTCCTCTTTCTCTGGCGAGGCTATCGGCGATCTCCCGGGCGATTAAGCCTTGGTCGCTTAAGGCCTTGACTCGGTCCATTAAGGTCTGGCCTTTGGTTAAGAGCATTTGGGTTAACGCCCCTTCCAGCTCGGGGAGGGGCGTTCTTTGGAGCTCGCGACGGTCTTTGGCGTTTAAGGCTAAAAACTCCCTGGCCGCGACCCGACCGCCGCCGACCTTGGGATACAGGCGCTGCTGGACGATTAGCCGTAAAGCCGACAGTAGCTCGGCGGCCATGGCTGGCCTTTCCCTTGGCTCAAAAAGGTTAATTAAGCGTAAAGGAGTCTCGGCCACTCCTCGGGTATGGGCCGTGGTGTAAGCCGTCACCCCCAAGCCCGCGGCCTCAATCAAGCTTTTTAAAGCTTCCCGGTCTCGGGACTCGCCTAAAAAGACCACGTCCGCGGCCCGGCGGGCGGCGTTTCTTGGGGCTAACCGAAAAGACGGCAGATGAGTCGGGATCTCGGTCTGCTCCACCGGGCCTTTCAGATCCCGGGGGTCGGTTAAGTCAAACTCCACTGGCTCTTCGTAAGTGGCCACGTGCCGACCATAAGTCTCGGCTAAGTTTCTTAAGGTCGCGGCTAAAAGAGTGCTTTTCCCCGAGCCCATGACTCCAGTGACTAGGACCAAGCCGTCGGCGGGAAAGAGGTTTTTAATTAACTCTGGCTCAAGATTAAGGTCGCTAAGAGCTGGGGGTCGCCCAGGGATAGCCCTTAAGGCGATGGCGATCCCAGTCGCCCGACCATAGGTCATGGCCGTGGCGTTGCCTCGAAAACGCTTTTTTCGGTCGCGCTCGCCTATCTCAAAACCAAAATCCAAGTCCTGACCCGAGCCGACGATGGCGGCGGCGGCTTCGTTAGAGGTCATGTCTTTCAGCAGCTCTTGCGTCTCCTCGCCGGAAATCGCCCGCCCGCCCACGGCTTTAAAAACCCCGTGGCGCCTTAGCCAAGGCGGCTGACCGGGGACTAAAACCAAGTCGGATAAATCTTGACTGAGCCCCCACCATAAAAGCCGCTCTAAGGCCGGCAGATTTAAGGACCGCGCGCCTTTGAGGATAAGGTCCAAGGCCAATGGCTCCGGCTCGCTCGCCGAGCGAGCCGGAGCCATTGGCCAGGGATTAGGGCTATTTAAAAACAGGTTCGGGTCTAACAAGGTCATGACTGGCTCCTTTTGGCAGTCTTAACCCCTTGGGGCGAAGAAGCTTTGGGCTTGGACTTTTTGGGGCGGTTTTTAGTCACAGGCGGAGTCGGGTCGAGGAATCGGCCAGGCTCGGCGATTACCAAGGCGGTCTCGTCCCAGATCAAGGTCTCGGGCGTGGCTTTAAAAGGGGTCGAGGCGGTGGCGATCTTGGGGCCCATAACTAAGCCTTTCTCCTTTAGCTCCCAAAAACGAATTAGGCCTAGGTAGTCGCGGGCGAGCTGACTAAAGGCCGCCTCAAAGGCGTTTTTAGCCCTGGCTTGACCCTCGGTAAAGCCTTTGACGACGGCTTTGGCCCAGACCTTCTTTTCCGCGGCGTCGCTGGGCCGCAAAGAGCCGTGGATCGGGTCAGGCTCGGAGGTGGCGGTCATTAAAGGCGGTATTAGATAGGTCCGCCAAGTCGGAATCTCGCCTAAAAAGCGACCGGCGCGAATAAGACGATAAGCCTGGCCTCGCTCGTAACCAGTTAGCGGCTCTCTTAGGGAAACTAACTCGCTGGTAGCCGCGACCACTGGTGGCTCCAGGTACAGGCGACCCGCTTTGACGAGGAGAGGCTCAAAGTCGAAGATCTCGTCAAGCTCAGCGGCTTTGGACTCCACCAAGGCCAAGATCTCCTCATACCGAACCCTAGCTCCGGTCGCTAGGGCGATCTGGTAACCAGCTTGGCTTAAGGACTGGTTGTGGACGACGTCTAAGGGGTCTTTTTCGGGTTTGAGGTTTAAAAGTTTGGTCAGCTCTTTTTGGCTGTTTGTCTTTTGGCTGGAGCTAAAAGGGCCGTCGATTATTGGTCTGGCCGACTCCCCCGCGTCTAGCTGGTTAACCTCAAGGCCAAAGGCTTTTTTGACCCCTAAAACGGCGTTTACAGGGGCCTTGACGCGCGGGACGAAAAGGCCAACGAGGTCTTGTGGCCAGCCTAAGTGGAGGCTCAAGACTAAGCCCCAAAAAAGCCCTAAAGACAGACCCTTAGATGGTTTAAAAGACGAAAAAACGGTATTTTCGCGCATGGGTAACTCCTTAAAAGTTGTTGTTGGTCCTAATAAGGGACCTTCCGCGCCTTAAAAAAAGCGGTCGCGGCTAAGGGAGCTCGCGGGTCAAAGGGTCATGGTTAAGGGAGCTTTGGTTAAGGAGCCCCCGGTTAAAAGGATTCTTGGTGAAAAAAGAGCCTGGTTAAAAAGGCCTGGTTAAGGGAGTTCCTGGCCTTGGTTAAAGGGAGTTCCTGGTTTTGGTTAAAGGAAGTTCCTGGTTTTAGTTAAAGGAGTTCCTGGCATTGGTTAAAGGAAGTTCCTGGCTTTGGTTAAGGAAGTTCCTGGCGTTGGTTAAGGGAGTTCCTGGCTTTGGTTAAGGAAGTTCCTGGCGTTGGTTAAGGAAGTTCCTGGCGTTGGTTAAGGAAGTTCCTGGTTTTGGTTACAGGAGCCTAAGTCCAAAAGTCTTAGCTTGGAGCCTTAACCGCGGCTTTAATAACTAAAAGGCGAGCCCTTTAAGGTCAGGATTCGGTTAACCGGGTCAATGAGGATCCCAGCGTTGGGGGCTAAGCTTTGGTTAAGGCTTCGCAGATGGTCGTAGACGGATAAATGGGGATCGGGCCTTAAAACTACGGTTATGGGTTTTCGCTTTAAGGCGATTTTGGCCTCATAACCTATGGTTTTGGCTAAAGCGACCACGGCTTCGTTGGCCGGGCCTGACCACGACCGCGTCAACCCGCTAGATTGGCTTAACTCCTTGGGACTAGCGATCTTCAGCGGAAACTGGGGACTGGCTTCTATAAGGGACCGTCGCCATAAAACCTCGCTGGTTTCTTGACCCAAAAAAGCCAGAACCGGATCCAGGTCGCCCTGACCCTTCGCGTTTTTGGCGTTAAGGTCAAAGGCTCCAGCGCAACCCGTCATAAGCCAAAGACTCATTAAAGCCAAAAGAAAGAGTCCTTTTTGGGGTTGGGGCGGGTTTTTAGCCGTCCCTGGCCTAGGCGGCGGGTTAAGCTTAGGGTCTTTTTTTAAGCCTAAGCGTCGTCGAAAAGTCTCAGCGGCTAAAACGGCCAGACCCGCGAGGAGAGGTAAGGCGATCAACAAAACGACCAGCCAAGGAGGACGAAAAAAAACTAAAATTAGGCCAATGGCTAAACCGCCAAGGATATAGAGCCTAACTTTCGGCGGGGCCAGATCTTTGGCGAGGTTAGGGTTTAAGCGCGTGGTTAAGGCCGACCAAGACTGGACGATTAAGGGCCTTAGCAAAAAACGTTTGGCTAGTCTTTGAGGTAAGTTTTTTAGCCGAGCTTTCTTCCCGTTAGCCTCTAACGGGCGAGGAGCGGGCGTTAAGGTCAAAGTCGAGGAATTTCGTAATCTCAAGTCCTGGTCCCCAAATCCTTCCCCCCTCTCGTTAAGAGCGGGGTTTAATAACCTTAAGTCGCCACAATGGTTGGCTGGGGTTTCTAAGGGCTTAGCCTGGAAAGTGGCGGCCTCGTCTGGGCGGCGACAGTCTAAAGGATTAAGCGAGTCTTCTTGGCCTAAGGCGGCCCCTGATTGTGAAGGCTTAGTCTGACTAAAGTCAGGCTTAAGATTAAGGTCGCCGGCTGAGTCTAATGGATGGTCTTTTTGGCTCTCTTTGGCTAGAAAACCCGCGGCTTTAAGGCGGCGATATTCGCTTAAGGTCAGCGGTCGGGGCTGGATTGGCGCGTCATCGAAAAAGGGCGATGAGTTTTTTATCATTAAGATTTTCCTTGGCTTTGGTTAAAATAATTCTCTTTAGATTTTTTTGGTTAATTAAAGTTTTAAGATCTAAAAAAAGTTTAATTGCTGGTTTGACCTTAGGCCTTAAAAGTAGTTAAAGAAGCTTTTTTGGCTAATTTTGGCCGTCTTTAAGGCGGAGCCTTTTTTTGAGGCCACTTTCTATCCTTTAATCCAGCTAAAGAGGCTAAAACGGTTTCTCTCGTTAAATATGTTGGTCGGCTTTGGACGAGGGTTTAGGGGTCACGGTCGTTTTAACCAGCCCCGAGCCCACCATGGTCGCCGCGCTAAACCCTAGCTGGGTTTGCCTAACTTCGCTGGTGGCCCCATAACCTAGCCCGCCTAGGCCGATCCAGCCCATGACTTTCTCCGGCAGACTGGTGGTTAAACCAAATAGTTTATAGGCCGAGGTGACCGTCGCCGCCCCTAAAACGCCGGCCAGAGCTAAGAAGCCGGCGACCCCTAAAAAGTCGTTTTTTAAGACCTCTTCCCCTAAGATGGTTAAGACCTGACCGCCTAAGCGACCCAAGAGGTTTAAGATGGCCATGGCCAGGAGAAACCCTAAGACCATGAGCGGCGGCTTAACTAAGACCCCTAAAAACAGGTGGTACCCACGACTAGAGGCTCGACTAGCTAAACCCTCCCCTTCAGGCAAAGCGTGGGCGGCTAACCACAAAGGGGCGGCCACTAAAGTTTCCATGACGGCCATGACCCAGGCTAAAACCCCGGATAACCAGAAAACCATGGGTATAGCTGGTAAAAAATAGGCTAGAAAAAACCCGTAACTTAAAAGAAGAAGGCTCAGAGCGGTCAGATACGGCCCTAAAGCGGCGACGGTCCCGCCAGCTAGTCCGGCCAGAAAGCTCGTGACCGACCCCGATAAGGTGGAGACGAGCTGACCTAAAAAGCTAGTCGAGGAGTTCTGGGCTCCTTGGGCCAAAGCCATGGTTAGAATCTTTAAGCCAATCACCGTCTCCGCCGC
>JAIROO010000266.1 GCA_031257535.1 Deltaproteobacteria bacterium
AAAGGCCTATGAGCTAATACGGAAAATCAAACTCTAGACAGTCAGGAAATCAGTTTTTTTTGTAACTAGCTGATTTTATGACGTTTTTTTGGTTTTCATTCTAGAACTTCAGTTTAAAAGGTCGCGACGGTCGCGCCGCCTTTGGCCCTCTGGACGGCGCCTTATGGAAAAGTAAAAAAAAGCCAAAAAATCAAAAAAAACGCGAAAAGTAAAATACCACTATAAAGGTTAAATTTACTTTACGTAGATTTAGGCTAATAGGGGTATTTAAGGTTTTTATTTTAGGCCTAAAATTTCGTTGATTTCCAAAGAGGTTTAGGCTCTCTTTGGTCCCAGCGCCTTTTTTGGGCTTTAACGAGACGAGGCCCGCTTGTTTAGGCCAGCTTAGAGGGGAGGCTCTTTTTTGAGTTTGAGTTATTTAGCCGATTCGATCCACGACGCGGCTTTGGCTTTTGGTTACGAAAGTTGCGCGGCCATTCCTTTAGCCCTTTTAGACGGATTCGGGGTCGAAGTCGACCGGCGTTTAGACTCAACGCCTGACGATGGCTTAAAAGAGGTCGACCGGGCGGTATTTAACAATTTCGGGGCTTTTCGGCGGTTAGCCACGGTCTATCCTTGGGCTCGCGCGGCCGTGGTCGCGGTCATGAGTTATGGGGTATATCAAATCCCCGCCCCTTTCAAGGACCGGGTGGCCAAGTATTTTTGCGTCGATAGCCGTCGGGATCCTAATAGCCGCGAGTACCTGGCCAGCGCGGCTTTGGAGGAGTTTATGGTGGCTAAAGGCCTTAAAGTGGAAACCGAACGAAAGTACGGCCTTCTCCCTTTAAGATGGGCCGCCCATAAAGCTGGCTTGGGCCAAGGGGGCCGAAACAATTTTTTTTATACCCAAAAAGGCTCGTGGGTCCACCTTGAGGCTTGGCTAGTCGACCAGAAGCTAGAGCGGCTTACGACTAGCGACCTTACGCCTTGCCCAGACGGCTGCCGGGCGTGCCAGAAAAATTGTCCCACTGGCTCCTTAGCCGAGGCCTACTTAACCCGGCCCGCTAAATGTCTGACTTTTATTAACGCCTTAAGGCCAGTCGACTGGGTCGAGAACCCTTACTCGACCGCGGCCGGGACCTGGATCTTCGGCTGCGACCAATGCCAAAACGTCTGCCCCCATAACCAAGGAGCCTGGCGCGAGGAGCGAGAGTTTCCCGGGTTAAACGAGCTGGCTAAGGACTTTAGCTTAGAGCGGCTAGTCGCGCTAGATTATGATTATATCCGGGCCAACTTGGCCCCCAAATTTTGGTACATAACGCCTGACCGGGCCTGGCAGTGGAAGGTAAACGCCTTAAACGCCTTAAAAAACGACTGGGCCAAAAACGCTTGGCCCAAAGACAAAGACCCGGTCTTACGCCGAGCTCTGGCCGACGAGAGCCTAGAAGTTCAGCGGATGGCCAATTGGATCCTGACTTTAGCTAAAAGCTAAGGCATAAAAAACTTTTTAGCCATAAGTGCCAAAAAACTTAAAACTTCTTCTTTTTCGCTTTCAAGAACCATAAGATTTAGCCAATTTGGAGGGGAGGGGGCTTAAAAGTCTAAAGGCCAGAGGATTTTTGAGGTTAAAAGCCTGGGTCTGGGGTTGGCCGGGAGATCTAAAACCTCGAAACATTTTAAGTTGACCACTTGAGCCGAGCAGACGGCCAAGTGATAACCTAAGACTAGACGATGGCCCCAACGCCATTTGGTCTCGCTCGACGGCTCTTCGTTAGGTCTTCGCTCTTGGGGTCTTGGGTCTTTGGCGGTTAGGTCTTGGGGTTGTTGGTCTAGTTGGCCCTTAGCTAACGCCTCGACCATAAGGCCTTGACGAGTTATCCCTAAGCCCGTGGCTTTGGCCAAACTTTCTTTTAAGGTAAAGGCGGCCAGGACGAACTCTTCTGAGTTAGGCCATAGTTTTAAGGCCTCGCGTTCGGCGGGGGTTAAGATGGCTAAGGCTAACCGCTCCCAGTTAAGGTTCGGCCGCTTTCTTTCCAGGTCCAAGCCTAAAGGGGAGGAGCCAATGGCTAAGGCCGCCATCTCCCCACAGTGGCTAAGGCTAAAATAAGGCCCTGGGCTAGCCAGTCGCGGTTGGCCATGGTGGTTATAGGCTAAATCCTCGTCTTTTGTGACCCCCAAAAACTGGCGGAGCAAAAGGCCAGCGGCGAGCGAACGCTTCTGGTCGTCTGGTCGCTTTAAGCGGGCGATCTTTTGGCGTCGACCTTCTGGCAGTAAGGCTAAGTGGGCCGCGAAATCATTTTCTAAAGGCCCGGTCGCGGCGAAAAAAACGTTAATCAACTCTTTTCAGTCTTGGGTAAGCGGCTAAAGTAGTGGTCGATATATGGGTCGCCTAACTCTTTTAGGGTCTTCAAAGAGCCTTGGGCGTAAATCCGACCGTCTTTCATGAGGAGGATGTTTTCGGTAAAGCGGCGGGCCACGTCGGGGTCGGTGGTGGCTAAAATCATGGCCGCCTGACTTTTTTGGGCCAGGTCGTTTAAAAGGTTAATAATGCGGCTTGAGGTCTGGGGATCTAAACCCGCCGTGGGCTCGTCGAAAATAGCCAATTCCGGATCCCCAATTAAGACCCTGGCCAAAGCCACTCTTTTGCGCATGCCGCCGGAGAGGCTGGCCGGGAAAAGTTCGGCGGCTTCCTTTAAGCCGACTTGATTCAAAAGGTCGATAATAGCCTCGCTTAAGGCCGTCTTTTTTCGGCCATCGCCGCGAAAGCTTTCTTCGCTGGCCATGACCAAGTTTAAGCGGACCGAAGTCGAGTCAAAAAGGGCCCCGGCTTGAAACTGCATGCCCAAACGCCGGCGGAGGGCGGTTAAGGTTTGGCGGTTAGTCGTAGCCAACTCTTCCCCAAAAAGAAAAACCTGGCCTTCTTGGGGGGCGAAAAGACCGACTAAGGTCTTTAAAGCCACGCTCTTGCCGCAACTTGACTCGCCTAAAAGGGCGGTCTTGGAGCCTTCGGTGAGGTCTAAAGTTAGGCCATCTAAAATCTGGCGCCCGCCTAGGTTGAGACGAACGTCGACTAAAGCCGCGACGGAGGCGAGTTGATTAGTCGCGAGAGATGAGGTCATAGGGATTCCTATAATAAAGAGGTAACTTAGGGCTCGAAAAAAGGGCAATTTAGGGCTCGAAAAAAGGGAAATTTAGGGCCCGAAATTAGACCCCCCGAAAGTGGCAGTCGACCAAGTGGTCGTTAACTAAGCCCACGGCCTGGGCTAAAGAGTAGAGGCTAACGGGTCCCACGTATTTAAAGCCTAAGGCCTTTAAATCGCGGCTCATTTTTTCCGAAAGAGGCGTTTTAGCCGGAATCTCGTTCAAAGTCCGAAAGGCGTTGACAATGGGATTTCCGTCCACGTAAGACCATAACAGCTCGGCCAAAGTCCGGCCAGACGACCGTAAATTTAAGTAAGCTTTAGCGTTGTCGACGATAGATAAAATTTTGGGGCGATGGCGGACAATGTCCGGGTTAAGCATGAGACTTTCGATTTTTTTCTGGTCAAAAGCGGCGATGAGCGAAGGGTCAAAGTCAGCGAAAGCCTTTTCGTAACCGGCTTTTTTGCGGAGCACGGTGATCCAGGCTAGCCCCGCTTGCTGACCCTCTAAGATCAACATTTTAAAAAGCTCGCCCTCGTCGTGGCAAGGGCGGCCCCATTTGAGGTCGTGATACTCGATGTTTAAAGGGTGGTTCTCGGCCCAGGGGCAGCGGATTTTTTTTGGGGGAGTCATGTTTTTAGCCTTCGAGCTTTTTTTGCCCATTTTTTTTTTCGATTTTAACTCTTTTTGGGTCGTTTGCGAAAGGCGCTAAAAAAGCCTTTCGCTATTTTTGGTTGGCCACGGTTTTAAGTTAGTTGGCCATGATTTTAAGTTGGTTGGCCACGATTTTAAGCTGGTTGGCCATGATTTTAAGTAAGTTGGTTGGCCACGGTTTTAAGCTGGTAGATCGCGCCCCAGAAGCCTTAGAGTTAAATTTTACATATATATTATATTAAAGCGTTACTTAATGTCTTAAATTTAATATTGGATTTATTTATCGCGTTTTAGCCATAAAAAAAGCCCTTTAAGCCTAGCCTTATGGCTCTTGTTTTTTAGGGCTGACCAGACAAGTCCTTTAGCGAGTATAACTTTTAAGGCGGCCAATTATCGGACCCTAAAATTCTAAGAGACAATTTCGCTTAAAAAAAACGTCTTGACCAAATGGCCTTAAAAAGCTAAAATCGCGGGATCCGAAAACGCTATTTCTATTTTAATCGGACTTTTATGTCCTAAATATTGGCCTTAACGCGGTTCCCGCTGGTTTAAAACTCTCCTAAAACGAGGTAGATATGGTTATCCTAGTTATTAACGCTGGCAGCTCCTCCGTCAAGTTTACGGTTTTCGATATGGCTGACCAGAAAAAGGTCCTGGCCTTAGGCCTTATCGAGCGCATTGGTATCGAGGGCACGACCATGAAGTACTCCAACTTTCGGGGCGAAGAGGTCAAGGGCGAAGTTCCGGTCAAAAATCCTCAGGACGCGGTTAAGCTAATCGCCGAGCGCCTTTTGGACTCCAAAGTCGGGGTTTTAAAAAGCCTCGCCGAAGTTAAAGCCATTGGCCACCGCATCGTCCAGGGCATGGAAAAAATTATCCAGCCCATTCTTTTGGACGAAAAGGCCAAAAACATCGTCCGCGAGTGCGGGGTTTTAGCTCCTTTGCACAACCCGCACAACCTCATGGGGATCGAGGCCTGCGAAGCCGTTTTTTCGGGCGTGCCCAACGTTGGCGTTTTTGACACGGCTTTCCATTCGACTATGCCGCCGAAAGCTTATCTTTACGGCCTACCTTACAAATACTACGAAAAAGACCACATCCGGCGCTACGGCTTCCACGGCACTAGCCATGGCTTCGTGGCCCGGGCGGCCGCGGCTTTAGCTGGCCAGCCCGTAGAGAGCCTGAAGATAATCACCGCCCACTTAGGCAATGGGGCCTCCATCGCCGCGGTTAAAGACGGTATCTGTCAGGACACCTCCATGGGCCTGACCCCCTTAGAAGGGGTGATTATGGGCACCCGCTGCGGCGACGTCGATACTACGGCCGTTTTATACATAATGAAGCAAGAGGGGCTGACCCCGGATCAGGCCGACAACCTTTTAAATAAACAAAGCGGCGTTTTAGGGCTGGCTGGCATTGGCTCGTCCGACTTACGCGACGTGGAAGCTAAAGCCGATCAAGGCGATAAGCTCTGCGCCCAGGCCTTGGAAGTCTACGCTTATCGGGTCAAAAAGTACATCGGCGCCTATATGGCGGTTTTAGGTGGGTTAGACATATTGGTCTTCACCGCGGGGGTGGGCGAGAACTCCATTACCATGCGGGCGGCCATTTTAAAGGGTTTGGAAGGCTTAGGCCTCAAACTCGATCCCGCCAAGAACGCCGTGCGGTCCCCCGAGCCCCGGGTCATCTCCACCGACGATAGCCCCATCAAGATCCACGTTATTCCGACTAACGAGGAACTGGCCATCGCCGAAGCCACGGTCAAGCTGGTGGCCTAAAAATATCGTCTCTTCTAAAGGCCGATGGCTCTAGCTAACCAAGAGTCCCCTTTAGCGAAAAAATAAATAGTGGCCTGTTTTATTATAGGCCACTATTTTTTTGCCCAAAAAAAAGATAGATAATGATAGATAAATATGTATATAGATAGATTGATTGATTGATTGATGGCTAAATAGCTATATGGATAAATTAATAGATAGATAGATAAGCGAGCTAAATAGACTAAAATAACGAACCTAAAAAACGAAACTTAGTTTAGCTAAAGTTTTTTAGGCTTTTTTACCCCCGCGTTTGGCTGGGGTGGCGACTTTGGGGCGAGGGACAATAGGGGTGGGCTCGTCTAAGAGGGAGAGGCGCAAAATCTCTCGGCTAAAGGTAAAACTTGGCCAGCTAAGGCCTTTTTGACTATGCTCCACCAGTTTGCCCCATAAATATCGGGCCCGCGACACGAACCGCGCGGCCAGCTTTTCTTTGAGGATATAGCGGGTACTGGTGACGAAAGAGCGGGCTAAGCCAAAAGCCAACCGGGATTCGTAAGTTAAGTCCCCCATCTCTTTGGCGAAACCGTCGATTAGGCGCGAGGCCTCTAAGGCGGCTATGGTTAATAGCTCGCGACGTTTAGGCTCAAACACGGGCAGCCTGACGATCGAGACCAGCATGACCGAGACGTCTTGGATATAGTCGGATTCTCGGCTGCGGTAAAGGTCAATAACGCGTAAACTTGATGTCGTCGGGTTATATAGTAAGTTAGAAAGGTTAAAATCGCCGTGAATTCGGACCGTAAAAGGGGCCTTTAGACCAGCCTCGACGGTCTTAGCTTTAAGCATAAGCTTTTCTATGGGAGGAATCTTAAGGTCGCCTAGGGAGCCAAAGTGACTCATCAGCTCTGGATATAAAGTGGTGGCCTCGGACAGGCGGCTTTCGGCTTGGCGGGTGAACTCGGCTCTTGAGGTTTTGTCCTCTTTGGTGGTCCGCCACAAACCGATCATGGTCTCAAAGGCCAGTTTTAAGCCTTCTAGGGCCTCGACTTGGGCGTTTTCCAAGAAAAAAGCTTGGAGAGTCCGGCTGGGCACGAACTCTAAGATTAAAGCCGCTTCCTGGCCTTCGCGGGCGGGGACGAAGGCTTTGACCTCGGGGGTCAGACCAGGCCTTAAAGCGGCCCAGCGCTCTAAATTCTCGCGCTCCATGTTGAGCTTAAAGGCTGGCCCGTGTTTAAAAAGGACGGGTTTTTCGCTTTCTTGGCCGCCCACCACCCCGATCCGGCAGCCGGAGCGCCCGCCCCAGATGGACTGAAAATCCAAGCGGCTTGGCTCTAAACTCTGGCCCGTGGCCTTTAAACCCGCGCCCAAAGCCTTAAACTGCTCCAGCTTAATGTTCTCGCCCATAATAAAATAAATGATCTTCTCCCCGATCTCCAAAAACATGTCCCCGGTCCGCTCAAGATAATGGATAATCATGAGGGTGGTCACGAGGTTCTCGGGATTGACGTCCCCCCCAAACTCGGCGATGAGTTTTTGGAAACGGTCGGCGTAAAGGGCGTCTAACTTTTCCTCCAGCTGGCCTAATTTAACGGCCAGGCTAACGTCCCGTTTTTCAATGGCTGGGTAAATTAAATCTAGCCCTTTAAAGATGGCCGTGAAAAACTCCTCTAAGTGGTAGGCGTTTAAAAAACTCTGGTCTTGTAAATATCCGGCTTGGCCATCTAGGTTTAAAAGAAGATCGGCCACGCGATCTAAGCGGGAGGCGATGGAGGAGATGGCTTGGAGAAAAAGGCTATCTTTGGGGCCGCTAGTTCGGTGAAACACCATCTCTAGGGTTTCTTTTTGAACTAGGGCGACTTGGGTGGTAACGTAGGCGACCCTATTATATAGGTTACGGCTTTTATAGGGGTCTTTTTTGAGTAAAATATCCCGGGCCTCCATGGCCACCTGGAGGACCTCGCGGGTCAAAAGCTTGATCCCGTCCCGGATTTCCTCAAACCGAGGGATCATCGGCCTCGTCCGTTTTTTGGTCTGGGTCTGGGTCTTCTTTAGAGGGTTCGCCGTTTAGATCGTCAAACGGCAGGGTCAAGTTTTTGGAGGCTCGGCTTTCTTCCCAGCTTATGGTTAGACTGATGACGGCCCGGCCTTGGCGCCTTTGCGCGTCAATGGCGAGTTCCATAATGGGGCCGGGTTTAAAGACGATCTGCCGGTTTTTCTCGGTCAAACGCAATTCGCCAGCGTTAAAGCTCGCCACTAAGGACTCTAAATAGCGGGCCACGTCTTGGGGGTCAGTCACGAACTGGTATTGAAAACGATTTTTTCTCATAAAAAAATAAGGCTACCCTTCCATTAGGAGTCGCGCGCCTTATAGGCGATCTTTATAGATCTTTATAGGACCAAGTCTTTATGGGACCAGGTCTTTAGGGGACCAGGTCTTTAGGGTCAAGTTTTTATGGGGCCAAGTCTTTATGGGACTAGGTCTTTATGGGACTAGGTCATTATGGGACTAGGTCTTTATGGGACCAGGTCTTTATAAGACCTTTAGGTTTGGTCTTTTTTTAGGTTAAGCGAGTTCGATACTCGTCCATGGTTCGTTCCCGACTTTGGCCGGTTTTTTTTAAGACCGTTAAAACTTTTGGATCTCGCCACGGCGATTGGAAACCAATCTCGCGGTCTAAGTTGTTTTTTTCCTCAGACTTTTGGTCGGGCCGGATCTTGGAGGACATATGGGTATCGTCGCCCATAAAAGCCAAAATCGGGCGTTTGTTTTTCTTTTGGCGAGCTAAGGCCTCTAGGAGAAAAATCGTGTGGTTGGGGGTGGAGGGGTTCCAGACTTCCCAACCGTCGACGTTTAAGTCGCTTAATAAGATGGGCCAAAACTGCGGCGGATGAGGAATGACCACCCCCGCCCCTAAGCCTTTGGCTTCCTCGACCAAGTCTTTGGCCGTGTGAAAGCGGGAAGGGGTTAAGCGCCTTTTGACCTGGCTTTTGACTAAGCGACACAAAGCCATGGCTCGATCCAAAGTTTCTGGCGGGTATTCCTGGCCTCTGGCGGCCATAAAATCGGGCAAAAGACGATTTTTTAGGGTCTCGGCCCGGTTGGAGTGGCCTAAATCGGCTTTTTCGATCAGATTCTGAAGGCGTCTAGCCAGGAGTTGGGCCAGATTTATCGAGTCAGAGGAAAAGCCCAGTTTTTTGATCTCGTTTTTAACCGTCGCGTCAGGATTAACCACGTTATCAAGGATATCTAAAAGTTGTAAGGCCCTATAGCGAAAGGTTCGCTCCATCATGCCGACTAAAGTCGTGGCTTTGGGCAGGGTTTGGGTCCTTAAGTGAATAAGAAGCTGGATCTTTAAGCCATAATCAGGAGCGTAGGCGTCGGCTTCGACTCCAGACCACTCGCCATAGGTTAAAATTTGGTTATGCTGGGTCGGAATGACCAAACTGTCAAGAGCCGCGGGAAAGGCTCGCTTGACGCGCTCGGCTACGAGCTCTATGGGAATCCACTCAGGATGCCAGTGAACGGCTAAGACCCTTTTTTCCGTAGGGTCGACGAGGCTAGGATGGACGGCCACCGAGGCTTCTTTGGCCGTCAGCTCAATTGAGGTCAAGCGGTTAAAGGCGACCCAGTCCTCGCCGAAAACTTCTTTAGAGAGGAGGGGCGGGGGTTTAACGGTTTTGACGGCTTTAACGCCGGCTGTCTTCATTCGCTGAAATCCATTTAAGCCTAAAAAGACGTATTGAGGCCAAAGAACTGGTGATTTTGGGTTCTTAGGCTAAAATAGAGCGGAGAGATCAAGCCCGGCGGAGATCTCGCGGGTCTCTTTTTTGATGAGGCTCTGGACCTGAGACAAAGCCTCGTTGACCGCGGCCAAGATCAGATCGCCTAGCATGTCCGGGTCGTTGGGGTCAATCACCTCGGGATCTATTTTAATAGAGAGGACTCGAAATTGACCGTTAGCCGTCACGGTTACCATGCCTCCGCCAACGGTGGCGGTGCAGGTTTTTTTATAGGCTTCTTCTTGAGATTTTATAATCTTATCCCGAACAGTCTGGGCCATTTGGATGAGATTTAGTTGGAAGTTTTGGTTGGAATCGTCGGACATATTAAAAGGCTCTCTCTTTTAGCCCCGGTCTGGCCTTGGCGACGGGGAGTTTAGCCATTAAAGGTTCATCGAGGGAAAGGGGTATTTCGTTTGGTTACCAGGTATTTTTAAATTTATTGTTAACCAATTCTCTTAAAAAAACAAGGGGGAAAGCCGTAACGGCGGGCCAGCTCTGGTCTTATACCGCTTATTAAGCCTTGGTTGGCTAAAGAACGGAAAACCCTTATGGCCTTATTTTCCCGAAAAAAAAGGGCTTTATTTTTTTTAATTTTAGATTGGTTTTGATGATATTTTTTGCCTATGGATATGAATATGAAAATTAAATTATAAAGAGCGATAAATATAATTATACGGCTATCAAGTCAGGATTTAATCTGAAGTTTTTTGGTAAAAGTCTTTTTGGCGGGCTTAGTTTTCTAGATCTTCGGACGGAAGGGCGTCTTGGACTTTTTCGCCATAGCCTTCGTCCTCGTCCTCGTCTAAAGAGTCCGCCTCCAGCATGGGGATTAAGGGTTTAACCTGATCTTCGAAGGCCACGAATTTACCGCTAATGAGCTGACGAAGACTGATGACAGCCGGGCTGGTTCTTATTAAATTAAGTTTAACGATCTTCTCCGATGGGGGCGCGGCGTTAGACTCCGTGGGGCTCGAATGAAAGCCAGAACTCTCCCAGTTATCTATAGAATCCGCGTCGTCTAAGGTCGCGGTCTCGGATTCTGGCCTGTCGTCTGGACTAGTCGTTAGGTTTTCTAGGTCCTCTAGCGAGTCTTGTTCGGAGTTCAAAAAGTCTGACGAGTGATCGGTATCCTCGGTTTGGTCGTCTGGCCAGGAGTCCTCCGCCTCGGTCAAGTCTTCTGGCGACGAGTCCGCGGCCTCAGTCAGGTCGTCTGGCGAAGAGTCCGCCGCTTCCGTTAGATCGTCTGGCGATGAGCTCGCCGGCTTAGTTATGTCGCTTGGCGACGAGTCCGTTTCCTCGGTCGAGGCGTCTTTTGGCGGACTAGTTGCCTCTGTCGGCTCAGTTTTCGGTGGACTTGGTTCCTCGGTCGCCGCGGGTTTCGGCGGACTTGGCTCCTCGGTCGCCGCGTCTTTCGGCGGACTTGGTTCTTCGGTCGCCGCGTCTTTCGGTGGACTTGGTTCCTCGGTCGCCGCGTCTTTCAGCGGACTTGGTTCCTCGGTCGCCGCGTTTTTCGGTGGACTTGGTTCCTCGGTCGCCGCGTCTTTCGGTGGACTTGGCTCCTCGGTCGCCGCGTCTTTCGGTGGACTTGGTTCCTCGGTCGGCTCAGTTGCGGGCGGAATTGTTTCTTCGTTTATCTCGGTTGGCTTAGAGCTAGTTTCCTCGGTCAGGTCGTCTGGCGACGAACTCGCTTTTTCGGTCAGGTCGTCTGACCATAAGTCCGCTTCCTCTGTCGAGGCGTCTTTTGGTGGATTAGTGGCCTCGGTTGGCTCAGTTTTCGGTGGACTTGGTTCTTCGTTTATCTCGGTTGGCTCAGAACTAGTTTCTCTGGTCTCTAAAGCTTTAAGCGGACTAGTTTCTTCGGTTGGCTCTCTAGTTTCTCTGGTTTCTATTGCTTTAGGTGGAGTAGTTTCTGCGGTCGTTTTGGTAAACGATTCCGTTTCTTCGGTCGTCGCCTCTTTCAGCACGCTAGTTCCTAAAGTGGCCTCGATGTTAGGCGGACTTATGTCGTCAGCTTTTGGCGGGCCAGTTTCCTCGGCCGGGGCGTCTTTTGACGAGCTAGATCCTTCGGTACCCTCGTTTTTTGGCGGATTTGGATCTTCGGTCGCCTCGATTTTTAAGAGACTTGGTTCCTCGTTCGGGGAGGTTTTCGGCTCGCTAGTTCCTTCGGCCAACTCAGCTTTCGCCGGACCAGTTTCCTCGGCCTTCGGCGAACTAGTTTCTAGGCTAGCCGGGGTTTTTGGGCTATCGGGCGGAAGACTTAAGCTAGTCGGAAGAGTCGCGTCTTCTTGGGTGGAACTAGGCGACGGTGGTTTCGTGACCAGAGGCTTAGGACTAATCGTGGGCGCCGTAACCGTGATTTTCGTCCCACCTAAGCCAGGGAGGTCTTTAGTCTGGGCCCGTAAGGACAATAGATTTAAGTTTTTCTCGATCAGCTCCGGCGAGCTTTCTAAGAAAGTGGTTAACCGGGCGGCCAGGGCGGAAAGATCGATTAAAGGGGCCGTTTGACAGAGTTTTATTAGGTGAGCTTCCAAGAGCCAGCGCGGCTGCGGGTGCCGGGCCAACTCGCTTTGGACTTTTAACCAAGCCTCAAAATGGCGGTGCAATAAGGAAAGCGAGAGATCTTTAGAGATTCGCCGGAACTCGTTAACTTCGGTTTCCGTCAAGTTTAAAAACTCAGCGGCTTTGGGGTTAACCTTAAATAAGGTTAACCCGCGAACGTACTCTAAAACCTTGATGGCCAGCTCCCGAAAGTCCGACCCCAAATCGTAAGCTTTGTCTAAAAGATCCAAAGCCCGGGCCGCGTCGCCTAAGTAAGCGGCTTTGGCCGTTTCCGCGACCAGGTTTTGGTTAATAAGCCCCAAGGACTGGTCGACGGCCTCGGCCGTAATCTCCCCAGCCGTAGCGATAACCTGGTCCATAAGACCCAAAGCGTCCCGTAAGCCACCTTCGGCTTGGCGGGCGATGATGGTTAAGGCGTCTGGCTCGGCGACGATGTTTTCGATCTTGGCCACTTCTTTTAAGCGGTCGACGATGTCCTCGGTCCGGATCCGCTTAAAGTCGTAACGCTGGCAGCGGGACAAGATCGTGGCTGGGACTTTCTGAGCCTCGGTGGTGGCGAAAACAAAAACCACGTGCTCAGGGGGCTCTTCTAAGGTTTTGAGTAAAGCGTTAAAGGCGTCGTTAGTAAGAGCGTGGACCTCATCGATGATATAAACCTTATAAGGGTTTTTAGCGGGTAGGTATTTAACCGTATCCCTTAGCCCTCGGATCTCGTTAATGCCGCGATTGGAAGCCCCGTCCACTTCCATTAAGTCCACGCACTCGCCGTTTTGAATCTCAAGGCAATTGGGGCAGACCCCACAAGGCCTGGGACCCTCGTTTTTACAAGCCAAAGCCATGGCCAAAAGCCGGGCGGCCGTGGTTTTGCCGACTCCCCGAGGTCCGGTAAAAAGGTAAGCGTGGGCTACGCGGTCAGTTTCTAGCGCTTTAGTTAAAGAGCGGCGAACTTGTTCTTGGCCGGTTAAGTCCTCGAAAGTCTGGGGCCTATATTTTCGGGCGAGCACCAGGTAGGACATGGCGTTTATTCCAGGGCGGCTAAGGCTTTAAGGCATTTAGGGCAAACTCCGCCATTTTCTGGGGTAACCAAAGGGTGCCGCGTCCAACAGCGGGGACACTTGGGATCTTGGTTAACGCTGATTTTGAACGATAAGTTTGGCCCTTCGCTTATCTCTAAGTCGCTTATAATGAAGAACTCTAAAAGATAGGGTTCGTATTGTTTTAAAATATCGTAGGTTGGGGACGGGGCGACGATCGAGCATTTCGATTCCAAGGCCGAGCCAATCAACTTATCGCGCCGACCCTGTTCTAAATCTTTGTTGAGCGCGTCCCGGACGCCGATTAAGCTGTCTATGTCGTTCGCCAATTTCTGGTCGCGGACTTCGAGATTGGGCTGGGGAAAATCGGTTAAAAAAACGGATTTTTCGGGTCCGGGCTCAACGTAGCCCCAGATCTCTTCGGCCGTAAAGGACAAGATGGGGGCCATGAGCCTAGGCAGATCCAATAAAATCTGGCGCATGACCGTTTGGGTCGCCCGTCTTAGGGGATCATTGGGGGCTAAGGTGTAGAGACGATCTTTGACGACGTCAAAATATAAGGAGGATAAAGTCCCCACGAACTTATTAATGATCTGGTAAACGTCGTGGAAAGCGAAAGACTCGTAAGCGACTAAGATTTTTTCAGTGACCTGGCTTAAAAGGTGGAGAATATAGCGGTCTATGGGCGATAACCGATCATAAGGCGCGGCGTCGAAAGGGGTAAAGTCGTAAAGGTTGCCCAAAATAAATCGCATGGCGTTGCGGAAATTAAAATAAGCCTTGGCCAGCATCTCCAAGATGGTCGGCGAGATGCGAATGTCGTCTTGGTAGTTTTCCGCGGCCACCCAAAGACGGATTAAGTCAGCCCCGTACTTGTCGATAATGGTTTTGGGGGAAATAACGTTGCCTTCGGATTTGCTCATCTTCCGGCTATCGCCATCGACCACGTAGCCATGGGTTAAGACCGACCGATAAGGGGGTCGCCGGCGGTTAGCCATGGACACGAGTAAGCTTGAGTGAAACCAGCCCCGATGCTGATCCGAGCCTTCTAAGTACAGGTCGGCGATATCGGGCAGACTTTGGCTCGCCTCCATAACCGCGGCGAAAGAGGAGCCCGAGTCAAACCAGACGTCTAAAATGTCGTTTTCTTTGTCGAAGTCGCGGGCCCCGCAAGCGCAGTTTTCATTTGGGGGGAGCAGCTCCTCGGCGGTCCGGTTAAACCAAGCGTCCGCGCCTTCCGCCAAAAACAGATCGAACAGTTTTCGTTGGATGGCCTGGCTATAATGCCAGCGCCCACAGTCGCGGCAGAAGAAGATGGGAATGGGCACGCCCCAAGACCGTTGACGACTGACGCACCAGTCGGGCCGGTTTTTGATCATGCCTAAGATCCGCTCGCGACCCCAGGCGGGGATCCAGTTCACCGTTTTAATGGAGTCTAAGGTCTGGTCGCGTAACTGTTTTTCTTCCATGGAAACGAACCACTGGGGGGTGGCCCGAAAAATCACCGGTCGATGGCAGCGCCAGCAGTGGGGGTAAGAGTGCTTAATCTGGTCTTGGGCTAAAAGGGCGTTTTTTTCCCTTAAAGCCGCGATAACCAAAGAATTGGCCTCGTCAACGCCGCGGCCTCTTAGTTCGGGGACTTCGACGGTAAAGCGAGCCTCGTCGTCTAAAGGGGAGAAAATGGGGAGGTTACGCTTGACGCCGACCTCAAAATCCTCGCGGCCGTGGCCTGGGGCGACGTGGACTAGGCCCGTGCCTTGCTCTAAGGTCACGTAGCTGGCCGAGACTATAAGGGACTCTCGGTCGTATAAAGGGTGTTTAGCCAGTCGCGAATCCATTAGTTGGGGGTCGATCTCGGTCAGCTCTTTGGGAAAATCAGGGGCCGTCAGACCCATTTTTTTCCAAAGATCCGCGGCCCGCTCCTTAGACACGATAACGACGCGCTCTAGAAGGTCGTAGGCCGCGTAAACGATAGTCGGGTTATAGGCGATGGCGAGGTTAGAGGGGATAGTCCAAGGGGTGGTGGTCCAGATGACCAAAGAAACGTTTTTGCCCTCTAATTTGGGGTGAACGACCGAAGGGTCGAAGGAAATCGGGAAAGCCACGAAAAGAGAGGCGGAGGTTATTTCTTTGTAGTCCACCTCGGCCTCGGCCAAAGCCGTCCGACAGTGACCGCACCACAAAACCGGTTTGACGCTATGGTAAAGGCGGCCGTCTAAGGCCATCTGACCCAACTCGCGAGCGATGATGGCCTCGTACCTGGGGCTCATGGTCAGATAAGGGTTTTGGAAATCCCCAATAACCCCCAAACGCTGAAACTCTTCGGACTGGAGAGCGACGAACTTTTCCGCGTGTTTCCGGCATAAAGCCCGGATCTCGGTGGTCGAGGCCGTTTGGCGTTTTTTATTTAACTCTTCCTCCACCTGGTGCTCGATGGGCAGACCATGACAATCCCAGCCAGGGACGTAAGGGGACGAGAAGCCGGCTAAGGATTTGGCCTTAACGATAATGTCTTTTAAGATTTTATTTAAAGCCGTGCCCAGGTGAATCGAGCCATTGGCGTAAGGCGGGCCGTCGTGCAGAACCCATTGGGGCCGCCCTTCGCGCTTGGCTAAGATTTGGGCGTTAAGATCCATGGCCCGCCATTTGTCCAAGATTACCGGTTCCAGCTTGGGCAGACCGGCTTTCATGGGAAAATTGGTTTTGGGGAGGTTTAAAGTTTTTTTGTAGTCCATAACGCGACTCGAAAAATGGCTTTTTTAGGAGATGGTCCCAAAAAAGGATCGATCAAAAAGTATAGGTTTATAAAATAGGTTTAAGCTAGAAAAAGTATAGGTAAATATTTTTTAAAACTTAATATTACTATTTAGTATTCTTTAGTTATAGCGTAATTAGTTATTTATAAAGATGATAAAAATACAATTAAGCGAATGGGCGCCGGCCCCGACTATCTTCAGTTTTATATAATTAAAAGAGTAAATATGGGATATTTTATGGCGTTTAAACGTCAAAACGTCTAGATCCCGGTCGTTAAAGGCGTAAATATTGATGTCTCTTTAAACGTCGTTTTCCGTCCCGTCGACCTTGGCCAGATCTAATGGCCGCGAGGGGGCGGTCTTAATAGGCTCGGTCGGTAAGGGGCTGGCTAAGGCCTTAGCCTTTTTCTGGCGACTTTTGGCTTTTATGTACTCCACGACCATGGGCAAGACGGACAACGCGATAATGGCCATAATGACCATGGTAAAGTTCCGGCGAACGACGGGCAGAGCCCCAAAAAAGTAGCCAGCCCAGATAAAAGTCAGGGCCCAAGCCACCCCGCCGACGAGGTTAAAGGTTAAAAAGCGGGTATATTTCATGGTCCCCACCCCGGCCACGAAAGGGGCGAAGGTCCGGACGATGGGCACGAAACGGGCGATGACGATGGTCGTGGCCCCATATTTTTCGTAAAAAGACTGAGTTTTGTCTAAATATTTACGCTTTAAAAAGCGGCCGTCGCGGTTTAAGGCTTTGGGCCCAATTAAGCGGCCAATCCAATAATTAAAGGTATCGCCTAAAAAAGCGGCCACGATTATAACTATTAATAACGTCCCTGGGTTTAAGGGCGACCCTTCGCGGGCGGCCACGGCCCCGGCCGCGAAGAGCAAAGAGTCGCCGGGCAAGAAGGGGCAGATCACCACCCCAGTCTCCCAGAAAACAATGGCGAAGAGAATGAGATAGACCCGCCACCCAAACTGGGCCACCAGATTGTCCAAATGGACGTCAATGTGTAAGATAAAATTTATCAAATTTCCAATCCATTGGATTAGAAAGTCGAGAGCTTCCATAAAATCCTCAAATGTTGGTCAGGAAAACTTTAAATTTGGACAAACGGCCAAGACATCCTCGGGCGGGATCGCCCCGGCCCGAAAGATCCAAGGCTCGGGTCCGCTCACGTCGACAATGGTTGAGGAAGCCTGACCTAAGGTCTGGCCGGCGTCGATAATCAGATCGATTTGGCCGTCAAAGGCTTCTATTACCTCCCCGGCCGTGGTTGGCGGCCGCGACTTGTGGCGGTTGGCGCTCGTGCCCGTAAGCCCTCTATCGACCATGCGGATTAAGTTCCTGACCAAAGATAAGCCCTCGACCCGTAAACCCACGGTGTTGGCTTTACCTAAAAGTAAAGAGTTTAAGCCAGTGTGGGCCAGAAACAAAATGGTCAAAAGCCCGGGCCAGAAATGGGCCATCAAAAGGCGGGCCGTCTCGTTAGTCTCGCGGGCGTAACAGGCGGCCCTTTGGTTAGAGTCGATTAAGAGCAAAAAAGGCTGGTCCGGCGAGCGGCCAAACTTAAGCTGGCTTAAACGCTCTAAAGCCTTGGGTTTGTCGGCCAAAGCCATGAAGGCGTAGTAGGACTGGGTCGGCCCGGCGATGAGACCGCCGTCTAAGAGAGCTTCGGCCGCTAAAGTAAGGTCCCGAAAACTACTGGCCAGGGGATCTATGATGAGACGAGTGGTCACGCGGCTTTCCAAATAGGTTCTTTTAGCAAAAAAGAAGAATGAAAAAGTAGTAGATTAAAAAAATAGTTTATTGATTAAACGAAAGTGGCCTTATAAGCGCGGATCTTTTAGGCCCCTATTTTTTAGGTCAAATTCGGACGACCACGCCCCTTTGAAATTTTCTATTATAACGTGAGCCCCAGGGGAATTCAAGACGAGATTTTTATAAATTTTTTAAGACTTTAGCTATTTTAACGCGCCTGTAGTTTTTGGCTTTTTAAAAAAACCATTAAATACCCTTTAAAATAGGGTTTTTACCTTATAATTTTTTCTCAAAATTTAATATTGGCGATAATTATCTATATTTCAGTTTAGCTTTAAATTGATTAGGCTTCTTGACTCGTCGGGCTTTGATCTATTATTATAAAACTAGAGGTTGACCATCTTGGCGTCTCTAGGAGGTGGCTCTTAGGAGGTGGCTCTTCAGCGGTCGCGCCCTTAACGGGGGTCGCCTCTTTGAGGCCTAAGGCTTTAAGCTCCGCGCGCGATTAGGGCGGTCGCGTTTTAGGCCAAAAAACGTCTCCCAATGGGTTCGCCACCTAAAAAGCGCCTCCGCTCGGGCGACTTTTCTTTTTTTTATCGCTCAGCTCCTTATTTGGTTTTAAATCATAAAAAATATATTCTAAGACCCGCTAAGCGAATCGAACCGATTCGCTTGATTTTAAATATCGTCTTCTAGAGTAGCTTTGACGTTTTTTACTAATTTACGCGTAAAATAATTTACAGTACCAAGTTTACCGTATCTTTAATGTTATTTAGTCTAGACGAGGACTTATAAAACAAGAGCTTTAAATAGCTTACTTTTAAAGAGAACAAATCATAGATAATATTGTAATAACATTCCCCTAAAAAGGATACGCCCTGGTTCAGCTGGCCAGAGAATTAACTCCAAAAAAGCTGAATCCTTACCCCTTTATTATGTTTTATCGAAAGTTTGGAGGTAGCGTCTAATGGTGGAGATCGAAGATAGTCCTGACTGCATGAAAGAGCAGACCATGCTCATTACTGGCCCCTGCCCCAAATGCGGCCAGGAACTTGAGTTTTTTAGTATCCCTGAGTTACGGAACGCCAGCCACTGCTATCTTTGCAAGGCGCCCTTTGACTCGAAAGAGTTCGCCCACAAGCTTGGCCTGTCAATCTAAGGTCTTTTTCTTAGCCGGGTCAATTCGCGCCGACGGCCTTAGGGCCGTCGGTTATTTTCGCCTTTTTTAGCGACGTCGCCCTTTTTTTTTTAAGTTCCCCTAAAAATTCCAAAATTTTAAAATTTTTTAATACTACATGGTAATTTTTTGATATTGACCATTGACCTTAAACCGTTTATCCTTAAAGTGGAGTCCTATATTCCTAAGGAGCACCCTAAAAAAAAAGTAGCTACGTGATTTTTCCT